>NZ_JASPJR010000016.1:0-64892 GCF_030232065.1 Corynebacterium sp. MSK032 | reverse complement strand
CCGGAAAGGGCCCATGAGATAAAAAGGGCCCACCCGGCGACACACCGAGCGGACACACTTTTTGTCACTTAACCCTTATGCAACAAAAAGACCGGGAGGGTATTTCTACCTTCCCGGTCTGTATTGTGCGCCATCAGGGACTCGAACCCCGAACCCGCTGATTAAGAGTCAGCTGCTCTGCCAGTTGAGCTAATGGCGCTTACTGTTTCCTGCTTGGTGCTCTCTGTGTGAGCTCCTCGCCGGCAACGAGAAGATATATAACCAGGTTTCTGATTGTTTGTAAAATCGGCTGGTCAGATGCTGTTTTTGAATTGATGTTTTTGCATGTTTTTTGAAAGGTTTTGCGCAACCGTTTGAAAAAAGTTCAAAAAAAGTTTGGAAATCCTCAAAGTGGGGTAGGGCCTGTATCAATGCCATCGACGTTGGGAGTGTGCATAGATGTCGGAGTTACGTTCGACAGTGTTCAGTAACGTCCGGAAGCGTCCGGTGGCACTTTTGAATAGCGAACTGATTACTTTTCGGTAACGCAGCTTCAAGGGGGCGCTGTTTTCCCAGGTCGGTTGAAGTGCCCCGGTTTTTTGGGGTTGCACAGCAATTTTCCAGAGGGTTAACTGTAGGAACCGTTGGGCTACTTTGCGTGCTGCGCCCTGTGAGGGGTTGATGACTGCGATTGGGCAGTCAATAAGGCTTTTCAGTTAGGGCGAGCGTTTTATCGGTGGCTAGTGCCGCTGCAGGGCAGTCTGACCTTTTTCGAGGGCGCACCAGGGGCTGTAGCAGGACTCCGCTGTGTGTCGCAGTGTGTCCCCGGGACTTACTACTTAATAATTGCACTGTTGGAGTGAAGCACGATCATGCGGCAATCTTTTAAGCGCCTGTCGATGGCGGTGGTGACATTTGCGACCACCATCTCGCTAGCTGCTTGTACCGTCGGCGGAGATAATGCCGAGCAGCAAGAGGCGGAGAAGCCAGACGTTGGTCTTGTCGCCAGTGTGAAGGACGACGCCACCGATGTTTCGGTGGTTGACCCGATTTCGGTTCAGGTGGAAGAGGGACATCGCCTGGACAAGGTTGTTATGACCAACCCTGAGGGCAAAGAGGTCAAGGGCAAGCTCGACTCCAGTGGTACCAAGTGGACCACTGCAGAACCCCTGGGCTACTCAAAGACCTATGAGATTAACGCCACCTCGGGCACAGAAAAGCTGGCTACTTCTTTCACCACCGTCGAGCCGACTTCTCAGGTAAATGGTTACCTGTCCCCGCTGGATGGTTCCACCGTGGGTGTCGGTCAGACTATTGCTGTGAAATTCAGCGCGAGTATTTCGGACCGCAAGGCTGCTGAGGAAGCAATTAAGGTGACCACCGAGCCTAAGGTGGAAGGCGCTTTCTACTGGCTGAATAACAGTGAGGTGCGCTGGCGTCCAAAGGAGTACTGGAAGCCGGGGACCAAGGTTACCGTGAAGTCCGATATTTACGGCACGGATCTTGGTGACGATATGTACGGTGCGGAGTCCGCCGAAACCAGCTTCACTATCGGTGATGAAGTCATCGCTATCGCTGATGATGCGACGAAGACCATGGTCATTAAGAAGAACGGTGAAGTCGTAAACTCCATGCCTATCTCTATGGGGTCGAATGTTCACCCGACTCCGAATGGCCAGTACATCATCGGTGATCGCAACGAGACCATGGTGATGGACTCCCGTACCTACGGCCTGTCTCTGGAAAACGGTGGCTACGTCACGCCGGTTAACTACGCAACGCAGATGTCCTACTCCGGTATCTACGTCCACGGTGCACCGTGGTCAACGTGGGCACAGGGCAGCGTCAACCAGTCTCACGGTTGCATCAACGTCACTGACGCCAACGCTAAGTGGTTCCTGGACAACACTAAGCGCGGTGACATCGTGATTGTGAAGAATACGATTGGTGAGACGCTCTCCGGTGTTGATGGACTAGGTGACTGGAACATCCCGTGGGAGACCTGGAAGAAGGGCAACGCCGACGAGACCAGCTCCTGGTAGCTCATGTCCTCTAAGTGAGGCCATCACTTAAGCCACGCGGGTTAGTCCGTTTCCTAATCACCCAACATTCCCAGCTCCTGCGCCCGAGCAACAGCCGCGGTGCGGGAGCTGACGTCTAGCTTGGTGAAAATATGTACCAGATGCGATTTCACAGTCGCTTCGGTGAGCACCAGCTGTTCTGCAATTTTTCTATTCGACATACCCCGCGCGACCAACTCGAGCACCTCGAGTTCGCGCGGGGTTAGTGCTGTATTGGGGTTGCGCATCCGACCCATCAAACGACCGGCCACCTGTGTGTTCAGCACGGTCTCGCCGCGGACGGCACGACGGATACCATCGATGAGCTCTTCCGGAGCGGCATCCTTCAGCAGATAACCAACTGCGCCTGCGGTGACAGCGCCGAGCACATCGGAGTCCGAAGAATAATTGGTCACCACCAACACTTCTGGGGCCTTTGCGCCGCGCCCGGCCAGTGCGCGGATGGCTGCGGTGGCATCGACTCCGCCTGCGCGGGTAGCGGTGCCAGGGGCCTCACCAAAGCGAAGGTCCATGAGTACCAGATCGATGTGGCCGCAAGAGTCGTCGTCAAGCGATGCGCGCACCTTCTCGACCGCCTCGTCACCGCTGGCCGCCTCGCCGACCACGACGATATCCGGCGCCGATTCAACGACTGCGCGAAGACCAGCGCGCACGATGGGATGATCGTCGGCGATGAGGACTCCGATGGGCTTGGTCACCTGGCTAACTCCTCGGGTGATGTGAATGGTCGTTTCCTACCTGCATACCAGGCGCGGGACTTTAAGAGGCGAGCTCGTGCGGGATGCTGACGCTGACACCGCAGCCACGCCCCGGTTCCGACTCGATGGTGAAGGTGCCGCCGAGCTTCTCCACGCGTCGGCGCGCGTTGGCGATCCCCACGCTGTCGTCGTTAGTTGGTGCGGTGGGGTCGAAGCCGATGCCGTTGTCGACGCAGTCGAGCAGAATCTCGTCGGGCTGGTAGGTCAGGGTGACACGGCAACGCGTGGCGTGTGCATGCTTGACGACGTTCGCCAAGCTCGCCTGGGCCACCCTGATGATGGTTGCTTCGACGGTGGCCGGCAGCCGCGTGGGTGTGCCGTCGACGCAGAAGCTGACAGCATCGCCCAGCACCGTGGAGGAGCAGACTTTCTCCAACGCACCGGATAGGTCTGCGCCTTCGAGGGGAGCCGGCTGAAGTGCTGCGATGATGCGCCGGGTCTCGGCGAGATTGTCGGCCGCAACCTTGCGGGCGAGCTGTAGCGAATCCACCGAGGTCTGGTCATGCTGAGTGGGAGCACTTTTCATGCGGGACTCCACCGAATGCAGCAGCAGCTGGATGGAGGAAAGCCCCTGCGCCACGGTGTCATGAATATCGGCTGCGAGGCGTGCGCGTTCGTCCAGCTCACCGGCACGACGGGACAGTGCTTCCGAGTGGGCGCGGGCAGCTGAGAGCTCCTCCAGCGCCTTGGTCTTTTCGATAGTCTCCTTCTGCAGGAGCCGGAACCCCAGCCCCACCGTGAGTACAAACGTCCCACCCAGAATGGGGCCGAGGACACCACCAAATGTTAGCGGAGTATGGATAGCGATGGCGCCAATTGCCGTCGCCGTTGTCGCCGCCACCATGATTACGGCCATAAGGCCGCCGGTTACCTGCAAAATTACGAAAAACAGTGGGAAAACCAGGAACGAGGCGTCCAGCGTTGCAAACGCCAACGCCGCCCAGCACAGCAGCAGAATCACAAGCCAGCCCAACAGCAGGCCACGCGGCTTAGTCAGCGCGACCTCGTTGGCTACGTTGCCATGCCGAGCCTGCCCAATCGGCCCAATGGAACCTGCAATGTACACCGCTAGAAAGCACGCCGCATAGGTGATGATTCGCCACTGCGGATCCGGAACCACGCATACCGCCAGCAGCACCAGCACCAAAACATCCAGGGCAAACCGCAGTAATTGCCAGCTGCGATTCAGGGTCTCAGGAGTATCCACGCTCTCGAGCTTAGGGCAGTTCCACCTGCCAAAACACCGCTGACAAGCCGGAATTGTCAACATCAACCGAAAGTTGGAGACGAAGTTCAACCTCCCTGGCGATTAAATCCGCCTTTGAATCCACGACCATAATGAGTATGTACCAGTCAATGAAAGAACTTCGAGCCGCTCCAGGCCGTGCCGCACTGATCACCATCACCGTCGGCATGATTGCTGTGATGGTCACGTTCCTCTCGGCTTTGGCTGCCGGACTGTCAGCCCAGTCCGTCTCCGCACTTGACGAGGTCTACGGCAAAAACGACGCCGTCGTCATCTCGGAGGGGGCTACGTCGCTGTCGTCGTCAAGCATCGGCGAGACGGCGCGAAAGAGCGTCCAGACGTGGGCGAACGATAACAACGCCACCATCCGCGATGTCTACGTCAGTCGTGCGCGCGTCGATGAAACGCCCGTCACCGTCATCTCCGACTTTTCGCTTAACGACGACCAGGTGGCCGTCACCGACGGTGTCAGTGAAACCGCCATTGCGGAAGGTGACTCGCTGACCCTGTCTGGCGCGATGGGCGAGCACGAGGCCACCGTTGCGCGCGTGGCGGGGGATAAGTGGTTGGACCACCAAGCGGTCATTTATGCCGGGCGCGGTGTGATGGAAGACCTGACACCGGGGCAGATGGTGCCGGCGGCGATGGTTGTCGACGAGTCTGCGACGCAGCTGCCGAATGTCCCGGAAGGAACAATTCTGCGCGACGGCGAGCGCAATAACCTGTCGGCTTCCTATCAGGGCGAGCAGACCTCGCTGAACGCGATGACCTCGATGCTGTATGTGATTTCTGCGCTGGTGGTAGGCGCGTTCTTCACAGTGTGGACTGTTCAACGACTGCGTGGTGTGGCCATTTCCTCGGCGCTCGGTGCGTCCCGCTCCGTGCTGGTGGCTGACTCTCTGGCGCAGGTCCTGGCCGTGCTGGCAATCGGAGTCGGCGGCGGTGTTGCGGTGACTGCAGCGGCGGGCTGGGCTCTGCAGAGCGGCGACGTCATGCCAATTGTGGTCGATGCTTCCACGACCGTCGTGCCGGGGCTCATTCTGGCCGTGACCGGCGTAGTTGGTGCGCTGCTGGCACTGGTGCCGGTATTCCGCGTCGATCCGACCACCGCATTGGCGAATGCGTAGTGGCTCGTTAGCACGGCCTAGCACGGCGGCTTCCCACAGAACACTCACATCGTGTTAATCATGCACAACCTGCAACTGAGGAATTGAGGAATTGAGGACAAAATGACTACCTATATCGACAACCAGGCTCCCGTGGCACTCGCTCTGAAGAACATCTCGCTGACCGTCCAAGATGGCGACAACAAACGCACCATTTTGGATGACATCTCGCTGAAGATCCGGGCAGGCGAGGTAGTGGGACTGGTCGGACCATCGGGTTCCGGCAAGTCGACTCTGTTGACCATCGCAGGTTGTTTGAAGAGTGCCGATACCGGACATGTCACGCTGTACTCCAACAAGCAGGACGCGAACGGTGCAGGCGCGGACGAGAGTGCGGAAAGGAAGGCCATTGATCTGAGCGCTCGCGGCGCGGATGCTGCCAAGATTCGTCGCGAACACATCGGCATCGTTTTCCAGCAGCCGAATCTTCTGCCAGCGCTGACGGTCAAGCAGCAGCTCATCGCAATGCGGCGATTGGGCCGTGTTTTCGGGTGGCCCGCGGGTGGCCGTCGTGAAGCGGAGAAGCGCGCAGATGAATTGCTCGAGGCAGTCGGACTGGCTGGGCTGGGAGAACGTCGCGTGAGCCAGCTTTCCGGTGGTCAGCAGGCACGCGTCAATGTTGCGCGCGCACTGATGAATGAGCCGGAAGTGCTGCTAGTCGACGAACCGACCGCGGCTTTGGATCAGAAGAGTGCAGGGGCGGTGACGCGACTGATTATGGATGTGACGCGGAAGATGGGTGTGGCCACCCTGTACATCACCCACGACCTGGGGCAGCTCCACGGTGCCGACCGAATCGTGGAGATGGTTGACGGCAAGCTGCAGTCCGCGGATGCAGGCTTGGTGGCTACTCGGTAGTGACTATGGGGGGGGACTTAGCAGCAAAAAGGCCCACCCCGGCGACGCGCCGGGCGGAAACACAAAAACCCTCGGCCCGGAAAAACCTGGCCGAGGGTTCTACTTGGGGTGACTGACGGGACTCGAACCCGCGACACCCAGGATCACAACCTGGTGCTCTACCAACTGAACTACAGTCACCATTACCGCATTAAAGGAGCTGTTTTCTCAGCTCATCTCTGCAGCGAACTATATGGTAGCCCACAGTGGGCTGGAAACAAAAACAGCAGGTCAACCCGGATGAATTTGGGAAAGGGTGGGGTTTGGGTCGTCGTAAAGCGAGCTAGCCGCGAATCTCACCGTACTTTTCCGTCGATTCCTTGCTTGCGGCAGAAATAGCGTCGCCTTCGGGGCCGGGGTGGGGCAGAAGCATGGCGCGGCGGTAGTAGTCCAGCTCGCGGATCGACTCCTTGATATCTGCAAGAGCTCGGTGAGCGAGACCCTTTTCTGGAGCGCCCTTGAGAACCTGGGGGTACCAGCGGCGGGCCAGTTCCTTGAAGGAAGAGACATCAATCATGCGGTAGTGCAGGTACTGGTCGAGCTCTGGCATGTAGCGGTGAATGAACTTGCGGTCGGAGGCAATCGAGTTGCCTGCCAGCGGAGCGGTGCGGGGCTCAGGAACCCACTGACGGATGTAGTCCAAAACAGCCTGTTCGGCGTCGGCGACATTAGTCTTGCTGTCGCGAATTTCCTGATCCAGGCCGGACTTCGCATGCATCTTGGTGACGAAATCGTCCATCTGCGCCAATTCGGTCTCGGACGCGTGCACGACAATGTCCACGCCTTCCCCGAGGACGTTGAGGTTGGCATCGGTGACGAGAGCCGCGATTTCGACAATGACGTGGCGCTCGGGTTCGAGGCCCGTCATCTCACAGTCAATCCACACGATGCGGTCGAGCTCAGGGGAGAGCTTGAGATCGGGATCGGGCTGAGCCATGATTTCACCTTTCGCTGAGATTCGGCATGATTCGGCAGTGCGCCTCATTTTGTGCCCGGACTGGGCTGTGGGCACACGCTGACTACGCCCAGCTTAGCGATGTGGATTGTGCTGTGGTCGGGCGTGTGGATTGCCGTGTGGTTTGTGGAGCGAATTGTGGGGGAAACGAAATTAACTGGAACGAAAGATCTTAGAATTGGGCAACGGGGCATGAACTAAATCGACCTATTTGCCTGATAAAATTACTTCTGAGTTCGGATTCCAACGGGAGAAATAGTTACATGGATGAGACGAGGCGTGTTGGCGACGCTGCTCAAAGCACCACCGCGGCACAGAAACCATCCGTCGATGATGTCATCATTGCCGCTGCGCGCGAAAGCGTAATGACTGTGGGCTTGCGTAGGACTTCGATTGCAGAAATTGCTCGTAAGGCAGGGGTTTCGCGTCCGACCGTATATCGTCGATACGCCGATATCGGTGAGCTTCTCGCGGAAGTGACCAACCGCGAAATCCTGCACCTGCTTGAGGGCCTCCGTTATGTCCCTGGCGATTCGCGCGCTCGTATGTTGCTGCGTATTCGAATCGTCGTCCAACGCATCATCGAAGGTGACTTTTTCCCTGGCCTAGTCAAGACAGACCCTGACCGCGTATTAGAAGTGCTCACTGGAGAGATGAGCGAAACGCAGATGGAAATTGTGGAGAGGTTCATTCTCCCCGGTGTCCGTCACGGGCAGGAAGACGGCACTATTCGCGAGCACGATCCATATCTGCTTGCGCGCAACATTTACCGTCTGATTCAGACGATGGTGCTGGTGTGGCGCCCGGATGGCAAAGACGCGGCGCTAGACAAGAAATCTGTCGAAGAGGTCGTCGACATGGTCGACCGTTACTTGCGCCCGGATCCTGCGGATAACAAGAAGAACTAAGAAGTAAAAACCCGCCTGATGCTGGTATAAAACCAGTTCAGGCGGGTTATTTTTGCGCCCCCAGAAGGATTCGAACCCACCCATGAAGACGCTATGAACAGCAGAAACGCATGCAAAAACCGGGAAACCGCTGCATTTCCGCTGCATTAAATCACGCCACGCAGCTGCTCATCCATCACGTCCGCCACCGCATCCAAATCGCCGTCAAACAGATCTGCATACGTGTCTAGCGTCATAGCCGCGCTCGCGTGCCCCAGCTGAGACTGCACTACTTTCACTGACGCGCCAGACCCCACCATTAGTCCAGCGGCCACATGCCGCAGGCCATGCGGAGTCACATACGGGAACTTCTTGTCAGCCTTCATGACCCGCTCTAGGTTCCCGTAGTACCAATCCGGCTTACTCGGTGTCGGCAGCGGCCCGCCATTGCCTGCCGGCCGCAGCAGCGCGTCCGGCAGTTTGTCTTTCAGCAGTGGCTTCAGCATGGCCATGACCTTTTTCGGCACTGCCACCGTGCGCTGCTCGTGTGTCTTCGGCGTGCCGATAATAACTTTGCTACCAACGGTGACGGCATTGCGCTCTACGTGTATACGGCCGCGTAGAACATTGACGTCACGGACTCGTAGCGCTGCGGCCTCGCCCCACCGCAGCCCGGTAGTAGCCAAAAGCCAGATGAGCTCAGGACGCTTAGAACCCTTGGCTAGGGTCTTGACCTGCTCGGCGGTCAGGTACACCTTTTCGCCTTCGGTTTGCGCGGCAGACGCACACCACGGGCTGGATTAGAGGCCAGCACCCCGTCACCAACAGCGACATCGAGAACCTGCGCGAGACAAGCGTGCGCCTTCCTTACTGTCGACGCGCCAGCGCTAAACTCGGCCAGCCAGGTTTGCACGTCAGAGCGTTTAATCCGGCCAATCTGCCACCCACCCCAGTACGGATCCACATGCAGCGGCATCCTGGGGCGTTCCCTGAATTGGTGTCGGGTCGAGCGCCCCTATCATTATTTTTATGTCTGCTGCGCCATTGGCGTTACTGATCGCGAAGCGCTATACAGCGCTCGCGAAGAAGCTGCGCATGCTCGTAAATCTCATCAACCGCACCGAGGTCAAATACTTGTTCAGTGCGCGACGCATCGAAGATACCGATACGTGGAACGCGCCGGTCGAAGTACAAACGAGCAATCGGATTCCGGTTGTTATCGCGGTACAAAATTGCGCAATATGATTTCGCGTCACGCATGGTCACATCAGAAACAGAGACTTCGCTGCAGCAAATTGCGCGGATAATTCCAAATGCCTGCAACTCTTCTTCCGTTGTCACGATTCCGGAATCATCAGTTTCCTCCGGTTCGGCAGGGGAGGCGGTAGCAGCCGACGGTGCCGGTGTCGCACCTGGGACTTCATCAAAATCCTGGGCCGAACGCAACCGACGATTCGCCTCATCTTTAAGAAACTGAGATTGAGCTGTCGAGACAAGTTTGGTGAAAATCTCAAGGTTTTGCGCTGTCATGCGGCGCGATGTCACTCGAGATGCGATGAGCCTAACCCAATCAGCATCTGGTTCCTTGAACTGTGATGCCAGAACCTTGCGAATTTCAGAAATGTATTTGAGTTGCTCAGCGCTTGCCGCAATCGTTTCAGAATCGAAGCGAGTCTTTGTGCACATCTCGAGGTGCGGGAAGACACGCGCATCGATGTTAGCGAGGTCGATTGTCATGAATGGCTTTTCGTCCATTCGATTCGCTGCGTCTAGCTGTGCATAGAATTCGTACACTTCACCGTTGGTAAGAATCGCAAACTCGGTATCTGTGACATTGAAGTATCGGACAAGCTGATTCGCGTGATCTAGTCGGAGCGGTTCTCCGATTTTCTTGCATTCGATAAGGAATCGGAAGTCATCACCTGATTTGATGGCGAAGTCTACTTTTTCTCCCTTTTTTACGCCCACGTCCGCGGTATATTCCGGGATAACCTCACGGGGGTCTGTGACGTCGTAGCCGAGGACGGTGCTTATGAAGGGGATGATAAAGGCCGTTTTTGTGGCTTCTTCCGTTTCGATAATTGGCTTTAGTTCTCGAACCTTGGCGGCGAGACTCTGGACTGCTTGGTCAATGCTCATGGTTATTGCCTTTCTTTGGTGGCTCGGCAGACGGTGAAGAAAATGAGTCGGCGTGAATGCCCTATTTTCCGAGTTCGCTTACTCCGATTCTCGAATATCGACGAACTCGAGATCGTCATAGCTAACATCTGGGTTTGTGAATCCAAATACTCCAAGCTCGGTGTCCGATGGAATCTGGTACACCCAAGTCATTTGTGTCTCGAACCCCGGGTTTAGGCTGTCATTGCATTCCGGGTTATCGATAATGCGGTAGAGACTGTCGATGGGGTCGTAAACCTGATTTTCGGTGTTGATTAGTAGTGCTCGAACGGCAAATCCGCATGTGAGATCCATTGGGGACTGTCCGGTGTTCTTCACGTCAGTTTTGACGATGGCGTATTCACCTTTGTCAGCGTTGAGAGTTTCATTTGGCATGTAGCCGCGTTTGTATCCGTCAGCGTAGAGCTCGATACTGTCTGAACGTGTGACTGATTCGACAGTGAGGGTGACTCCAGGTGCTTCGATTGGTTCTCCAATTGGGTGCAGGGTGATCTCTTCAGCAACGTCACCTGAGTCTGTCGGAGCACTTTCTTGAGCTGGGGTGAAGATTAGTAATGCTAAGAAGAGTACAAGCAGAAAAGACGCGGCGATGAACCACCAGCGCTTATAGAACGGCTTCCTTGCGGCGGCTTGCGTAGTGCGGTCTTCGAAAGTCATTGCGTTTCCTTTGTTTATTGAGAGCGCCAGCGGGCTTGGCCGTCCGGGCCGGCGGAGCAGGTCATAGGTGTGCCGTTCTTACTGACTCCTGTTCCTCCTCCTGAACAGTAAGCGCCTGGGGTTACGTAGGATTCCTGCTGTTCAGGGGCCGGCGCGGCGGGAGCTGGAGCTGGTTCTGGTGTCGCCGCCGGCTGCTGCGCCATCATCCGGGAGGCGCACTGCTGCGTCCAGCCGCTTGAACCGTCGGTGAAGAATGTTGTCCCGGTCTCATGCAAAGCGGGGTCGCCGCAGGATGCCACGGTTTTGTTCATTTCAGATGGTTCTGCCTGGCCTGGGGCTTCGGTATACCCTGTTGTGCGTGCGGACGTGGACTCACCTCCACGGGGTGAAGAGGTAGGTTCGGTGGTGTGCTCTAGGGTGGGGTTGGGGCTGTTCTTTGGGCTTGATGATTCAGACGGAGAATCAGTGGTGGATTCAGTGGACGTGGTGCTTGACGGCGAGGACGTTGATGTCGAGCTGGTCGACATGTTGCTGCTTGATAGGGAGGGGGCGTTGTTTGATCCGCAGGCAGCGGCGAACGGAATTGCAACACAGGCTGCGATGATGAGGACTCGTTTGGCGGTGTGGGCGGCCATCGCATGATTCCTTTCTTGGCATTCTTTATGACTGCCCTTATTCTGCGTTAAGGTGAATGGTTTTCAATCTTTGACCACTCGACGGGGGTAAATTTGACCTCAAAACCTACTGTAAAACACCCCCGATACATCGCCCGCCGCATGTCCGTGTCCTCTCGAGCAATTCCCGCCACACTGGCAGTAGCTGAGTGGCGAAATCAAATTCCCGGGCTATGGCCCCAGTGGCTGGTTCGTAGATTGCTTCCGCTGCAGCGTACTTGGTATGAGAGATGAGTAGCCCGGCAGTTGTCTGGGCTGCGGAATGTTCTGCTCTGGTGTCGAAATGCGGATTACCAGAGTGGGGTGCGTGAGCCAGTTCACGGGCTCGGCTGTAGAGCCGGTTTGCGGCGCCAAGTGTGGGGGATTTTGCATGCGTTGCCGAATGCCTGGAATCCACCGACCGAGAACTAACCAAGAGCCGTTGCTTCGTTGGTTTGAGTTGTTCGGGATTTCCGAACAGCTGACCGGCGGGGCGTTTTTTCATGCCCAAAATCCGCTGCATTTCCGCTGCATTTAAACCAACAAGAGCCAATCTGAGCCTACATTAGCGGGGTAGTCAGATAGGGTAAACCCCCGCCTGAACTCGAAAAACACCAGTTCATGACGGGGATAGAAAACGCGCCCCCAGAAGGATTCGAACCCTCGACCAATCGGGTAGAAGCCGACTGCTCTGTCCACTGAGCTATGGAGGCTAGCTAAGAAAAGCATTGTAGCGTCTCTAATGTAGCCAATCACAACCGGTTCTGTTCTAGGGACTTTGGTCGCTAAGCTTAGGGCTATGACTGCCACGACCAAGGCCGAGACCTCTCCGCCTGTTAGCAAGGATAAGAAAGTCCGTAAATCTGCTGGTTGGTACGTTGTTTTTGTGCTTATCGGCGGCGTTCTAGCTGGTTTGCTCTCGATGGCGTTCAACATGGATTCGCGCGCCACGTTGGGTATTCCCGATCCCGGCACAATCACCACCTTCGGGTTCCCGTTCGCGAAGGCGGCCGGTGAGCTGCTCGCCTGCCTCGGCGTAGGTTCGTTTATGCTCGCCGCTTTCGGTACGAAGCAGCGTGCCGACGGCACTTTAGGCCTTGATGGCTACACGGCATCCCGCACGGGTATGTGGGCCATGCTCGGCTGGGGCCTCATGGCCTTGATGGAGATTCCGCTGGTGCTCTCCGATGTGTCGGGCCAGCCGCTATCGACGACGATTCAGCTGAGTAACTGGGCTGTGTCGTTGGAGCAGACCAAGGAGGGCTTGGCGTGGCTGTGGGTAGCTATTTTTGCGGGCATTGTGGCGCTTGGTTCATCGCTGACTCGTAAGTGGATTTGGCAGCCGGTGTTCTTCGCCATCAGCTTGGTGTCGATGATGCCGCTGGCGGTTGTAAGCCACAACGCCTCCGGTGGTGCCCATGACTACGGCACTAACTCCTACATCTGGCACTTGACCTTCACTGTGTTTTGGGTTGGCGGTTTGATGGCGCTGGTTGGCCACGCGCGTCGTCGTGGTGAATGGATGCCAGAAGTAGTGAAGCGCTATTCTTTCGTGGCGTTGGTGGCTTTCATCGCCATGTCTGCCTCCGGCTTCATTAACGCAGCCATCAACATTGACTGGTCTGACCTGGTCAGCAACAATTACGGCATCATGGTGCTGGTCAAGGCTGTGCTCACCATCTTCCTGGGTCTATGTGGCTATGTGCACCGCAAGATCACCATTCCGGAGATCGAGCGCGCTCAGTCGAATCGCCCATTCTGGCGCCTGGCCATTGTCGAGGTCATCATCATGGCGCTGACAATCGGCGTTGCCGTAGCTCTGGGCCGTACTCCGCCGCCACCGAATTTCTCTGAGCAGGCCGGTGGTGAAGGCCTGCCGTCGATTACGCAGATGCAGGTCAAGCTCGGTTACAACCTGGAAATCCCATTCGGTTGGGAAGCCATGTTCACGCAGTGGCGCTTTGACATCTTCTTCGGCTCTGCCGCCATCATTGCCGCGTGGATTTACCTGTACTGGCTCTACCTGCTGAAGAAGCGCGGCGGTACCTGGCCACTGTCCAACACCCTGTGGTGGCTCGCTGGTTGTGCCACGTTGCTGTTTACTTCGTGCAGTGCGCTGGGCGTGTACATGCCGGCTCTGTTCTCGGTTCACATGATCGCCCACATGCTTTACTCCATGGGTATTCCGGTCATGCTGGTGCTGGGTGGTCCGGTTACGCTTGCGCTGCGTGCGCTGAAGCCGGCCGGCCGCGATGGTCTGCCGGGTATTCGTGAGTGGCTGGTGGTCTTCATCAACAACCCGGTGTCGCGTTTCCTCACGCACCCGGTCGTGGCAACGGTGCAGTTCGTTGCGGGCTTTTACCTGCTTTACATGACACCGATTTATGACTTCTTGGCTGATGAGCACGCGGGCCACGTGTTCATGAACATCCACTTCTTGATCTCCGGTTACATCTTCTACTGGGTCATTATTGGTGTCGATGCTGCACCACAGCAGATTGAGCCGTCGGTCAAGCTGGTCACGCTGATGGGTTCGTTGCCGTTCCACGCTTGGTTCGGTATTTCGCTGATGCAGTCGCAGAAGGTGCTTGCCGAGACCTACTACGCCAGCCTGGATCTCCCTTGGGCAGTGAATCTCCTGGAAGATCAGAACGTTGGTGGTGCCGTCGCGTGGGCTGCCGGTGAGGTTCCGCTCTACATCGTTACCGTTGCGCTGTTTGTACAGTGGCGGCGTTCCGATGAGAGGGATGCAGCCCGCTACGACCGCGTCGCAGACCGCAACAATGATGAGGAGTTGGCCGCTTACAACGAAATGCTCGCTCGCATGAGCCAGCAGGTCGGTGTTGGTGGCGAGGACGAGCGCGACTACTACACCTCGGAGGTTGACGCGCAGCATCCGGTGCACATGGATAATCCGATTGATGCCTCGAAGAGGCGCGGAAGGTAGCGTCGTTAAGCTGATTTTGCATGCTTGACGACGAGGATTGCCGCGACTTCGCCCCTCAACTTCATACGTAGCCTGTGGATAGTTGTCTTTTCGACAAACTTATCCACAGGCTTTTTATGTACCTCTTTCATTTGTTTCTCGAAGCCGGAAAAGTAATTGGCACGGCACGAATGAGACACCTTCGAATTATTCGGCCGACGTAGGTAAACGCTTTCTTTGGGGGAGGAGCCCGATGTCTGAGGCAGTTATTACCGTGGTGGGCAATGTGGTCCATCATGTGGAAAATCGAAATACCAATTCTGGGGCAAAGGTCTGCAAGTTTTCTGTGGCATCCAGCAAGTCATGGAAGGGGGAGAATGGTTGGGAGCAGTCGGAGACGTCATATTTTGATGTTGAATGTTGGGGCAAGCTCGCCGAGAACGTGAATAACACGGTGTGGAAGGGCCAAGCCGTCATTGTCCACGGTCACGTTCGTACGGATCGCTGGGAGGGCGATGATGGTACGAAGCATCAGCGCCAGAAGATCATTGCTAAGGCGGTAGGTCCGAATCTGCGCCGTCACCTGGCAACGGTGAAGACTATGACTGAGAAGCCGCATGAGTCGCCGACTGGTCTTGGTGAGTCATCGACTGGGGATTCGGAAGCTTCGGTTACTGAGACAGTTGCGTCTCAGGCCGGGGCCGTGCGCACCTTCACTGCTAGTACGGGCGGCGCTGGTGAGGCGGGGAACACAGGTGCAGCTAGTTCGGAGCAGCGAGAAATGGCTGATGCAGGAGTCAGTGCGCCGTTCTAACCCAGGAGCCAGTACATCGTTGTAGAGCGGAATGAGGGGGAGCCGCTGAAAGAGCGGAAAGAGGGGAGGGGTAATTACTGCACGTGAGGTGACGCTGCTGAGAAAGGGGAGGGATCGCATACGATTCGGCAGCGTTATCTCGCAGCTAGTTTTGCTAGGAGCCTGGCAGAGATTTTGGTGGGAAAGGATTGCGGGTACGCCCATGTAGATTGTGCCTTTTGGTTCCTATGCGTAACCTCTACAGGGATTGCTTATTTCCTTTCTACGAGGGGACGAAATTCCACCATGGGTGAGTTCATCTACCAGATGAAAAACGTGCGCAAGGCGCACGGCGATAAGGTTATTCTCGACAACGTCACCATGGCGTTTTACCCGGGCGCAAAGATCGGCGTGGTCGGTCCGAACGGCGCAGGTAAGTCGTCGATTCTGAAGATTATGGCTGGCCTTGATCAGCCGAGTAACGGTGAAGCTTTCCTGGAGCCGGGCGCCACTGTCGGCATCCTGCTGCAGGAGCCTCCGCTGAATGAGGAGAAGACCGTTCGCGGCAACGTCGAGGAGGGCCTCGGCGACATCTTCGAGAAGAAGGCTCGTTTTGAAGCCATCGCCGAGGAGATGGCCACCAATTACACCGACGAGCTCATGGAAGAAATGGGCAAGCTCCAGGAGGAGCTCGACGCCGCTGATGCTTGGGAGCTGGATTCCAAGATTGAGCAGGCAATGGATGCGCTTCGCTGCCCGCCGGCGGACGAGCCGGTTACTCACCTCTCCGGTGGTGAGCGTCGTCGTGTAGCACTGGCAAAGCTGCTGCTCTCCGAGCCGGACCTGCTGCTTCTCGACGAGCCGACTAACCACCTGGACGCCGAGTCTGTGCTGTGGCTCGAGCAGCACCTGGCTAAGTACCCGGGTGCCGTCCTGGCCGTGACCCACGACCGTTACTTCCTGGATCACGTCGCTGGCTGGATCTGTGAGGTCGACCGCGGCAAGCTCTACCCGTACGAGGGCAATTACTCGACTTACCTGGAGAAGAAGGCTGAGCGCCTCGAGGTTGCAGGTAAGAAGGACGCCAAGCTGCAGAAGCGCCTGAAGGACGAGCTGGCGTGGGTCCGCTCGGGTCAGAAGGCTCGCCAGGCCAAGAACAAGGCCCGTCTGGAGCGCTACGAGCAGATGGTGGAGGAAGCCGAGCAGTACAAGAAGCTCGACTTCGAAGAGATCCAGATTCCGACCCCGCCGCGCCTGGGTAACCAGGTTGTTGAGGTCAAGGACCTGGAGAAGGGCTTCGATGGCCGCGTCCTGATTAAGGACCTGTCGTTCACCCTGCCGCGTAACGGCATCGTCGGTGTGATTGGCCCGAACGGTGTGGGTAAGTCCACCCTGTTCAAGACCATCGTGGGTCTGGAGCAGCCGGATTCCGGTGAGGTCAAGGTCGGTCAGACTGTTCAGCTCAGCTACGTTGACCAGGGTCGTGAAAACATCGATCCGGAAAAGACCGTCTGGGAGGTTGTCTCTGATGGTCTCGACTACATCGTGGTCGGCCAGAACGAGATGCCGTCTCGTGCGTACCTGTCTGCATTCGGTTTCAAGGGTGCGGACCAGCAGAAGCCGTCGAAGGTTCTCTCCGGTGGTGAGCGCAACCGTCTGAACCTCGCGCTGACCCTGAAGCAGGGCGGTAACCTGATCCTCCTGGATGAGCCGACTAACGACCTTGACGTCGAAACCCTGTCTTCGCTGGAAAACGCACTGCAGAACTTCCCGGGCTGTGCCGTGGTCATTTCCCACGACCGTTGGTTCCTGGACCGCACCTGTACCCACATCCTCGCATGGGAAGGCAACTTCGAAGAGGGCAAGTGGTTCTGGTTCGAGGGCAACTTCGAGGGCTACGAGAAGAACAAGATTGAGCGTTACGGCGAGGAGGCTGCACGCCCGTCGCGCGTCACGCACCGTCGCCTGACCCGATAATCTGTTTCGCGCGAATCTGATTTTTGCCAACGGCAAAGTCCGGAACCTTGTGGACTGGCTCGCACCAGTGCACAGGTCCCGGGCTTTCGCGTATTCGCAGGCTCGTAGCTCCAGAAAACGCCTATAGTTCTGGGTATGACTGAATCAGCACCATTTCGTACCAACGTCGCTATCCGCTGGTCTGATTTCGATCAGTATGGCCACGCCAACAACACCGCTTTCCTGGAATACGCCCAGCAGGCTCGTCTGGACTTTGTGATGCGCGGTCTCGGCGGCGGGGCAGGGATGCCTGCGGCAGTGGTGCGTCGCCTGGAGATTGACTACGTCCGCGCTATTTTGCCGGACACCCAGGAAGTTGTGGTTGAGACCGAGATCATCAACTTCGGTCGCACCTCTTTCACACTTCGCCAGACAATCTCCGACCAGCATGATCACATCGTTGCTGTGCTCGAAACCGTGATGGTGATGTTTGATCTCAAGACTGCGAAGGCAGTCGAGCTCTCCCCGTCTGCCCGCCGTGAACTGGAGCGTTTTGCAGCTCCCGCAATCGAAGACAACAAGGAAGACCAGGACAAGTAATTCGCCGTGACCACTTCTCATCCCGCTGCCGAGCTGACCTTTGGCACTCCCGATGCCCTGAAGAATCTGGGTGTCCTGGCCCATAAGGCCTACGCCCTCGACGAGAGCACGTTGCTACGCATCCGAGCACGTAAGACCGCCGCCGCTGGTATCAGTTCCTCGTCGGCACCTAACGCTGCGCCCGCAATGTCGCAGGTATGGGTGAAGACCCCAATCGGCCCGCTCGCCATGCGCACGATTGCGCTGCACGCGCTTCCCGACGACATCATCGTCACCGCCGCGGAGATTAAAGACATCGCAGTGCGTGCCTTTGCGCAGGCAAAAACTGCTGAGGACGAAGAGGAGAAAGAAGCTTCGCTCACCGCGATGCCATACCGCGTGCATGCGCAGTCGGCGTCCTCCTGGCCGGGATTCCTGCCAGTGCCGGAAGGATGGCAGGTTGTCGACTATGTTCCAGCGACTGCTTTCCGGACTCTCGAGAAGCAGGGGCGCGCGGTCGCCGTCGAATCTTCCGGCCCGATGGGCATGCCACCGTCTCTGCTGGACCAAAAGGTTCTCACTGTCAGCGGCGGTACCGGTGAAGCCACTGTTGATACAGGGGAGGGGCAGTCGCAGGCGACGTCGAAAAGCGTCGTGGACGTGACCATGCGGGACGTGTTTGCGCTGTGCACGATGGGCTTCATCCCGGAGCAACCGGATGAAAAAGAGCCGGTGCGCGTGTCCGCAAAGGGACGGTGGCACCGGCTGGATGGGCGGTTTGGCTCGATCTTTACGCTCGAGTCCTTTGGCGTACTGCCGCTGCTGAACTAGCGGCGCAGGGCCTAATTCCTACTGCGCGTCGAAGCGGTTGATGAGCATGTCAGCAACCTGCACCATGTGGTTCCACATGGCTTCGCGCTGGGGGCGGGGGAGCTCGTCATCGGAAATGTCTGCGAGTGAGGCGCTCATGATTTCCAGCCAGCGGTCGCGTTCGGCCTCGCCGATGGAAAACGGCATGTGGCGCATGCGCAGGCGCGGATGACCACGCTGTTCGCTGTAGGTGTGCGGCCCGCCCCAGTACTGGACGAGAAACATACGTAGTCGATCCTCGGCGCCCTCCCAGTCATCGCTGGGGTACATCGGGCCGATGAGGTCATCGGAACGCATGCGCGTGTAAAAACCATGGACGATGCGATTGAAGACATCCTCGCCGCCGACGGAGTCAAAGAGCGTCTGAGAAGTTGTCATGGCACCAAGTCTATCGACTTGATGCCACGAAAACGATAACGGCCAAAGTGCCGGCCGAAATCACTTGTTACTTCGCGTCGAACTCGCGGGCGCGGAGAGCGAGCTTCACCAGGAACTGCTGCTCAGAAATGATGCGCTTGACCGGCGACGCAGTCTCCTCGCTGTCGAGCAGGCGCTGAGCGGCCGCGATTGCCGACTCGCTGATCTCCCAAGTGGGGTAGAAGCCCTCGAGGAGAGTCTGGGCCGTCTCGGAGGAGAACTGCTTCCACCAGCTGTTGGCAACAGCGAAGAAGTGCTCCGACAGCGAGGTTGCCGACTGCTCCGCGCTGATGGTGGCACGGGAGTCGTCGTCAAGCGCCTGCGCGAGCACTGCACCCGAGCCCGGCGCGTTGAAGCCGGCCAGCAGGTGGCGAATGACAAGGTTCGATGGGGCGTCGTCGCCGGAGACAGTCGCCTCAGCCCAGACGCGGGACTTGTTGGCGAGCGTCGGCACGGAGGCGCGGCAGGCGATGGCGGCCTGTGCGCCGAGTGCTGAATTGTCGGTCTTTTCAAGCTCTGCGATGGCCTCCTCGCCTTCGAGACCAGCGGAAACCAGAGCCTTCAAGGCGCGCCACTGCATGTCGGTGTCGACAGTGACAGCGGGGAAGCCAGCCTTGTCGGCGTCGCCGGCGTAGATGGCGCGCAGTGCGTCGGCGACGTCGCTATTCGACGAGCCCACGGTAGCCAGAGCGTTAACGAAAACCAGGGCGCGGTCGGCGTCGGTTTCCTTCTTCGCGTAGTCCAACAGACCCTGAGCCAGCAGATCGCGGCCGGTGGACTCGGCCCACTGAGGATCGGCGTAGACGTTGACGGCGCTGACCGCCTGAGCGATGACGCGCTCCAAGACGGAGAGCTTATCCTCGCCCGGGATGCCGCGAAGCACCAGGTTGACGAAGTCGCGAGCGCGCATCTGGCCTGCGCGAACCATCTGCCAGGTGGCGGACCAGCACAGTGTGCGCGCCATCGAATCGGTGAAAGCGCCGATGTT
Organism: Corynebacterium sp. MSK032; assembly: GCF_030232065.1. NCBI lineage: Bacteria > Bacillati > Actinomycetota > Actinomycetes > Mycobacteriales > Corynebacteriaceae > Corynebacterium > Corynebacterium sp. MSK032. The sequence continues at coordinate 44,906 of NZ_JASPJR010000016.1, read as the reverse complement.
GTCGATGACGGTGGCAAGCGAGCCTTCGTCCATGCGAATCATGCTGTAGGTGAGGTCGTCGTCGTTAACCAGCACGACGTCGCCAACTGGTGTGTCGACCAGATCTGGGACATCGGTGCGGGCACCGCGGACGTCGATTTCCACGCGCTTGGTGCGCTCAAGTACAGCGTCCGCGCCGGTGCCGCGCAGGTTGTAGATGCCCACTGCGATTCGGTGATCACGGAGTTCACCGGCACCCGGCTCGGCGCCTTCCTGCGTGACTGCGAAGGAGGTGTACTTGCCGTCCTCTTGATGGAACTCTGGCGCCAGGGTGGTGATGCCGGTGGTGGTCAGCCACTGATCGGCCCAGCCAGACAGATCGCGACCGGAGGCCTCGGAGAGCGCCTCCAACAGATCCGCGAAGGTGGCGTTGCCAAAGCGGTGGCGGGAAAAGTGAAGACGAGCACCGGCGAGGAAGGCGTCCTGACCAACGTAGGCGGCCAGCTGCTTGAGGGTGGACGCGCCCTTGGCGTAGGTGATGCCGTCGAAGTTCTGCTCGACGGTGTCAATGTCGCTGGCATCGGCGGCAATCGGGTGCGTCGACGGCAGCTGATCCTGCTTGTAGGCCCAGGCCTTCTCTACGTTGGCGAAGGTGGTCCAGGCGTGGCTGTAATCGGAAACCTCAACCTGTGCGGCGGCAGCCGACCAGGTAGCGAAGGACTCGTTGAGCCAGAGATCATCCCACCACTGCATGGTGACCAAATCGCCGAACCACATGTGAGCCATCTCGTGCAGGATGGTGTCGTTGCGGCGCTCGTAGAGGTAATGGGTGGGCTTGGAACGAAAGACGTACTCGTCGCGGATGGTCACGCAGCCGGCGTTTTCCATCGCACCCATGTTGTATTCCGGGCAGAAGATCTGGTCGTACTTGCCGAACGGGTAGGGCTCGCCGAAGTGCTTGGCGTAGAAGTCGAAGCCTTCCTTGGTCTCCTTGAACAGAGTGTCGGCATCGAGGTACTCGGCGATGGACTGGCGGCAGTAGATTCCTAGCGGAATGGTCAGCTCGCCGTCCGGCTGGTGCTCGGCAGGGGTTTCCGGGTGCGGTGCGACAGTGCCGGTCCACGAGTCAGTGACCTCGTGCCACGGGCCCGCACAGACTGCGACGAGGTACGTCGACAGCGGAACATCCACTGAGAAGTCGAAGGTGTCGGCCTCATTGCCGTGGACATCGGTGGTGGTGCCGGTCTTGGCTACCGAGTTGGAAATAACCTTCCAGCCCTTCGGCGCCACGACGTGGATGGAGTACGTCGCCTTCAAATCCGGCTGGTCAAAGCAGGCGAACACGCGCTTGGCATCGGCAGTTTCAAACTGCGAGTACAGGTAGGTTTCGCCATCGGCGGGATCCTGGAAGCGGTGAATGCCCTGGCCGTTATTGGTGTAACGACAGTCCGCATCGATAACGACGGTGTGGTCACCTTCGGTCAGGTCTACGTTAATGCCGGTCTCGCTGTCATAGCGAGCGGCCTCCGTGGCATCGACGCCGTCGATGGTCACACTCTTGACAACCGCATCACGCAGGTCAATAAAGGTGGAACCAGCGCGCTTCGCTTTCAGAGAAATTGTGGTCTTGGAAGCGAATGTTGGTGCGCTGTGCTGCCCACCGACCGGTGCGGTCGTAAGGTCGAGGGAGATGTCGTAGTGGGACACCTCGAGCATGGCCGCACGGTCGGCGGCCTCGGTCCTGGTTAGGTTCGTGGAAGTCATGCGACAAGTGTAACCACGACCCCGGATTGGGAATCGGGCAGTAGCGTGGTGGGCGGGGTGACCTCGACTTCCTCGCTCATTGCGTGTCGATTCGGGCGGTCGATTGGCGGTCGATTGGCGGTCGATTGAGCGAGATTTTGGCTTCTTTGGCATGCGAGCAAAGCCGAACGTGAATACACTTCGTTTCATGTACGAACTCAGTGATGATGCAAGCAAGGTTGAACGGGTCAACGCGGCGTGGGATCGCATTGAAGCAAAGCTTGGCGACGATGCTTTGGGGGCCCCGGCGACAGAAGCGGAACTGGATCAGCTTGAGGCTGACCTCGGAGTAAAGCTGCCAGACTACGTGCGAGCTTCGTGGCTGCGGCACGCGTCTGTGGACGGTGAGCCGTGGGACGGTGGCTGGATTGCACCGCCTAAGTCGATTCTGAATGACTACAAGCTGTGGACTCAGCTGCAGGCCGACGGCGAGTTCGATGACTTTGAAGCCGAAAGCATGGACAGCGCCGACTCGGATGGCAAGTGGTATCACGAGGCATGGATTCCACTGGTCATGGACTTCGGCGGAAACAACTACTGTCTGGACATGCGCTCGGGGAAGATGGTCTCCATGGACCACGAGGTGGGCTCGGAGTTCCTGGACTACGCCGATTGGCCTGCCTACCTGGAGGCTGCCGCTGATTCCCTGGAGGCTACGGGCTTGCCCTGGAACGGTTAGGTAGGCGATTTAGACGGCGCCCGATGGGGGAGCCAGTTAACACCAGGTCCGGTAGAACTTCGGACCCATCCGAATTCATGAATGCGAGCCGAAAAAATCCGCCCTATAGTCGTTGATAAGTCAATCAATGCTTTAGGAGGACTTTCACATGAGCAATCGAGAAAAGGTCACTTTCTACTTCGACGTTTCCTGCCCGTTTTGCTGGGTGACGTCGCGCTGGATTAAGGAAGTCGAAAAGGTCCGCGATATCGAGGTCGAGTGGAGGCCGATGAGCCTGTCGGTACTCAACGAAGGTCGCGATGAGCTGCCGGAAGACTACAAGTTCATGATGCAGTGCAACTGGACCCCGGCACGCCTGTTCAACGCAGTGTTCTCCCAGGATGGTCAGGAGGCCGTCGACAAACTCTACACCGCGCTGGGCACGAAGATTCACAACGAAAGCCGCATCGATCGCCACGCGCATGTCGACGAGCCGGAGCACGCATTCGACGAACTGATTAAGGAATCCCTCGCAGAGGTTGGCCTGCCGGAAGAGCGTCTGGCCCAGGCCCTGACTACAGAGTTTGATGAGCTCATGCGTGAAAACCACGCGGAGGCCATGAAGGAGGTCGGCAACGACGTCGGCACTCCGGTGGTCAAGCTCAACGACGTTGCCTTCTTTGGCCCGGTGCTTACCCGTATCCCACGCGGCGAAGAAGCGGGCAAGATCTTCGACGGCTCGGTCGCCCTTGCCAGCTACCCGTACTTCTTCGAGATAAAGCGCTCCCGCACTGAGAGCCCGCGCTTCGACTAGGGGGAAACTACTCGCAGGCAATACCGTCGCCGTCGCGGTCAAGGCCAGAACGGTATCCGGCTTCGCCCACGTAAAGTGGAGCGGCACCTGCAGCTCGAGCTTCCGAACAATTGGCGTAATAAGAAGTTCCACCAGAACTAGGTGCTGATGCCGGCTCTTGAACAGGCGCCGGTACAACAGCTGGTGCCGGTGCTGGTTCAAATGTTGTCTCCTCGAAGGTCGAGGATGGAACTGGCGATTCGTACGCTGGCATCCGCTCTGTTACGTATGTTTCTTCTTGTGGGGCGTACAACGAACTGATTCCAGCCTCATTCGAGGGATGGTCTACTGGCACGTTGGCTTGTGAGCTAGTGCTTTCAGAACTGGCCGTTGTCGTCTTGTGGATTGTCTTTGTGACCGTTGTTGCTTCAGAGTTGCCGGTGGGCTTGCTGTCTGCATTCGCAGCAGGATGTTCGTTGTTCGTTTCCTCATCGGGAAGAAGAGTTCCACCAAATGAAAAAGTCAACAACGCCAAAAATGCGACTATTCCCCATCGGCGTTTGACGAGTTTTGGTTTAGTGCTTGGGTCTACCCCAAGGAGGGCTCGGTCTTCAGGGGTGAGGAATTGATAAGTACGAGCATTTTCGGCAGCCTCTTCGTAGGCTTTCGCGTCGAGTTTTTCGTAACGGAACCAGAGAAGTGCAGGAACAATCAGAGCCGCTGCACCAAGGCAAGTTCCAATTACTTCTTTTGTGCTCTGTGCCTCAGTAACAACATTTGTTAGAGCTATAATTCCAAAAGCAATGCCTGCCCAGGCGAGGAATTTCCATAGTCCTGATTTCCTAGGCTTCTCAACTACTGGTTCGGATGTGTCTGTTGGGTCTAATGAATCCCAAGGGGAGTCGTTCATGCTCTGGCTCCATCGAAGAATGCGAAACTAGTCTGTTGCACCATTCCTCTGTGGCAGTTTCGTGCCAGTATTCCCGGTAGAGGCCTGCCGTTCTTCTTCGCTCATGGCAGCCCACCGTGGCGGGATGTAGATGCATGTCGGATCGGATGCCGTGTAATCCCCGGTCAACGCGTACGCAGTCGAGCGGGACCCACCGCATACGCTGTGGTATTCACAGACGCTGCACTTGCCGTGCCAATTATCAGGATCGCGGAGAGCCTTAAAAGCCGGCGAGTTGGAATAAATCTCTTGGAAGGGTGTTGCCTTTACATTACCGCAGTGAAGCGGCAGGAAACCATTGGGGTAGACGTCGCCGATGTGGTCAATGAAGGCAAAACCTGACCCAGAATTGACGGCCATGGGGGAGCGCGGCCGGCGTGGTTTTTCCGGCACAGCGCCGAGAAGCTTTGTCGTTTCCTCGGTCAAGTAGCGGTAGAGCTCGCCGCCCTCATAGGGTGGCAGCCCCTTTTCCTTCGCTTCCTCCTGCTGCATGACGACGCGCCGATACTGCGGCGCCTCCGTCGTTTTAATGGCAATTCGGTTGGACACATCCGATAGCCAGTGCAGAACGTCCTCGCGTTCCTCCGGCGACAAAGCGCCCAAATCCGCACCACGACCAGTGGGAACGAGGAAAAAGACGTACCACATCTTGGCCTGCATCTCCATGACGGTCTTCAGCAGCGCTGGCGCCTCATGAATATTTCCCTTGGTCAGGGTCGAGTTAATCTGCAGCCGGTAACCGGCCTCGTTGATGTGCGGAGCCATTTCGAGCGTCTTTTCAAAAGTGCCCGAAAATCCACGGAACTTGTCATGGGTCTGGGCAGTCGCGCCATCGAGCGACATCGACATCGCCTTGCCACCGGCCTCACGCAGTGACTGAATCCGCTCTGGCGTGAGCCGCGGCGTCACCGATGGAGATAGCGACATATTCAGGCCCTGCTCCGTGCCGAATCGCACCAATTCTTCCAGGTCATCACGCTCAAAAGGGTCGCCGCCGGTGAGCACCACAAGTGGCTTCGGCTTGCTATACGACGCCAAGGTCTCCAGCAGCATCTTGCCCTCGGTGGTCGAAAGCTGGTGAGGATGCGGCTCGTGCTGTGCATCTGCACGGCAGTGCTTGCAGACTAAGCCACAAGCCCGAGTGACCTCCCAAATGACAATAAATGGTTTCTTATTGATGTCATGCCGAACCGTTCGCACCACCGGTGCGTGATGATTCCCATGGGAGCCATGGGAATCCGGATCGACTTGGAAGTGAGCTTGCGGCGCAGGAGACACGGTAAAAGCACCCAATTTCCGGTTTCGAAGACGTGCTGAAACGCAAATACAGTCACTTTTCACCCTATTCGGCTGCGCAGGAGACGTCGTCAAGCAATACCTAAAACGGGTGCAGGCGCCGTGGAATCCGTGGGAACCGCTAAACTTGCTGCCATGCGTATTTACCTTGGTGCAGACCACGCCGGTTTTGAGATGAAGAACCTGATTAAGGCCCACCTGGAGAAGGCTGGCCACGACGTCGTTGATTGCGGCGCTCACACCTACGACCCTGCAGATGATTACCCAGCATTCTGCATTGAGGCGGCTTCCCGTACCGTCGCTGATCCGGGCAGCCTGGGCATCGTGCTCGGCGGTTCCGGCAACGGCGAGCAGATTGCTGCTAACAAGGTCAAGGGCGCTCGTTGTGCGCTGGCTTGGTCGGTGGAGACCGCAAAGCTCGCCCGCGAGCACAACAATGCTCAGCTGATCGGCCTCGGCGGTCGTATGCACTCTGAGGAAGAGGCCCTGGCTATCGTCGATGCTTTCGTCTCCCAGCCGTGGAGCGAGGAGGAGCGTCACCAGCGCCGCATCGACATTCTGGCAGAGTACGAAAAGACTGGCGTTGCCCCGGAGCTGCCAGAAGCTTAAAGGGATTGCTGTTCGCTATCTGTTGATAGGAATAAAAAAGGGGTCTGGTTCCAGAAAACTCTGGGACCAGACCTTTTTTCATGTGTAGACGGAGTAGGAATTGTCGTATGACAAATCAAGAAGCGCATCGCCGAGTAACTGTTGTGCTATTCCCCGGGTTCGAGCTCTTGGACGTATTTGGACCGGTTGGCCTTTTTGGCCATGTCCCAGAGATTGAGGTCGAATATGTCGCCAACATTGCTGGTCCGATAACCAGCGCTCAGGGGGCGCAGGTTATCGCCACACGTTGTGCCACTGACCTCGAAACGGTCGATATTCTTCTAGTTCCTGGTGGAGCCGGGAGTAGAACACTAGTTGACGATGCAGAGTTTTTGGACTGGCTCAACAACCTCGGATCCCGGGCGCGGTTAGTGGCATCGGTTTGCACAGGTTCCGCACTGCTTGCTGCGGCTGGGCTTCTTGAAGGAAAGCGGGCAACTAGTAATAAGTTGGCTTTTGATTGGGCTACCTCGTTCGGAAACGAAGTGACGTGGGTGAAAGCGGCTCGATGGGTTGAAGACGGAGATCGCTGGAGCTCATCAGGAGTCGCAGCAGGTATGGATATGGCTGTTGCTTTAATTAGCAGCATCCTTGGCAAGGAAGCTGGTCGATTCGCCGCCAGAAAAATTGAGTATCGGCCTCAGACAGACGGCACTGTCGATCCTTTTGCGGATTTAGCGAAATAGCGGCGCCGGGCTTTTTCTAAATATCGAAACCGTCGAATCCGCCGTCGAAAAATCCGCCGCCGTCGCCGCCGCCGTCGCCGCCACCGAAGAGGCCGTCGAAGAAGCCTCCGCCGTCGCCTGCGTCACCGGCATCTGCACCGCCGCCACCGAAGTCGCCGCCAAGGTCATCTCCACCGAAATCGTCGCCACCGAAGTCTTCGGCTCCAAAGTCCTCGGTGCCGCCGAAGTCGTCAGCGCCGGTGCCCATGCCGCTGGCGAACTCATCAGCGCCGTAGGCAACACCGGCCATACCGTGGAAGAGGGTAGAGAACAGCAGCATCGAGCCTGCGGTCCAGACACCGGTGCGGAGCGCGGACTTCCACCATGGCTCGGAGTACCAACCGGCCGGAACCGGACGGCCAGCGACACGACCACCGGGGTAGTAGTTCGGAGTTTCCGGGGTGGCGTATGGAGAGGCGGTAACCGAGTGGCCTTCGTGCTCAATGGTGCGAGTTTCGGTCACAGAACCAGCGGCCTTCTGCCCCTCCAGCGGTGGCAGTGTCGGCCCCGCCGGCAGGCCCATAATTTCGCGAGCCGCATTGATGTAGTGCAGGCCCTCCAGCGCCGATTCGCGGGCCATTCGCGCCTGTGCCGGGGTGCGCGCAGTAGAAATCTGCGAGGAAGCGGCATTGTAGCGCTCGGATGCGTCAGCAAGAGCCTGCGTGGAAGCCGAATCGGTGCCAGCCAGGTTCAATACCTGTGAGCCCAGTCGCTCAATCCATCGGCGGGCGTCTGCGACGGCGTCTTCCAATTGATTGTTCTGGCGAGCATCAAAGGCCCTGTTAGAGCGGTTTTGAGCCATCGACGCGATGATAATTGCGCCGCCGACGGTGATCGCGATCAGGATTAAAGCCCCCATGGGCTAGGCCTCCAAAAAGGAAATTGCGGGTACTGCTTGTAATTACTTGAGATAACGCATGTAGAGCGAAAAAAGTTCCCGAGCTTACATATCTGTCCGACAGATGTAGCTCGGGAACCAGGAAATGATTGGGTATGGGTAGGTATCTATGATTCGGCGGAGTCGGTGCTCTTGGTGCGGCTCTTCCGATTGGCGTGCCATGCGCGAACTTCTTCGGAATCCCACAGGGTCAACCCATGAAGCTTCGCGACGGGTTCAGGAGCCTTCTTGCGGCCAGCGTAGCTGGTGAAAGTGCCACGTGCGGTGCCGGAAAAAGCAGCGCATTCGACCGCGGTCCATAGTTCGTGTCCAGTATCGGCATCGATAATGGTGGGCTTCATGGTGCCCAGAGTACCCGTAGCACTGGATCCTGAACAGAGGTCAGAAGAATTTCTGGTCCCCGGACGTCGGCTCAGAAAGTAAAAACCGGGAGCAATGCGCCCGGTTGCGTGGAGGGGATGACGGGAATCGAACCCGCGTCTTCAGCTTAGAAGGCTGACAAGTGGGGTTCCTAACGTGATTTTTGATTTTTTTTGGGGGGGGACATCGTCAACAACGGGCCGGGGCTCCGATTCGTTCCAGGGGGAGCGGATTTTTCGCGAACGATCCGGTTGCTCTACTCGGTTGCTTTACGACGACCCCGTCGACGCGCGAAACCCATAATATTTTGTTTGAAAACCAAAAACTAGGCGTGATGTGTGACATAGGATGTCGGCATGTCAACCAATGTGCCTGCCAATGACCGAACTCTCCATCCTCAGCCGCGCACGTCGCCGCTCGCGAAGCCGTTGCATCACGACGTCGATCTGCGGGGTCTGCTGATCGGCACGGCGTCGGCCGCCGGGCAGATCGAGGGCGGTGACGAGAACAACGACTGGTTCGATTGGGCCCGCGAGCCCGGCAACATCGCCGATGGTTCGACCCCGCTGCGCGCCACCGACCACTGGAACCGGTGGCGGGAGGACAACGAGCTCATGGCGTCGCTGGGTCTGCCCATCGCTCGCATCGGCGTGGAGTGGGCGCGTATCGAACCGCGGCCGGGGGAGTTCGACCATGCGGTGCTGGATCGCTACCGTGAGGAGATTGCCGACCTGCGGGACAAGGGGATTCGTCCGCTGGTGACGCTCCATCACTTCGTCAATCCGCTCTGGTTCGCTCGGCGCGGCGGCTTCACCTCCGATGAATCGCCGGCGGCTTTCCTGCGCTATGCGGAGACGACCGTGCGGGCGCTCGACGACCTCGTCGACGAGTGGATCACCGTCAACGAGCCGAACGTGTACGCCACCCAGGCGCACATGTTCCGCTCGGGCCCGCCGGGCAACCGCTCGTGGGGCGACACGATGGCCGTGCTGCGCAACATGGCGGTGTCCCACATCCGCGGTTACGAGGTCATCCACGGCATCCAGGGGGATCGGGCGAAGGTCGGCATCGCCCACCACGCACGGGCGTTCGCGCCGCGCAATCCGCGCAACCCCATCCACCGCGGCCTGGCGCGGATCAATCGGCATCTGTTCCAGGACATCGTCGCCGACGCGCATCTGGCGGGGAAGTTCCATCCGCTGCTGGGCGGGGCGAAGGTCGGCCGCGGGTTGCCGTCGGGCCGCCACCACGACTTCCTGGGCCTGAACTACTACTCGCGCACGGCCGTCGACAAGTTCGACGACGGCACCTTCGTCGGGGCTCCGGTCAACGACCTCGGGTGGGAAATCCACCCCGAGGGCCTGGTCGAATGCGCCCGCGACCTGAACGAGCGTTTCGGCGGACCGGTCTGGATCACCGAAAACGGCACCTGCGATCTCGGCGATCTGGAGCTGTCGGTCGGTGGCGTGGACGCGGGCGTCGAAAAGCCGAATCCGGCCGGGGACTACGCCAACCCGGACGCCGGGGCTGCCGACCGCAGGCTGGAGTCGTTCCGGCCGCGGTTCATCCTGGAGCACCTGCGGGCCATCGCCGAGTCGGACGTGCCCATCGAGCGCTGGTACCACTGGTGCTTCGTGGACAACTGGGAATGGGCCGACGGCGAAGAGCCGCGATTCGGCATCGTCCACCTGGACTACGAGACGCAGGAACGGACGATGAAGCCGTCGGGCCACCTGCTGGCCGAGCTGGCCCGCACCGGGCGGATCACCCCGGAGCTGCACCGGCGCTACACCGCAGGCCGTCGTTACCCCGTCGCGGACGAACACACCGACCCCAACGTGCGGGCGCAGCCGCCGGAGCCGGATGGGGTGCAGGGATGAGCTCCTCCGAACACGCCGGCTCCTCCGAACGCGCCATCTCCGACGTCGGGCGTTTCACCGCCGACCCCGCCCAGCGCACGCCGGTGACCACCGGCTGGATCGTGCGGTACGGCCTGCTGTACCTGGGGCAGAACATCTCGTGGGCAGCGCCGACGCAGCTGTTGTTGGCGCAGCAGATCCTCATCTGGCATCCGGGGGAGAAGGAGGAGAAGTTCGCGCTCCTCATGGCGGTCGGCGGGTTCTTCTCCATCATCGGGCATCCGCTGGCCGGGTGGTTGTCGGACCGCACGGACACGCGCTGGGGCCGCCGCGCCCCGTGGATCCTCTTCGGCGGGCTGGCGGCGGCCGGGTCGCTGGTGTTCCTGGGCGCCGCGCCGGGCTTCATGGCGTTGACCATCGGGTGGGCGGTGTTCCAGCTGGCCATCGCGGCGTCAATCAACGCGGCCCAGGCGGTGGCGCCGGATACGGTGCCGGACAATCAGTACGGCGTGGTCTCGGGTGTGCTGGGGCTGACGTACACCCTCGGCGTGGTGCTGGGCACCGTCGTGGCCACGGTGTTCGACCTGGGGCTGGCGTACATCGTCACCGCGGCGCTGCTGCTGGTGCTCATCGGCCAGTTCCTGCCGGGCTTCCGCGACGTGTCCCGGGTGCGGTCGCAGGCGGCCGCATCTCCGGTGCTTGACGACGCCGGCGGGGACGCTGACGCCGTGGTGCCCGCCGTCGCCGAGGTGCCCGGAGGGCTCTACCGCGACTTCACGTGGGTGTTCATCGCCCGGTTCCTGGTGACCACGGGCAACTCGGTCGCGTTGTTCTACCTGTTCTATTACCTGCGCGATCACATCGGCCACCCCGATCCGGATGCCGGCGTACTCGTCCTCACCGGCGCGTATGCCCTGTGCGTCATCGTCACCGCGATCCTGTCGGGCAAAGTGTCCGACAAGATGGGCAAGCGCCGGGTGTTCGTGGCGTTGTCGTCGATGGGCGTCGCCGGGGCCTGCGCGATCATGGCGTTCGCCGGGAGCTTCGCCATGGTCGTCGGCGCGGCGGTGCTGTTGGGTCTGTCGTGGGGCGTGTTCATGGCCGTCGATCAGGCCCTGATCAACCAGGTGCTGCCCAAGGCCGATGAGCGCGGGCGTGACGTGGGCGTCATGAACCTCGCCGTCGCCGGCCCGAACATGGCCGCCCCGGTGCTCGCCGCCTTCGCGTTGGCGAACCTCGGCGGGTACCCCGGCCTGTACGTTTTCGCGGGCGCGCTCACCGCCGTCGGTGCGGTGCTGGTGTACCGGGTGCGGTCCGTGCCCTGATCTCCGTGCGTTGAACAGCGTGCGGCCGGTGCCTTAATCTTCGTGCCTTGAACGGCGTGCGGTCGGCGTTACGGTTTGATACCGTTCGTTGCAGTCGATGAAAGGTGTTTATCCCCGTGCGCCCCACGAAGAAGTTGTCCCCCGCCGCATTCGGCGCAGCGTCCCCCGCCGTCTCCTCTGTGGAGACCGGTGCCGAGGCCCGGTCCGCGAGCCGAGTCTCAGCGGCCCCGTCGTCCCGGACGTCCTTCGTCCGCAGGGCGTTGGCCCCGGTCACGGCGCTCGCGCTGGCGGGCACGTTGCTGTCGGTGCCGCAGGCGTCGGCCGGCGGCTCCGCCGGTCCGGCCGATCTCGGCGGGTTGGACTGGGGCGCGTGCCCGACCGCGGCGATGACCGCGCCGGGCACCGTGTGCGCGGACATCGACGTGCCACGTGATTATTCCGACCCGGAGGGCGCGACGATTTCCCTCACTGTCAGCCGGGTTCCGGCGACGGGGGAGCGCCGTGGCGTCATCGCAGGCAATCCGGGCGGCCCCGGCGGCGACGCGTTGGGAATGTTCTCCGACGAGGCCGTGAGGATGCCGACCGCCGTCCGGGAGCACTTCGACCTCATCGCCGTCGAGCCGCGCGGCCTGGCCTGGGGCACCCCGCTGAACTGCAACGTGGCGGACATCCCGATGACGGGTCTGCTCTCCGGGCAGGTCGGCGCGATGTACGCCTCCTGCGAAGCCAATGAACCGGGATACGCGGCGACCATCACCACGGAGAACACCGCTCGCGATCTCAACCATGTCCGCGACGTGCTCGGCCAGGACGTCATGCACCTCTACGGCCTGTCCTACGGCACGGATCTGATGAGCACGTACGCGACCCTGTTCCCGGACAAGACGGGCCGGATGGTGCTGGATTCCTCGGTCGATCCTGCCGACCGTTACTTTCGGCTCGGAGACTCGCGCGAGCCGTGGCGCCGCGAGGCTCTCAACGCGATGTTCCAGTGGATCGCCGACCGTGACGACGAGTACGGCCTGGGCACCACCGCCCTGCAGGTGTACGCGCGCTGGTCGCAGCGCATCAACGAGGAGGTTGGCGCGCCGGGTCAGGTCTACCCGCCGCCGACGCAGGTGGGCGACGTGCCCGCCGCCTTCGCCGACGACCCGGAGGCGTTCATGCAGCTGGCCGACGGCGTTCTGCCCGTCGCGTGGCGCAGCCATTCCTTCGCGGCGAACCTGATGCGCCCCGGCGCCGGCAATCAGTCGGTGCTGCTGCAGCAGACCTTCGCGGCGACGTACTCGGAGAGCATGTGGCCCGACATCGCCGACGCCGTGGTCACCGGCGAGGTGGAGACCCCCGAACTACCCGAGGGCGTGACCCCGGAAGACATGATGGCGCAGACCGAGGCGATGGGAACCATCGAGCGGGCGATCATCTGCAACGACAACGTCACCGCCGCCGACCCGTCCCGCATTCCCCGCACGTACCTCGACCAGTTCACCGGCGGCGACATCTTCCGCCTCAACGCCGATGCGCTGTCGTCGGGGCAGCTATGCCTCGGCTGGCCGGGGCAGGGCGCTGCCGTGGAACTCAGCGGCGACGCCCTCGAGTCGAAGCCGCTGCTGCTCCACTACGACCGCGATGCGGCGGTGACCGGCACGGGCGGCCGCGCGATGCAGGCGGTCATGGGCGGCGAGCTCATCGAGCTGCCGGGCCACGGCCACGGCGTGCTCGTCGCCCACAACGACGCCGACGAGATCGCCAACGTCGTCGCCGCCCACTACTTGGGCTGACCGGTCATGCCGGGCTGACCGGTCCGAGATTGGGCCGGCTACTTGCCCTTCGCCTCGTGGCCTTTCTGCCACTCGCGCACGTCGTCGGAGTTCCGCGGGTTCAGCCCGTGGAGCTTCGCCGCCGGCACCGGCGCTTTGCCACGGCCCGCATAGCTGGTGAACGTGCCGCGCGCGGTACCGGTGAACTCCGCGCATTCGGCGACGGTCCACAGCTCGACGCCGGTGTCCTTGTCGATGATGCGAGGATTCATGCCGCCGGGACTAGTTGTGCGTGACGACGGCAAAAGACCCGACATGACAGTGCCACCGACTTGTTACCGACGCTGTATGAAACCGTGACGCGCGCACGCGGTCGTGACATGCCTGTGACGGATTTCGGGACGGATCCCGTCAAAAAGAAGAACACCCTCCGACGCTGGCCGGAGGGTGCTTTCACATGGAGGGGATGACGGGAATCGAACCCGCGTCTTCAGCTTGGAAGGCTGAGGTATTAGCCACTATACGACATCCCCATAGACAGAAATCCGGTTTAGATGCGCACTCGCCTCAACCAGACCGTGTCTTGGTACAAGGCATATTAACTCGTTAAAGCGCACATACAAAAATCGATGCCAGGTTTTTCTCGAAGGATTTAAAGAAAAGTGGCTGTGGCCGGGAAAAACAGAAAATGAAACTAAAGCAATATGGGGTATATGAAACAGGCGTATAGCCGTTGATTACACTGTCACACGACTCAACAAAGGGGCAGTCGTTTTAGGCGGCTTCTTTGGGGAGTCGGCCGACGAATGGAGTGTTTGCAGTAAACGAGGCCGCCAAAAGCAGTGCCGAGGTGATGCAAACGCCCTGTGATATGCATGGTTTTCATGAAACCGGTAGTAGTTGGCAGGTTGGCTCTCGATGGCGTCGTAAAGCGTTTTCAGACAGAGCATTAGCCTGGTTGAACGCGTGGTTTTGTGATTTCATTAATCGTCAGGTAAATCTATACGGGTCCGTTGTGGAAACGCGATTTCGCGACTATGAGGGCCCCGGTGCAGATGCTCCAAAGGGGTTTCTGCTAGGTTTCGAATGACGCATACGGGGTATGGCGCAGCTTGGTAGCGCGTCCGCTTTGGGAGCGGAAGGCCGTGGGTTCAAATCCCGCTACCCCGACCAGTATCACGGGCACTCCCGTGGTCTATGAATTAATCATCGAGTTGCAGGAGAGTGCACCAGTGAAGTCTTCCGTTGAGAAGCTCAATGAGACCCGAGTGAAGATTACCGTCGAGGTCCCGTTTGACGAGCTGAAGCCAGAGTTCGACAATGCCTACAAGGCACTGGCTCAGCAGGTCCAGATTCCGGGCTTCCGTAAGGGCAAGGCACCGGCAAAGCTGATTGAGGCCCGCTTCGGCCGCGGCCCAATCCTGGAGCAGGTGCTCAACGACATGGTTCCGTCCCGCTACGACGAGGTCGTTCGCGAGGAGGAGCTGAAGGTTATCGGTCAGCCTGAGGTTGACATCACCAAGCTGGAAGACGGCGAGCTCGTCGAGTTCACCGCTGAGGTCGACGTCCGTCCGGAGATTGGGCTGCCGAAGTTCGAGGACATCGCAGTTGAGGTTGACCCGCTGGTCGCCGACGAGGAAGCTGTTGAGGCTGAGCTGCAGAACCTGCTCGCTCGCTTCGGCACCCTGACCGGCGTTGAGCGCGCAGTTGAGAAGGATGACTTCGTCTCCATCGACCTGTCCGCCACTATCGACGGTGAAGAGCTGGAAGAGGCTTCCACCGAGGGACTGTCCTACCAGGTTGGCTCCGACGATCTGATTGACGGCCTGGATGAGGCTGTTGTTGGCCTGTCCCAGGGCGAGTCCAAGGAATTCACCACCAAGCTGGTTGCTGGCGAGCACGAGGGCGAGGACGCTCAGGTCACCGTTACCGTTCAGTCCGTCAAGGTCCGCGAGCTGCCGGAAGCTGACGACGACTTCGCTCAGATGGCTTCCGAGTTCGACACCATCGAGGAGCTGAAGGAAGACCTGGCACGCCAGGTCGAGAACACCAAGAAGGGCGAACAGGCTCAGCAGGTCCGCGACAAGGTCCTGGCTGCCGCAATGGAGCAGACCACAATCGCTCTTCCGGAGGGTGTTGTCAAGGAGCAGGTCGAGGGCCAGCTGCAGCAGCTGCTGGGTCAGTTCGGCGGCGACGAGAAGGTTCTGAACTCCATGCTGGAGGCCCAGGGCACCACTCGTGAGCAGTTCGACGAGGACTCCAAGAAGTCCGCTGAGGAAGCTGTTCGCACCCAGCTGTTCCTGGATGCACTGGCTGAGGAGATCCAGCCGGACGTTTCCCAGCAGGAGCTCACCGACCACATCCTGTTCACTGCTCAGTCCTACGGCATGGACCCGAACCAGTTCATCCAGCAGATTCAGCAGTCCGGCCAGCTCGGCAACCTGTTTGCAGACGTTCGCCGCGGCAAGGCTCTGGCCACCTCGATCCTGAAGGCTTCCGCCAAGGACACTGAGGGCAACGAAATCGATCTGAACGAGTACTTCGGTGAGGTCGAAGCTGAGGCTGAGAAGGCTGAGTCCGACAAGGCTGAGGACACTTCCGCTGAGTAAGCCCCGCAATTAGCGCGGCGCGTTCCTCATGCCGCAACGCTTATAGCGAACAAGGGCCGTTCCCGAAACAAAGGGGCGGCCCTTTTCGTTACCCTCTAATGAACGACAAAACTCGCACACGTACGAAAAAGGAGTACACAGATGAGCGATAACGCCCAGATGTCGACGAACACGGTTTTCGACAAGCTGCTCAAGGAGCGCATTATTTGGCTGGGTGAGCAGGTCGACGACGAGATTGCCAACAAGCTCTGCGGTCAGATGCTGCTCCTGGCAGCCGAGGACCCGGAGGCGGATATCTCGCTGTACATCAACTCCCCGGGCGGCTCCGTCACCGCCGGCATGGCCATTTACGACACCATGCAGTTCGTTCCGTGCGACGTGGCTACCTACGGCATGGGCTTGGCAGCTTCCATGGGCCAGTTCCTGCTCGCCGCAGGTGCTAAGGGCAAGCGTTACGCGCTGCCGCACGCCCGCATTATGATGCACCAGCCATCTGCAGGTATTGGCGGTACCGCATCCGACATCACCATTCAGGCTGAGCAGTTCGCTGCCACCAAGAAGGAGATGGCTCGCCTGATTGCGCAGCACACCGGTCAGCCGGTCGAGCGCATTGAGGAAGACTCAGACCGCGACCGCTGGTTCACCGCGGCTGAGGCTAAGGAATACGGCCTGGTTGACCACGTCGTAACCGCCCTCAAGGACACCGCACGCTAAAAGCGGACAGTAGCGAATAATTAGAGGCGATTTAATCAACATGGAGATGAACAATATGCAGATGCCGCAGTCGCGCTACGTGCTTCCTTCTTTCGTGGAGCACTCCAGCTTTGGTGCTAAGGAATCCAACCCATACAACAAGCTCTTCGAAGAGCGCATTATCTTCCTCGGCTCCCAGGTCGACGACACCGCCGCTAACGACATCATGGCGCAGCTGCTGGTGCTCGAGGGGCTGGACCCGGATCGTGACATCACGATGTACATCAACTCCCCAGGTGGCTCCTTCACGTCGCTGATGGCCATCTACGACACGATGCAGTACGTGCGTCCCGACGTGCAGACGGTGTGCCTGGGCCAGGCTGCTTCCGCGGCAGCCGTCCTGCTCGCTGCGGGTGCACCGGGTAAGCGTGCAGCTCTGCCGAATGCGCGCGTGCTCATTCACCAGCCGGCCACCCAGGGTATCCAGGGCCAGGTTTCCGACCTGGAGATTCAGGCGAACGAGATCGAGCGCATGCGCAAGCTGATGGAGGAGACTCTGGCTCGCCACTCCGGTCGCACTGCAGAGCAGATCCGCAAGGACACCGATCGTGACAAGATCCTGACCGCCGAAGAGGCCGTCGAGTACGGCATCATCGACCAGGTCTTCGAGTACCGCAAGCACAACGCTTAAAAGGGGACATAGTCTCTCTGGAGTGCTGCGCACTGGCCGTCGTAAAGCGCTAAGCGAGATTGCGTGAAATTCGCCTCGCCCTGGCGTGGAAGCCGGTAATTGCGCACACTCACGGTAGGCTGGTCTGAAGCAATTATTGGCAACGAAGCGGAAAGGCGGCGGCGGGAGCCTCATGGCGCGTATGCAAGAAAGTGCGGATTTGCTGAAGTGCTCTTTCTGTGGAAAGAGTCAGAAGCAGGTCAAGAAGCTGATTGCCGGACCTGGTGTGTACATCTGTAATGAGTGCATCGAGCTCTGCAACGAGATCATTGAAGAGGAGCTCAACACCGGCGGCGAGGCAACTGGCAACGACGACCGCCTGCCGCGTCCGATGGAAATTCGAGACTTCCTCGATGAGTACGTCATCGGCCAGGACATGGCTAAGCGCACCCTAGCGGTAGCGGTCTACAACCACTACAAGCGCCTTCGTGCTGCGGAGACCAAGTCGGACAACGACGTCGAGCTGCAGAAGTCGAACATCCTGCTGCTGGGGCCGACTGGCTGCGGCAAGACCTACCTCGCGCAGACACTGGCCCGCAAGCTGGATGTGCCGTTCGCGATCGCTGACGCCACCAGCCTGACCGAGGCCGGCTATGTCGGTGAGGACGTGGAGAACATCCTGCTGAAGCTGCTGCAGGCTACTGATTTCGACGTCGAGAAGGCACAGCGCGGCATCATTTACGTCGATGAGATTGACAAGATTTCGCGCAAGTCCGAGAACACTTCCATCACTCGCGATGTCTCCGGTGAAGGTGTGCAGCAGGCGCTGCTGAAGATTCTCGAGGGAACCGTAGCCGCCGTGCCGCCGCAGGGTGGGCGCAAGCTGCCGAACCAGGAGTTCATTCAGTTCGACACTTCCAACGTCCTGTTCATCGTCGCTGGTGCGTTTGCCGGTCTGGAAAAGGTCGTTCAGGAGCGAGTCGGCAAGAAGGGCCTGGGCTTCGGAGCAGATGTCACCTCGGCTAACGACGAGGACATGAAGGATCCATTCCGCGACGTACTGCCGGAGGATCTCGTTCGATTCGGCCTGATTCCTGAGTTCATTGGCCGCCTTCCCGTTATCGCATCGGTCACCAACCTCGATGAGGACGCGCTGGTTCGTGTACTCACCGAGCCGAAGAACTCCCTGGTTCGCCAGTACCAGCACCTGTTCGACATGGACGGTGTGCGCCTTACCATCGACGATGAGGCACTGCGCGCCATTGCTGCCAAGGCGATTAGCCGCAATACCGGCGCCCGTGGTTTGCGCGGCATCATGGAAGAGATCCTGGTTCCCGTGATGTTCGAGGTACCAGAGCGTGACGACGTCGCGGAGGTCATTGTCCACAAGGAATGCATCACGGACGGTGCAGCGCCGGAACTCGTTGAACGCAGCGAGGATAAGAAGACTGCGTAAAGGTAGCTAAAAACCCGGTTAGAGTAGCCGCTCTAACCGGGTTTTTGATGTCTGTATGGAGCCCTAGTCGTCCATGCCGTAGATGTCGCGGTAATCCGGGGCATCGTCAGTAGTCAAGTCTTGAGTCTCTGGGTTGGGCTGATCGCCGTAGACCTCTGCGCCAAGCGCGGACGAGTTGGCGCCATGGGAGGCCAGCAGGGAAGTGTACGAGCTGCCCGGTTCGTTGCGAGGCGAGGACGTCAACAGGCTGGTCACAGTGTCCTGAGCGAACTCACGCAGCTTGTCCGACAACACTGTCGACTGCATTTCAATGCCGTAGAGGTTTTCAAAAGTCCGCTGGTGCAGGGTGGGGAAGGTGGCCAGCGACAGCACGAGAATATAAAGATCAAGTGCGGAAATATCAGTGCGGAATGCACCGTAATCGCGGCCGAGCAACAAGATGCGGTCAAACTCCAAAACAATTGGGCTCTGACCACCAAGCCCAGTCACGCCTTCTAGCGGCAGGACCGGATGTAGGTTTTCCTGGATGATGAACCGCACGGCGAGCGGGTTCGCCGAGAAGTAGTCATAGATAACACCGACCACATGCTGCAGGGCTTCCACCGGCACATTGGAGTGCGGGCGCAGGTCGTCGTCGTCAGGCCTTACGGTCTCCAGCACATGTGCCCACGTCGCCCTGTAGAGTCCCAACTTGTCACCACAGTGGTAGTGAAGCATGCGCTTGGAGACACCAGAGGCGGCAGCAATGGCATCCAAACGGGCATCTGCATACCCCTTTGCGGTGAATTCTTGAAGTGCTGCCACCAAGACTGCATGGGGGATTGCATCAGAGGAGCCTGGAGACTTCATGAAAATCCTTTGCTTGGACTAGAGAGAGACTAAGGGGTTTTGGCTATCTAACGGGGGTGAAATTGGTCAGTCGCGGACTTCTTTCTAGTGAAATGAGTACACGACCGTAAGTCATGCCTAATGCTATCCGTTTTTTCAGAAATGGCCTGAGCGCATCGCCCCCGTCTGCGCCAATTCTGTAGTCGCATTAGAGTGGGCAGCGAATTGATTCTCTCTCGAGAAAGGCCTGAAGTGAACAAGACTCCCGTAAAGGTTGCAGTTACCGGCGCCGCCGGACAGATCGCTTACTCCCTGCTCTTCCGCATTGCCAGCGGTTCGGTTTTCGGCCCTGAGACCCCGGTTGAGTTGAACCTGCTGGAGATCACTCCGGCGCTGCACGCCACCGAAGGCGTCGCCATGGAGCTGTTTGACTCCGCCTTCCCGCTTCTGACTGGCATCAACATCACCGATGATCCGGCAAAGGCATTCGACGGTGCCAACGCCGCCTTCCTGGTCGGTGCAAAGCCGCGCGGCAAGGGCGAGGAGCGCTCCGCACTGCTGGGCGCCAACGGCAAGATCTTCGGCCCGCAGGGTGCTGCACTGAATGATCACGCAGCAGACGACATCAAGGTTCTGGTTGTCGGCAACCCGGCCAACACCAACACCATGATTGCCGCATCCCACGCTAAGGACATCCCGGCAGAGCGCTTCACCGCCATGATGCGCCTGGACCACAACCGTTCCCTGTCTCAGCTGTCGGAAAAGATTGGTGTTCCGACCACTGAGATCAAGAACATGATTGTCTGGGGTAACCACTCCGCAGACCAGTTCCCGGACATCACCTACGCCACCATTGCAGGCGAGAAGGTCTCCGACAAGGTGGACGCTGCGTGGGTCGAGCAGGACTTCATTCCGCGTGTCGCCAAGCGTGGCGCAGAAATCATCGAGGTCCGTGGTTCCTCCTCCGCAGCTTCCGCTGCCGCAGCCGCAGTTGACCACATGCGTGACTGGGTCACGGGTACCCCAGAGGGCGAGTGGGTCTCTGTCGCCCTTCCGTCCGATGGCTCCTACGGCATCGACGAGGGCCTGGTCGCTGGTGTTCCGTGCTACGCCAAGGACGGCGAGTGGGTTCGCGTTGAGGGCCTGGATCTCTCCGAGGTTCAGCGCGCTGGCATCGAGCGCAACGTCAAGGCACTGCGCGAAGAGCGCGAGGCTGTTAAGGACCTGCTGGTCTAAGAGCTGTTCAACGGCCGTTTAGAGGCGCTCTCTTGTGATGATTTCACAAGAGAGCGTTTTTATTTTGCGCGGTAATCGCGGTTTGGCTCGGAGCGGGAGAAAGGCTTGAATTAGGCGGTGTATAAGTCGCTGATGGCAGATATGGGTGGGGCGCAAGGGCCGTCGTAAAGCCCCTGGAAAACCAAATCCGGGCAAGGCGCTAAGATGTGACGCGTGACTGAGAACAACGTGGACCTAAACAGAGCAGATAAGTTGCCCAAGTCGTGGAACCCGGCTGACGTGGAGTCGGACCTGTACCAGGGCTGGGTAGACGCTGGCTATTTCGAGGCTGATCCGTCTAGCTCCAAGCCGGCTTACTCTATTGTGCTGCCCCCGCCGAATGTGACGGGTCAGCTGCACATGGGCCACGCACTGGACCACACTTTGATGGATGCGCTGGTGCGCCGTAAGCGCATGCAGGGCTACGAGGTGCTGTGGCTGCCGGGTATGGACCACGCGGGTATCGCAACGCAGACCAAGGTCGAGGCGATGCTGAAGGAGTCCGAAGGTAAGGACCGCTTCGATTACGGCCGCGAGGAATTCGTGGAGAAGGTCTGGGAGTGGAAGCACGATTACGGCGGACGTATCGGCAACCAGATGCGCCAGATTGGTGACTCCCTGGATTGGTCACGTGAGCGCTTCACTCTGGACGAGGGCCTGTCCCGTGCGGTTCAGACGATTTTTAAGGAACTGTTTGACCGCGGCCTGATTTACCGCGCCAAGCGCATGGTCAACTGGTCGCCAGTGCTGCAGACTGCAATCTCGGATATTGAGGTCAAGTACGAGGACGCTGAAGGCGAGCTCGTGTCTTTCCGCTACGGCGATGGGGAGGACTCCATTGTTGTGGCGACGACTCGTGTGGAGACGATGCTGGGTGACGTGGCAATTGCCGTGCACCCGGAGGATGAGCGCTACACGCACCTGGTGGGCAAGGTTCTGGACCACCCGTTCCGCGAGGACCTGAAGATTCAGGTCATCGCCGATGACTACGTGGACCGCGAGTTCGGTACCGGCGCGGTGAAGATCACGCCGGCGCACGATCCGAATGACTTCGCTATGGGCCAGCGCCACGACCTGGATATGCCGGAGGTCATCGACACCACTGGCCGTATCTTCAACACTGGCACGCGTTTCGACGGCATGGATCGTGCAGAGGCCCGTACTGCGCTGACGGAGGCGCTGCGTGAGCAGGGACGCATTGTCAAGGAGATTCGCCCGTATGTTCACTCGGTTGGTCACTCGGAGCGCTCGGGTGAGCCGATTGAGCCGCTGCTGAGCTTGCAGTGGTTCGTTAAGGTCGATGAGCTGGCCAAGATGTCCGGCGATGCTGTTCGCGAGGGCGACACGGTTATTCACCCGGCTTCGCAGGAGCCGCGCTGGTTCGACTGGGTCGATGACATGCACGACTGGTGTATTTCCCGTCAGCTGTGGTGGGGCCACCGCATCCCGATCTGGTACGGCCCGAATGGCGAGGTCGTCTGTGTCGGCCCGGATGATGAGGTCCCGACGGGCGACGGCTGGACGCAGGATCCGGATGTGCTGGATACCTGGTTCTCCTCTGCGCTGTGGCCGTTTTCCACGATGGGTTGGCCGGACGCCACCCCAGAGCTGGAGAAGTTCTACCCGACATCCGTGCTGGTCACCGGCTACGACATTCTGTTCTTCTGGGTCGCGCGCATGATGATGTTCTCGACCTTTGCTGCCACCCTGCCTGATTCACCGCTGGGCAAGGGTCGCGACGGTCGTCCGCAGGTGCCGTTCAAGGATGTCTTCCTGCACGGTCTGGTCCGCGATGAGCAGGGTCGCAAGATGTCGAAGTCTCTCGGCAACGGCATTGACCCGCTGGACTGGGTGCGTGATTACGGTGCGGACGCACTTCGCTTCACGCTGGCTCGTGGCGCTAACCCGGGCTCTGACCTGCCGGTCGGTAACGACGCCGCACAGAGCTCCCGTAACTTCGCTACCAAGCTGTTCAACGCCACCCGCTTTGCACTGATGAACGGTGCCCACGTGGGCGAGCTGCCGGACCGTGACCAGCTCACCGACACCGACCGCTGGATCTTGGACCGCCTGGAACAGGTCCGCGCCGAAGTCGACTCTGCGCTGGATAAGTACGAGTTCTCCAAGGCCAACGAGGCCCTCTACCACTTCGCATGGGACGAGGTCTGTGACTGGTACCTGGAGATGACCAAGGTTGACTTCCCACGCCTGAATGACGGCGAGACCATGACCGAGGAGCAGGCCGCCCGAGCCGCCTCCACTCGTCTGGTTCTAGGCCGCGTGCTGGATACGCTACTGCGTCTGCTACACCCGTCCATGCCGTTCGTCACGGAGACGCTGTGGAAGGCGCTTACCGACGGCGCGGAGGGCTTCGAGGACTCTCTGGTTATTTCCGCCTGGCCGGATGCAACCATGACCACCGACGGCGCTGCTGTTGATGAGGTTGCCGCACGTCGTATTGCCGATGCCCAGAAGTTGGTCACCGAGCTGCGTCGTTTCCGCAATGACCAGGGTGTGAAGCCGTCGCAGCGCGTGCCGGCACGCATGAACCTGGCGGATGCTGATCTGACTGCTCAGGAAGAGATGATTCGTTCGCTGGCTCGTGCTGAGGCACCGGAGGACGGCTTCACCGCTACCGCTTCCATTGAGGTGCGCCTGTCTCAGGCCACGGTCCTGATCGAGCTGGATACCTCCGGCACCGTCGACGTGGCCGCTGAACGCAAGCGCCTGGAAAAAGACCTGGCCAAGGCCGAGAAGGAACTGGCCGGCACCGAAAAGAAGCTCGGCAACGAGGCCTTCTTGTCCAAGGCTCCGGAGCAGGTCGTGGAGAAGATCAAGACTCGCCACCAGTTCGCACTGGAGGAAATTGACCGCATTAAGGCTCGTTTGGAGGGACTTCCGCAGGCATGACCGAACCACGGGATATCGAACCTCGGGGTGCTGAATCACACGATGAGATTGCAGGCGAGATTCGTTTGAATCTTGGCGGCGGCGACGATTCGGTGACGCAGGAAGAGTCTGCGGTGCGAGAGGAGTCCACTGCAGCGCCTGAGTTTGAATTCGATCCGGCTGACTCTCAGATCGTCGAGGACCTTGAACCTCGCGAAATCGCCGGTGTGATGGCCGATGGCCGCATGCCCGATGACATGCGCCTCGGTGAGGTCTCCGTGTCCGAGGAGGGCCTGAGCCTGCCCGTCGATGTGGATCGCCCAGTCAACGAGCCGGCTCCGCTGGAGGCCACCGCAGAGGAACTGCGCGAGCTCGCAGAGGTGGAAGCCGAGCTGGATCAGCGCTGGCCGGAGACCAAGATTGACCCGTCGCTCGAGCGGATCGAGATGCTGATGGACATCCTTGGCCATCCTGAGCGTGCCACTCCGGTCATTCACGTTGCCGGCACGAATGGCAAGACTTCCACTGTGCGCATGATTGAGTCGCTGGTGCGCGCTCTCGGTCGTCGCACCGGCCGCACCACCAGTCCGCATCTGCAGCTGGTTACCGAGCGCATCGCCATCGATGGCCAGCCCATTCATCCACGCGATTACGTGCGCATCTGGCGCGAGATTCAGCCCTACGTGGAAATGGTTGACGCCAAGTCCGCCGAAAAGGGCGGCCCGCAGATGAGTAAGTTCGAGGTCCTCACGGCCATGGCCTACGCTGCCTTCGCCGACGCTCCTGTCGATGTCGCCGTGGTGGAAGTCGGCATGGGTGGCACATGGGATGCGACCAACGTGGTGGAGGCCGACGTGGCAGTCATCTGCCCAATTGGTCTCGATCACACGGAGTACCTCGGCGATACCCTGGTTGAAATCGCTGCTGAGAAGGCCGGCATCATCAAGTCGCGGTGGAATAAGGACGACTTGCTCACGCCACCGGACAATGTCGCCATTGTCGGCGAGCAAGAGCCGGAAGCAATGGACGTCGTTTTGCGACGTGCCGTGGAAATGGACGCCTCCGTCGCCCGCGCCGGAGTTGAGTACGGCGTCGTCAGTCATCAGCTGGCGGTCGGCGGGCAGAACCTGACGCTCAAGGGCCTGGCCGGCGAGTATGACGATATCCATCTGCCGCTGCACGGTCCGCATCAGGCGCGTAACGCAGCCACAGCACTGGCTGCGGTGGAGGCGTTCTTCGGCGCAGGTCCGGGGCGTCCGCTCAACATTGATGCGGTTCGCGAAGGCTTTGCGACGGTCGCATCGCCCGGCCGTCTGGAGCGCGTGCGCTCGACCCCGACGGTGTTTATCGATGCCGCCCACAATCCGCACGGTGCCCGTGCGCTACGCACGGCCCTCTCCGCTGAGTTCGACTTCCGCCGTGTGATTGGTGTGCTGTCGGTGCTGGGGGAGAAGGATGCTCGTGGGCTGCTGGTGGAGCTGGAGCCTTACTTCGAAGAAGTGGTTATTACCCAGAACACATCGCCGCGTGCGCTGCACTACGACGACCTGGCTGACCTCGCGGAGGAGATTTTCGGCGAGGAGCGCGTGCATCGCGTACCGACTCTGCCGTCCGCCGTTGAGCTAGCTGTAGCGCTGGCTGAGGAAACCGACACCGGAGACGGTATTGTCTCTGGTTCCGGTGTGATTGTCACTGGATCTGTTGTCACTGCGGGCGAAGCCCGGACACTATTTGGAAAGGACCCGCAATGAGCGAATCTCAGGCGAGCCAGCCACAGGGCAATGGCGCGGAGGATTACACCGCTGCCGACCGCGAGGCCCTGCGCGCCTACCGCGAGGGGCGTGACCTGAGTGAGGGCGGCAAGTATGGCCCGCTCGGTGCGGGACACGATCCGGCTAAGGACCCGCTGAAGGGTCTGCGCGGTGTTATGTCCGGCACGCTGATTATGCAGGCTATTTCGGTGCTGCTTGGTCTGACTGTGGTCACGCGCATTCCCGACGGCCAGATTAACCAGACCTTCTCGGTTACGTACATCACCATCCTGGGCTTGGCTCTGATTGCGATGGCCTTCCTGCAGAAGCAGCCTTGGGCACTGAAGGCGAACATTGTGCTGCAGGTCTTTGGTGTGCTGGCTATCTTCACGCACGTGTCTATGGGCGTGGTGGGTATTTTCTTCGCCCTGGTGTGGGCCTACATTCTGCATCTGCGGAAGAACCTCCTCCAGCGTATGGAGCGCGGTCTGTTGACCACCCAGCACTCGTAAGTCTCCCGCGCTCGTAGTCGCGACTTTCACCCCGCTGCACCACCACTCCGGTGCAGCGGGGTTTGTCATAGTATGATGCTCACCATGACTGAACGTACTCTTATTCTGATCAAGCCGGACGGCGTTTCCCGCGGTCTGGTCGGCGAAGTTATCTCCCGCATCGAGCGCAAGGGCCTGAAGCTGGTCGCGCTTGACCTCCGTGTTGCTGACGAGGCAACTGCGAAGGAGCACTACGCAGAGCACGTCGATAAGCCGTTCTTTGGTGAGCTGGTTGATTTCATCACCTCTGCACCGCTGGTCGCTGGTGTTATCGAGGGCCCGAACGCAATCGCTGCGTGGCGTCAGCTCGCTGGCGGCACCAACCCGGTTGAGGCCGCAACTCCGGGCTCCATCCGCGGTGACTTCGCACTTGAGGTTGCTAACAACGTTGTTCACGGTTCCGATTCCCCGGAGTCCGCTGAGCGCGAGATTGGTATTTGGTTCCCGAACCTCTAAACGTTGACGGTTCAGCATTGACCCGTGAGCGTTGAACTGGCGCCGAACTGAGCAAGCAATTGTTTGCCGGTTCGGCGCTTTTTGCTTGTCGACGACCGTGGGGCGGCCCTTCAGCGGGCTGCACGTGTGAATGCGGGCACGGGCTGCAAATGTGAAACTGTAGGAGTTTATGACACTTTCCGGCAATTTTTCAGGCCATTTCTGTCATAAACGCAGTCAGTAACTCGGATTGGCCCGCCGCCACCAATGTCGGTGCGCGCCACCTGCTCGATATGTGCGACAATGGACAGCAGCAGTAGTGCCCGGGAGTTCGCTCCGGCGGATGAAATATGCCGCATGTGATCGCTGAATCCCCGAGTCAGCCGGTAGGCCTGCCAATAAGACTTTCATAATTGTTCATCGTTTTCGGCCCTCTATCTGCGCATTTGGCGCAAATGAAGTGGCTGTCGCAACATCGTTGCTCCGCCTGGTTTCCAAGGCCACAACGGATGTAGGCGCACATGGAATGACAAAGAGTGTGCTTCCTGTTGTCGGGTTTTGCGTGGTGGGGTGTCAAGGAGAAACAAATACAGTGGCAAATTTCAGCCAGGATGTTGTCGCTAAGGCACGCGAATTTGATCGTGAGTCAGCGGCTCTGAAAACCCGAGTCCACCACCTGGCCAAGAGCTTGGGGTTGACCTCGAAGGAAACCATCGAAGCACTGGGGCACGCGGGGATCGTCGTAAAGTCCGCTGCGTCCACCATTAATCAAAATCAGCTCGACGCAGTGCTGAATTTCATCGGTGATCATCCAGAGGATGCCTCGCTTGACGACGGATCCGCTGCGACCAAGCCAACCGGCGAAAAGCCAGCCGCGAAGGAAAAACAGTCGGCAGGTAAGCCGAACGCGGCAGATGAGAAGTCGGACGAGCAAACTGCAGCTAAGTCCGAGAAGAAGCCAGCTGCGAAGAAGAGCGGCAAGAAGTCGACTGCGAAGAAGGCCACAAAGAAGGCTGCGCCGAAGGCAGCCAAGAGCGAAGCGGAGTCGGACGCAGCGCCTGCCGAGGAAGTGACCGAGAAGAAGGACACCAAGAAGGCCTCGGCTAGAAAATCCTCGGCAAAGCAGAGCGCAGAGAAGCAGGCTGAAGAGAAGCAGAGCGCAGAGAAGAAGAGCACGACTAAGAAGCGGGCAACACGTAAGCGGGCTGTGAAGAAGACCGCTGGCGCTCCGGAAGAAACCGCAGCGAAGGACGAGCCGAAGGACTCGAACTCGGTCGTCGAGGAAGCTGTTGAGGCTGTCGTTCAGTCGTCGTCGAAGAAGGCGTCCGATAAGAAGGCTGCCGACAAAAAGGCTTCCGACACCGTAGCCGAGACCGCTGAGAAAACCTCCGCTGAGGAAGCTTCCGCCGAAGCACCTGCTGCAAAGAGCGCTGCAGTGACCACACGTCGTGGCCGCCGAGTTCGCCGTGCGGTCCGCACGACCAGCGCTCCAGTGGCAGAGGAAGCTCAGGAAGCGCAAGAGCCGCAGAAAACGCAAGAGCCGCAGGATACGCAGGCAACTCAGAGCGAAGCCCTGCAAGACATCGAGCCGCCGGTAGTCCCGGAGCCGCCGGTTGCGGAAGAGCAGACCGCGTTTGCGCCTATCTTCCTGGCGCCGCAGGCTGTCCCGGCTACGGCCAAGAATTCGGCCACCGAGGATGCAGCTTCAGCTGACAACGGGGCCTCCAACCAGGGCACCGATGACAACGCGGGGGAGGGGCAGGACGGCTCGTCGTCAAGCGAAACGGAGCGTCAGCCGCGCCCGCGTCGTCGCCGTCGTGGACGTGGGCGTCGTAATGATGACGCGCAACAAGCGGAGAAGACCACCGAAAACACAGAGCGCGAGGAAGAGGAAACCCGCGAAGAGGTCGAGGAACCGCAGGCGATTAAGGGATCGACTCGCCTGGAGGCGCAGCGACGTCGCCGTATCGAGCGTCGTGAGGAATCGCGCAAGCGCCACGTAATCTCGGAGGCGGAATTCCTGGCTCGTCGTGAGTCGGTGGAGCGCACGATGGTGGTGCGTGAGCGCAAGCGCCATGACCACGCGGGCATTGTCACTGAGGTGGGTGTGCTGGAAGATGACCTGCTGGTCGAGCACTTCGTTACCTCTGACACGCAGACCACGCAGATCGGCAATATCTACCTCGGTCGCGTGCAGAACGTCCTGCCCAGCATGGAAGCGGCGTTCATCGATATCGGAACCGACCGCAACGGTGTCATTTACGTAGGTGACCTGAACTGGAAGCTGCTGGGCACGAAGTCGCGTTCGCGCAAGATTGAACATGCGCTGAAGGCCGGCGACCAGATTCTCGTCCAGGTGTCCAAGGACCCGATTGGTCACAAGGGTGCGCGTCTGACCACCCACATTTCGATGGCTGGTCGATTCCTGGTGTACGTGCCGGGCGGCCGGAGCGCGGGTATTTCCCGCAAGCTGCCGGAGCCGGAGCGCAAGCGCCTGAAGTCGATTCTGAGCGAGGTTACGCCGGAGGGCTCGGGCACGATTATCCGTACCGCAGCCGAGGGTGTGTCCAAGGAGGCCATCGAGGCCGACATCAAGCGCTTGGAGTCGCAGTGGCAGGAGATCTGGGAAGCCTCCGAGGCAGCGAAGGCGAAGCGTGGAGCAAAGCCGATTGCGCTGTACGAAGAGCCAGACATGCTGGTCAAGGTCGTCCGCGACGTCTTCAACGAGGACTTCTCGCGTCTCGTGGTGGAGGGCGATCGCCCGTGGAACACAGTGACGGACTACATCGGCGACCTGGCACCAGAGCTGGAGCCGCGACTGCAGCGCTACTTCGCCAAGGAGCACGGCGGCGCTGATGTCTTCGAGCACTTCCGCATCGATGAGCAGCTGGCCAAGGCACTCGACCGCAAGGTCTGGCTGCCTTCGGGCGGCACGCTGGTCATCGACCGCACCGAGGCCATGACGGTCATCGACGTCAACACCGGTAAGTTCACCGGCGCTGGCGGAAACCTGGAAGAGACGGTCACTCGCAACAACCTGGAGGCCGCTGAGGAAATCGTCCGCCAGATGCGTCTGCGCGATCTGGGCGGCATGATTGTCGTCGATTTTATCGACATGGTGCTGCCGGAAAACCAGGACTTGGTGCTGCGCCGTCTGAAGGAGGCCCTGGGCCGCGACCGCTCGCGTCACGAGGTCTCCGAGGTCACCTCGCTCGGCCTCGTCCAGATGACTCGCAAGCGTCTGGGCACAGGCCTGCTGGAGACCTTCTCCACGCCGTGTAGCTGCTGCAATGGCCGCGGTCTGATTATCCACATCGATCCGGTTGAGCAGGACAATCAGGGCCGTGGCCACAAGAATGGCCGTCGCAACGACGAGCAGGACAAGTCCAAGCGCCGCAACAAGTCGCGCTCGGAGCACAATCCGGCCAACCACCCGGCCGCGCTGGCCATGCACCGCGATCAGAGCGACCAGGCAGGCTCTTCCAAGGCAACGCGTGACGACGACACGGAGACCAACCAGCGCGATAAGGACGCAGCCGACAAGCGTGTCGCAGCTGCTGTCGAAGCTGTCATCGTCTCTTCTGAGAACGATGAGCCGAAGCCGCCGCGTCGTCGCCGGGTTCGTAAGAGCCAGGGCCGAAACGATGAGCAGCGACAGAACGGCCGTGGCCGTCAGGAGCGCCGCGAGCGTACTGAGCAATCGGAGAACTCCAATGACCTGGCTGCTCTGGCTGCCGCAGCTGTTGCGGAAGCCCGTGAGAAGGACCCAGAGGAGCCGTCGGATGACCGTTACATGCCGCAGGAGGGGCAGCGCCGCCGCCGTCGGGCTACGCGTCGCCGTGTAGCGGAGCATGTTGCCGTTGATTCGGCTGCACGCGACGCTGATGACCGCGACGAAGAATATGGTGATCGTCGCAAGCGTTCGGAGCGCCCGACCCGTGCTGAGCGTGCCGAGCGCACCGATAACGGTGGAGGCCGTGGCGACGCTGAACGCTCCAGCAGCGCTAGCGCTCGACATCGCCGTCGTCGCGCTGTGCGTCGTACTGCTGTGGATGAAACCACTGCGCCTCAGGCTGGGTCTCAGGCAGCTTCCACCACAGATGTGAGGGAGCCAGCCAGGAATGGCAAGGGCGGCAACGCTAACAAGACCGGTAAGGCTGTGGCCGAGGAGTCCCAGACCTATGAGGAGGCGAAGGAGGCGTTCGAGCGTTCTCCACGCCGTCGTCGTCCGACGCGCGGTAACTCTCGCTCGGATCGCGCACCGCGCCGCGAGGACTTCGAGTCCACTAAGCCAAAGGCGGACGCTGAAGGCAGCAAGGGCGGAGATCGTGCGAAAGACAACCGCGATGACAGCAACCGCAGCACCAACCGCAGCGCCAACCGCAGTGGCGGTGGACGCCGCTCGGGCAAGTCACGGGCTGAGGTCGTAGCGGTCCAGGGCACGGGAGCTCGCCGTAATCGCCGTCGGGCGGTGCGCAGGGTCTCGTCGCAAAGCGATGCCGGAGCGACTGCGCCGAAGCAGCGACAGGGCGCTTCAAACCGCGCTACTAAGCCAGAGCAGAAGCAGGCTAATCGCGGTGCTGCGGCGCCGGAGACGAAACCGGCCAATCGTCGTCGCCGCGTGCGTCGTGCGGTGCGCCGAAGTGGCCAGAACTAGGTATTGGAAACCTGGAGTAAGACCAGATAGAAGGCTGTTTTCCGTTCCCTAAAGCAGGGGGTGGAAAGTGGCTTCGGAAACTGCCCGGGAAGACCGTGAAAACCAATGGGGGACAGGGTCTTACTCGGGCAGTTTGTAATTTAGGGGGATTTTTCGCTACTCTTGACCAGTCGCTGATTAGTAGGCGTATCTGGTCATGCCCACTGGTGCTTGAGGCGCTGGTGGTAAGGAAACGGCCAGAGCGGGGAAATCTACTCGGATTTGGCTTTCGGGTATGTCCCTGAAGTGTTCTGCACACGCAACTAATCGCAATTCCATTGTCCAGTCAAGGAATTACAAAGATTCCTTGAGTCGAGTTTCTCAGATAAAGGGGTAGCCCTCCTATGTACGCGATCGTCAAGACCGGCGGCAAGCAGTACAAGGTTGCCGAAGGTGACCTCGTCAAGGTCGAGAAGATCGAGGGTGAGCCGGGTTCGTCCGTGGCTCTCACCCCGGTTCTGCTCGTCGATGGCGCAGATGTCATTGCGGATGCCGACAAGCTTGCCAACGTTACCGTTAACGCAGAGATCGTCGAGGCCGCTAAGGGCCCGAAGATCCGCGGCATGCACTACAAGAACAAGACTGGCTACAAGCGCCGCTACGGCCACCGTCAGCCGCTCACTGTTCTGAAGATTACCGGCGTCTCCAAGTAAACCGCCGAAATTCCAATTAGCTTTTCCCTAGGAGAAAATCATGGCTACTAAGAAGGGTGCATCCAGCACCAGCAACGGCCGCGACTCCGAAGCTAAGCGCCTCGGCGTGAAGCGCTTCGGCGGCCAGCAGGTTAAGGCAGGCGAGATTCTCGTTCGTCAGCGCGGTACCTCGTTCCACCCGGGTGAGAACGTTGGCCGTGGCGGCGACGACACTCTCTTCGCTCTGAAGGCAGGCGCAGTCGAGTTCGGTACCCGCCGTAACCGCCGCATTGTCAGCATCGTTGAGAATAACTCCTAAGAACAACCCTCGGTTGTCCACATAGGATTACTGCAACGTTGAATTTGAGGCAGGTTTAACTGCCTTGCAGAAGAGCCGATTCCTTTCCCACTGCGAAAGGTAATCGGCTCTTTTGTTGTTTATTACTGTTTCGCGCTTTTAGGTTGCGAGGCAGCGTTTTGTTACCGCCTAGACTTCTGCCCGTCGGCTCGCTTAAATTAGGGCATTACTCCAGGCACTAGATGATGGCTCTCCGCTCGGAAGTGTGTGTGATTTTATGTCTCGTTTTGTAGATCGTGTCGTACTGCATTTGCAGGCCGGCGACGGTGGTCACGGCTGTAACTCGGTGCTGCGTGA
The DNA here is from genome assembly GCF_030232065.1 of Corynebacterium sp. MSK032. Classification (NCBI taxonomy): domain Bacteria; kingdom Bacillati; phylum Actinomycetota; class Actinomycetes; order Mycobacteriales; family Corynebacteriaceae; genus Corynebacterium; species Corynebacterium sp. MSK032. The sequence goes on along the minus strand of NZ_JASPJR010000016.1, from coordinate 12,713 downwards.
AAAGTTCAAGCCACTCGGCGGGCCCGATGGCGGTAACGGCGGCCACGGTGGCGACATTGTGCTGGTCGTCGACCCGCAGATTCACACTCTGATGGACTTCCACTTCCACCCCCATATCAAGGCTGCCAACGGTAAGCCCGGCGCGGGTGATCACCGCAATGGTGCTCGTGGTGAGGACCTGGTTCTCGGAGTGCCGGAGGGCACGGTTGTGATGACCGAGGATGGGGAAGTGCTGGCGGACATGACAGGTAAGGGTGCCCGCTTCATTGCCGCTGAGGGCGGTTACGGTGGCCTGGGCAACGCAGCGCTGGCGAACAAGAACCGCCGTGCGCCGGGCTTCGCTCTCCTCGGTGAGCCTGGCGAGGCCAAGGATCTTGTCTTGGAGCTCAAATCCATGGCAGACGTTGGACTGGTGGGCTTCCCGTCAGCCGGAAAGTCCTCGCTGGTCAGCACCTTGAGCGCTGCTAAGCCGAAGATTGGTGACTACCCATTTACCACGCTGCAGCCGAACCTGGGTGTGGTCAACGTTGGCTACGAGTCCTTCACCATCGCAGATGTGCCGGGCCTTATCCCGGGGGCGTCTGAAGGCCGTGGTCTTGGGTTGGATTTCCTGCGTCACATTGAGCGCTGTGCTGTGCTGGTGCATGTGGTGGACGCTGCTGCGCTGGAGGGCGACCGCGATCCGGTCTCTGACATCAAGGCGTTGGAGGCGGAACTCGCCAACTACCAGTCGGTGCTGAAGGCCGACGTGGGGCTTGGGGACCTCGCAGAGCGTCCGCGCGTCATCGTGCTGAACAAGATTGACCTGCCCGATGCTCGCGAGATGATTGACATGCAGCGCGAGGAGTTGGAGAAGTTCGGCTGGCCGATTTATGAGATCTCTACGGTGACGCACGAGGGGCTCAAGGAGCTGACCTACGGTCTGAAGGATCAGATTGCCGCCTACCGCAAGGCGCATCCGTTGCCAACAGAGCAGGAGCCCCGTGCGGTCATCCGTCCGGAAGGTGTGCGTGGCAAGAAGCGCGAAGGCGCGGACTTCACCATCGAGCGCGATCCGAATACCCCAGATGGGTTCATTGTGCGTGGCCGTAAGCCGGAACGCTGGATTAACCAGACGGACTTCGAAAACGACGAGGCAGTCGGCTACTTGGCTGACCGCCTGGCCAAGCTTGGTGTAGAAGATGCCCTGGCAAAGGCTGGGGCAACGGTTGGCTGCCCGGTGACGATTTCCTATCTCACCTTCGAGTGGTACCCGCAGCAGGTCGCGGGCACCGATGACTTCGTGCCGAGTGGCCGTGGTACCGACGATCGTCTCTACGTCAACGAGCGCACTAGCGCTGAGCAGCGTAAGCGTGCATCGCAGGCCCGCCGTGGTCTGATTGACGAGTACGATTTCGGAGATGGCGAAGAGGCTATTCGCGACCGGTACTCATAGTCGCGGGCGCCAGCGTCGTCGGCAAGCGAAGACTTCAAACTTGCATTTTGCCATTAATTGTTTAAACAATTATATAGTCAGAATTACATTAGACCGTCATGTTTTCCATTAGTGAAATGAGTGAGTCAGTTATCCCTTCCGACACCGTTGCCAACGATGTTGACGTCACTGGAGCAGATGCATTAGATGCCCCGGTAGCTACCCCGAAGTCTGAATCGGACGCGCCGATTTCCCGTGAGGAGGTCGACGAGCTGCTTCACAACAATCCTGAGTCCACCGTCGCTGAGATTGAAAAGGCGACTGAGAATTTATCTCCGGGAACCAAAGGCGGTTTCGATTCCGAGACTCGTGAGGCAATTCGGACCGCGAAGCGTGTCGTGGTGAAGATTGGTTCTTCCTCGTTGACCGGATCTGACGGTCGTACCGATCCCGAACGCATCGACTTCATTGCCGATGCCCTGGAAAAGCGGATGGGCTTTAGCGATGTCATTGTCGTGTCCTCCGGCGCGGTGGCATCCGGAATGGGGCCGCTGGGGCTGACTTCGCGTCCCACTGATTTGGCGACCAAGCAGGCGGCTGCAGCGGTGGGGCAGGTGCGCCTGGCACAGGAGTGGGGACGCTCCTTCCTGCGCTATGGCCGCACTTCTGCGCAGGTGCTTTTGACCTCGGACGATGCAGGTGTGCGTTCGCGTGCCCGCAACGCTCAGCGCACTATCGACCGCCTGCGCCAGCTGGGTGCAGTGCCAATTGTCAACGAAAATGACACGGTCGCGACCTCGGAGTTCCGCTTCGGCGACAACGACCGCCTGGCCGCCCTGGTCAGTCACCTGGCGTACTGCGATGCACTGATTCTGCTTTCCGACGTCGACGGCCTCTACGACCGCAACCCGGCCGATCCAGGTGCAACCTTTGTGCCAGAGGTGCGCAGCGGTAACGACTTGCGTGGTGTTATCGCCGGTGACGGTGGGGCATTGGGCACCGGTGGAATGGCCTCGAAGGTGTCTGCCGCACGCCTGGCTTCGCGTGCTGGGGTGCCGGTGCTGCTGACTTCGGCGTCCAACATTGAGCGAGCACTGGACCAGGCAGATGTGGGAACCGCTTTCGCCGCGAAGGACAACCGCTTGAGCGCCTGGAAGTTCTGGATGCTCTACGCAGCGGATAGCTCGGGCCTGCTTCGCCTGGATGCCGGCGCGGTCGACGCTGTGACCCGCATGCGCAAGTCGCTGCTCCCGGTCGGTATCACCTCGGTTGACGGTGAGTTCTCCGCTGGTGACATCGTCGACCTGATTGGCCCGAGCGGTGAGGTCATCGGACGCGGCGAGGTCAACTATGACTCTGAAGAATTGCTGGGCATGATCGGCTACCACACCGAGGAATTGCCGAATGACATGCAGAAGCCTGTCGTCCATGCCGACTACCTGTCGGATTTCGCCTCCCGCGCTTAGGAGAGCGTTGCGCTGAGAGCTGCAGCGCTTAAAGACGCGCACCTGGGCGCGCCCGGACAGAGGTGCCTCGGCAAAGACCGGCTGAGTGGGGACTAGCTGAGTGCGGACTGGCTGGGGGGAGGAGCGCCTGAGCGCGGACTGCCTGGATGAGGAACTTTCGGGCATAATCCTAAGTGTGTTATCGAAAATTATTGGCGTCATCGGCGAGTTGCTCTTGACAGCTGGAGTGCTGGTGGCGCTCTTCGCCTTTTATCTGCTGTACTGGTCTGGTCTTGAAACTGGGAAAGCTCAGCAGCAGGCTCGTGATGAGCTGCAGCAGGCATGGTCCGCACCGGCATCGGCCGCAGCTCAGGCGCCAGAAGGCACGGAGCCAGCTGTTGAGGGCTCCTGGGTGCCTGGCTCTGCGGTGGCGATGATTTCCGCTCCTAAGGCCGGTTTTAGCGATTTGGTCGTATTCGAAGGTGTCTCTCAGGAAGTTTTGCGCGGTGGCCCCGGCCATTATCCGAGCACAGCCCTTCCGGGGCAGGTGGGCAACAGCTCTTATGCCGCCCATCGTGACGGCCACGGAGCTCCCTTTGACAACATTGACCGCCTGCAGACGTGCGATGACATCACCGTAGAGACGCGTGATGCTATTTACCGCTACAAGGTATTGCCGGTCGACGGTATGGCTGGCGCAGGGGAAAGCTTCGACTGCGTGCCAGAAGGAACTAACGTCCCCGAGATTCCCGGCCAGCACATTGTCACTCCAGACCGCGCCGATGTCCTCAATCCGGTCGGTGACGCGACTCTACTTACGCTGACTACCTGCCATCCGCAGTGGGACAACACTCATCGGCTCATTATTCACGCGGTTCTCGCCGGTGTTGAGACCAAGGAGGTCAACTAGATGTACGCAGCTTTTTGGCGATCCCTGCCGGGTCCGTGGTGGGTGAAAGCGATCATCACCATCGTGATTGCCGTCATCGTGTTCCTGCTGTTGATGAATTACATCTTTCCTTGGGTTGCTGAGCTAATTCCTTCAAATGATGTCTCACTCTAGTTATGCTGGTAGGCATGACTGCTCAAACGAACGAAACTGCTAACACCATTCAACAGGGCATTGCCGAGGATTCGGCTCTTAGCCCGGAGCGTGCTGCTGAGCGCGCCGAGGTTTTAGATAAGGCACAGCGTGCCAAGGCTGTCGCGGGAGAGCTGGCTCGCTTTACGTCGGCACGCAAGAACGAGCTCCTGCTGGCCGCAGCAGATGCGCTGGTCGCCCGTACTGAAGAGATTCTGGTAGCCAACGCCAAGGACATCGAGGCCGGTAAGGCCCGTGGTTTTAGTGACTCCCTGCTGGATCGCCTGCGTCTTGACGCCAATCGTGTTGAGGGTATTGCCGGTGGGCTGCGCCAGGTTGCGGCCCTGCCGGATCCGGTAGGCGAGGTGCTGCGGGGAAGCACTCTTCCTAACGGCATCAAGCTTTCCCAGGTCAGCGTTCCGCTGGGCGTGATGGGCATGGTCTACGAGGCTCGCCCGAACGTTACTGTCGATGCCTTTGGTCTGGCGCTGAAGTCGGGCAACGTGGCCTTGCTGCGTGGCTCCAAGTCCGCCGTCCACTCCAACACGCAGCTGGTCGCGGTTTTGCGTGAGGTGCTGGCCAACCACGATGCACCGGAGGACCTTGTTCAGCTGCTGCCGTGTGAGACCCACGATTCCGTGCAGGATCTCATAACTGCCCGCGGCCTGGTTGACGTGGTGATTCCGCGCGGCGGTGCCGGTCTGATTGAGGCCGTCGTGACAAAGGCAACGGTGCCGACCATTGAGACCGGTACCGGTAACTGCCACATCTACATCGATGCTTCCGCCGATATCGACGAAGCGATTGCGCTGATGATTAACGGCAAGACCCGCCGTCCGAGCGTCTGTAACGCCACTGAAACGGTTCTCATTGACTCGGCGCTGTCCGCGCAGGATCAGGTTCGCATTTTGGACGCGCTTGCCGACGCTGGCGTTGCGGTCCACGGCGATGTCGATAATCTGGCGGCCTCTGGGTGGACTGGTGAGGTCATTCCTGCGACGGCGGAAGACTGGTCGGATGAGTACCTCTCGCTAGACATTGCAGCGCGCATCGTCGACGGTGTGGTGGCCGCGACGGATCACATCACTGAGTACTCATCGGGCCACACGGAAGCTATCTCTGCACGTGACTGGGGCGTGTGCCAGGAGTTCGTCGACCGTGTTGATGCTGCTGCCGTCAGCGTCAATGCCTCGACTGCGTTCACCGATGGTGAGCAGTACGGTTTCGGCGCAGAGATTGGTATTTCCACTCAGAAACTGCACGCCCGTGGGCCCATGGGGCTGCCGGAGCTGACCAGCAGCAAGTGGGTTCTGGCTGGTCGTGGACAGACTCGTCCGTAGTGCCCAGGTAAAGTGCCAGTCATGATTAAGCGCAAGAAAAGTGTGCGGTCGCGAGTACACGCCGCGTTGACAGCGAAGTCGGCGGACGCGCCCCGGCAGCGCATTGGCGTAATGGGTGGCACTTTTGATCCCATCCACAATGGTCACCTGGTTGCCGCCAGCGAGGTGGCAGACCGTTTCGACCTTGACTTTGTGCTTTTCGTGCCTACGGGTGAACCGTGGCAAAAGCGCGGCCGGAAGGTCTCTCACAGCGAAGACCGCTACCTGATGACGGTCATTGCCACTGCGTCGAACCCGCAGTTTTCGGTCTCGCGGGTTGATATTGACCGGCCGGGTGCGACTTATACTGTCGATACGCTGCGGGATTTGAAGGTCATCTATCCCAACGCGGATTTGTTCTTCATTACCGGTGCCGATGCGCTGCAGAAGATTATGACGTGGCGGGACTGGGAGGAGATGTTCGACGCAGCAACGTTCGTCGGTGTCACTCGTCCAGGGGTTCACCTGCGGGCAGAGGACCTGGAAGGAATCGACGCTTCACGGTTGCACCTCATCGAGATTCCCGCGATGGCTATTTCTTCTACCGATTGTCGAAAGCGTGCGGAGGCAGGACGCCCTGTTTGGTACTTGGTGCCGGATGGCGTGGTGCAGTACATCGCTAAGCGTGGTCTGTACCAGTCTGCTGAGGGCACGGTTGGTTCTGTGGGCCCCGCATCGGTGAACTCGACCTCCGAGGATGCGGCGCCGGTGGCTGCGGCATCGGTGGATGCGAAGTCCGATACCGCGGACTGAAAGTTAGCAAAATCCCGCTGAGACGGTAAGTTACAAGTACAAACGCTGTTTTTCACGACTTTTAAATCACAAGGAGCTGAAGTCTTTCGTGACTGCACAACCACGCGCCATTGAGCTGGCGACCGCCGCGGCGAAGGCCGCCGATAGCAAAAAGGGTGAGGACGTCGTTGTTCTCGATGTCTCTGGCCCAGTGGTGATTACGGACGCATTCGTCCTGGTCAGTGCTGACAATGAGCGTCTGGTTGCCGCAATCGTCGACGAAATTGAGGACGATCTGCGTGACCTCGGCGCAAAGCCGGTTCGCCGCGAAGGTGTCCGTGAGGGACGTTGGGCGCTGCTGGATTACGGCGACATTGTCGTGCATGTCTTCCGCAGTGAAGAACGCGACTTCTACGGCCTGGATCGACTGTGGCGCGATTGCCCGCGCATCGAGGTCGAGGGCATCGAGCAGCCGAGCAACGAGGACGGCGAAGATTCCGCCCGCAATGCTCGTTCTATCGACGAGATTCCGCTGGCTGCCGAAAACCCGGACACGGACGAGTTTTAATTGTGGCGGGCTCACGCGAGGCACATGTTGCTGCTCGACGTCGCCTGATTATGCTGCGGCACGGGCAGACATCGTATAACGCTACCGGCCGCATTCAGGGACAGCTGGACACGCAGCTTTCCGACGTTGGTCGCGAGCAAGCCCGTACTGCGGCGCAGTACCTGGCGGAGGCTGAACCGCGAATCACAAAAATCGTGTCCTCTGACCTGACCCGGGCAGCCGACACCGCCCGCGCGCTAGCCGAGGCCACCGGTGCAGAGTTGAGTTTTGATAAGCGCCTGCGTGAGACCAACCTCGGTGAATGGCAAGAGCGCACCTACGACGAGATTGACTCCGCGTTTCCCGGTATGCGTGACCACTGGCGCCATAATCTTAACTGGGCGCCCAAGGGCGGCGAGACCCGTTTTGAGGTTTCCAACCGAATGCTGGCGGTCATTGCTGAGCTAGCGGCCAACCCCGATTGGGAGTCGGATACCTTTGTGCTCGTATCCCACGGTGGTGCCATTGCTGCCGCTACCGCAGCCCTGCTGCAGATGCCGCGCGACTACTTCAGCACGTTCAACGGACTGGGCAACACTGCGTGGGTCGAAATGGAGCAGCGCACGCGCGTCAATGGTGAGACCTCCTGGTACCTGAATGCTTTTAACGCGAAGGTCCGTCAGCGGGAGTTGCAGGTTTCTGATTCTTCAGGAGGCCGCCATGCCCGGTGACGGTCGCGTTCGCATTGTTGTCGATGACACCGCGTGCCTGATGCCCGAGGTTGCTCGCAAGCTCGACATCACCGTGGTTCCCATCGGCCATGACATCAATGAAGACGCCGTCACCACGTCGGCAGTCAGTCCACTGAAGCTGTGCGCCGCATATGCGCGTGCGCTGGAACGCTCCAACAAGGATGGTTCTGACGCTGGCGTTGTCGCCCTGCATCTTGGCAAGGGAATGTCCGCTACCTGGTCTAACGCTGTCACCGCTGCTGGTGCGCTGGACCGTGTGACCGTCATCGATACCGACACCGTCGGAGCTGGAGTCGGTGCCGCTGCCATCGCAGCGGCCAAGGCTGCGAGGGCCGGGGCCAGTCGTGATGAGGTTGCCGACGTCGCCCGTGATGTGCTGCAGCGCTATCGACTCTGGTTGTTCGTACCGAAGCTTGACTCGCTGCGCCGTGGCGGTCGCATCTCTGCAGGCCAAGCAATGCTCTCCACGGCTCTCGCTATCAAGCCCATCGTCGGTATTAAAGATGGCTCACTAGCGCTGGTCGCCAAGTGCCGGACAGAGGCGAAGGTCAAGCAGCGCATGGTGGATTTCGCCACGAAGATGGTGCGGTCCGCGTCATCGGCGAACCGTCCGCCTGCGGTATTGCTGCATCATTCCGATGCGCTTGACGACGTTCACGAGCTCCAGGCCATGCTTGCCGAAGAGCTACCCGACGATACCCGGTTTAGAATCCTGGATTTGCCGGAGTCTCTTACCGCTCATGTCGGGCAGGGAGCCTATGCAGTTGGCATGGTCTCCGGTGGCTCGATTGATTCGAATGCCATGGATTTTGAAACAGAGATGGGCGTGACAGCGCTGCTCCACAGTGTGGAGGAGAGTGACGCGCCTGCTGTTGATGCTGTGGCTGCAGACGCGGTAGACGACGATTCCGGGAACATAGACAATTCCGGTGACTCTGCTGACACGGACGGTTCGGCTGAAAACGCTGGCACCACAGACCCAGGTGAGCCGATCACCGATCAGGCTGCGGTGAAGGTAGTTGAGAATCCGGCTGCCAGTCGCAACCGCAATAAACGAATCCATCGCACAGTAGTGACTAATGAACAGGGAATTCCGCTTTTCACCACGGCGGTTTCTAAATTGCCAACGTGGAGTGAGAATCGCCAAGCAGCTCTGGATAAAGCTGAGCGTCTGGCGAAGGCTATCTCTGATTTGGCGCTGCGCGATAAGTCCGATCCCGAGGGAGCTGTATTTGGCACCGAAGGGGAGAAATCGCGGGAGTCGTCGTCAAGCGACAAGCGTGATGATGACGGCGACGAGAAGAAGAAGTAGTTGCTGAACTGCGAAGATGATGTGGCCTGTGGATAACCCCCACAGGCCAGTTTTTATCCACAGATGACGCCTCGATGAGTGCTTTCGTCAAGGTGGGGTGTGGTGCGGGGCGCTAGGGTGCGCATCGTGACGAATTTGCGGAATCGGCTGGCGGACTATCTGGAACCGATTGATCAAGACAAGCGCATGGCGGTGGACTTTTCCACGCGCCGGGCGGTGGTGACGCCGCGGGTGGCGATGGCCGCGTGCATTGTGATTGCGGTGTTGGCCTTGGGAGCAATCGCTGCGGTGGTGTGGCCGTCGACGCCACAGGTGGAGATGCCTGCGGTGCAGGACGCTGCTGTCGCGGGGACGACACCAGAGACGACCGAAACCCCAGCGGAGATGACGGGCGGTCCGGGGCAGGAGACTAACGCTCAGGTACAGGCGGGGCCGTTGATTGTGTCGGTGGTGGGGTTGGTCGTGAATCCTGGCGTGGTGGAGGTGCCAGCGGGCGCGCGGGTGGTGGAGGCAATTGAGCGTGCGGGTGGGCTTTTGCCGGAGGCTAATCCTGCCAGCGTGAACCTGGCAGCACCGTTGGTTGATGGTCAACAGATTGTGGTGGGGACAGAGGCGCTGCCAGCAGGAACGGCGGAGGGCGGTTCCGATGTTTCTGGCGGTTCTGGCGCCGGTGCTGCAGGCGGGGCTGGCCCGGGTGGCTCTGACGGAAAGATCAACATCAACACCGCCACCGCTACGCAGCTGGAGGAATTGCCCGGAATTGGACCCGCAACAGCGACCAAAATCATTGACTTTCGTGAAAAGAACGGGCCTTTTGCGAGTATCGACGCACTTGAGGAGGTACCGGGAATCGGCCCGGCGAAGGTAGAGGCTCTGCGCGATGCCACCACCGTCTGACCTGCGCGCTCGTGCTGGGCTCGATGTGCGGCTAGTGCCAGCAGCGGTGTTGGCGTGGGCGACTGCGGTGGCGGTGATCATGCGCCCAGAATGGGCGATAGTTGTGGTACCGAGCTCAATCGCGACTGCGGTGGCGTTGCCGTGGGCGTGGCAGCGTTGGTCGTGGCGATGGGGCAGAGGTGCGGTGACCTCCGGCTGGCGAGCAATCGCCACTATCGTGGTGCCAGCTGTGGCGGTGGCCAGCGTTGCGGTGGCCACGCGAATCCGCATAGCGCAAGCCCGAGCCCATGAGCTCTATGAGGACATTGGTGGGATGGCGAAAGTGCAATTGCGCCTCGTCACCGAGCCGAAAGCAACCGAGTTTGGGGCCAGTGCGAAGGCCCGCATCGAAGGTCTTCCGGGGCAGGTGACGGCTTTCGGCGACGAGTCACTGTTGGCTATCACGAGAGACACCGTAATTGAATCCACAGCCGGTATACGTGTGGCCAGCAAGCCCTGCATTAGTGGTATCCAGCTGAATCTGCGCGGTGATGTTGAGGTCATCGCGCCACCACAGGGGCTGGCAGCTGACGTGAGGCAGCAGCTCTTTGACTCGGCGCAGAATCTCCCCGTTGGTCCCGACCGCCTGATTCCCGCCATGGCCATCGGCGATGAGCGCGGCTTTAGCCTCACCGATGGCGATGTGATGACTGCTTCTGGGCTTTCACATCTATCAGCGGTCTCTGGAGCGAACGTTGCGCTTGTTGTCGGGGCTGTTGTAGCCGTGTTTTCGTGGGCTGGACCGCGGGTGCGCGTCGCAGTCGCCGCGCTTGCCCTGTATGGCTTTGTGGCAATTGTGGGTACAGAACCGTCAGTGCTACGCGCGGTGGTCACCGGCTGCATTGGGCTGTTGGCGATTCTTGTAGGACGAGCTGGCCAGGCCATCGCGGCGCTGTCGGCTGGCATTATTGGGTTGATTCTCCTGGCTCCAGACCTATCGGTATCAGTGGGCTTCGCCCTCTCGGTCGCAGCCACCGCCGGGTTAGTCCTTCTTGCCGAGCCCCTTGCCAGACGCCTGTCCGCCACCACCGTTATGGGTACCTGGCCCGCCCCAGTAGTCCGCGCCGTCGCCGTATCGATTGCCGCACACGTGGTCACCATGCCCGTGTTGGCGCTCCTTATCGGCGAAATTAGTCACGTCTCACTGCTCGCCAATCTCCTCGCCGCGCCCGCCGTCGCACCGGTTACTATCGCTGGTTCGCTCGCTGCCGTTGCCGCCGCACTGCATCTCAATTGGCTGGTCAGTGCGCTGCTCTGGTGCGCCGCGCCGTGCGCATGGTGGATTCATCAGGTCGCACGCCTCGCTGCGGGAATCGTCGCGCCCGCCACTGGGACGGTCACGTTGGTCATCTCCTGCACGCTCACGTTCGCATGCTTGACGGCGCTCTGGGCGTGGCCCCGTCTTGCGCTCCGCGCTGGTTGCTTCGCAGTGGTACTTGCCGTCTGTAGTTACGCGGTTATTTGGGTGTTCGGGCTGGACATTGCGCGTGCCCCACAGGGGTGGAAGGTTGCGGCCTGTGCGGAGAAGAACCAGGTTGTTCTCATTCACGCGGAGGCTGTCGGAGAACCCGCCAACCATGTGGCATCGGTTGGTTACCCTGCACCGACCTCGCTCAGCCGGCAGTGCCGAATTGCACTCGGACTCACCGAGGAAGAGGCGGGGTACGTCCAGGTGCTCGATGACACCACCAATAACCCCACGACAGAAACCGTGGCGGTGGAGTCCCCGTCGTACATCGCTGAATCCGTGAGCGGCCAACCGTCCCAATCAGGCCGCTCACCCCAGTGGTTTATCGCTCGCGAGTGTGGTCCGCGCGTGCGAGAAACCGTAATGACACCCGAGCAGATTCCTGTGGTGTGCCCGCAGCGAGATGGGCCGCAAGCCCTGTATTCCAATGGTGAAGTCTGGCGAGGAAGGTGAAATCCGGGCTGTCCCGTAGGCTAGAAACAACAGTCGCAGGAATTAACGCGGAAAAGAGGTCGGGATTGAGCGCCGTCGCACCCGTGAATTTGATTGTGGGCAAAGAGGAGCTGCTGAAAGACCGCGCCCGCCTCGCCATTGTCGCTGCCGTCCGCGCGCAGGCAGCAACGGAGTCCGATCCGGGTGGACGCTCGGTGCCTGTGACCACCATCCGCGCAGGGGACATGACCACTGTCGATGCCGTGGAGCTCTTCAGCCCTTCGTTGTTTGGAGATGACCGGATCGTGGTTGTCACCGACTGCCAAGACGCCGGCAAAGAGCCTGCCAAGCTGTTGATGGATTCGGTTAAGGATCCCGCGCCGGGCATCACGTTGATTCTCCTTCACAGCGGTGAGGGGCGTCAGAAAAAGATGGTCGCTGACCTGCGCAAGTTGGGGGTCCGCTTTTTCGAAGCTCAACCGCTCAAGCGAAACGACTTGCCCGGTTTTGTTGGCGAAGAGTTCGCCTCACACGGGGTTAAGGTGCGTCGCGACGTCATCGATACCGTCCTGGATGCGGTCGGTTCAGACCTCCGCGAACTGGCGACCGCCATTTCCCAGCTGTGTGCGGATACAGCGGGCAAGGTCACCTCGGAAGCAGTGCGCACCTACTACGGTGCTTCGGCGGAGGTCTCGGGCTTTGAGATTGCCGAGCTCGCACTGCGCGGTCGGGGCGGGGAAGCGTTGGCCAAGATGCGCCGTGCCTTGCAGCTGGGAATGGCACCGGCACTGCTGTCGGCTGCAATCACGGGAATGGTTGGTGATGTAGCTCGGCTCCACGGTGCACGTGGTGTCAATGCGCGTAGAGATGCCCACCGCTATGGCATGCCGCCGTGGAAGTTGGAGAAAACTCAGCGGTTGGCATCTGCCTGGTCAACCCCGGCGGTTGCTCGCGCTGTGGTTGTCGCGGCACAGCTGGATGCAGACACCAAGGGAGCCTCATCGACGCCGGAACTATCGCTGGAACAGTCGGTGCTTCGTATCGCGGAGCTGGCCCATTCGTCCCATCGGCGTTAAAATTTCCGGGCTGCAAATGTGAAACTGTGTGAGTTTATGACACTTTCAAGCCATTTTTCGGGCGGTAGGTTCAGGCGGTGAATGCATCACCACTTTCGACCAGGAGAAGTAGTGAAGCAAACCCGCCGAACGAAATACA
>NZ_JASPJR010000015.1:0-67891 GCF_030232065.1 Corynebacterium sp. MSK032 | reverse complement strand
GTATTTCGTTCGGCGGGTTTGCTTCACTACTTCTCCTGGTCGAAAGTGGTGATGCATTCACCGCCTGAACCTACCAGCCATTTTTCGGGCCATTTTTGTCATAAACCTAGTCAGTAACTCGGATCAATCCAACGTCACCAGACATAAACGCAGTCAGTAACTCCCACCGACGCCCCGTTCATCACTCGTTCCTATGTATTTTCACTACTGGATCCACAGAGACTTTCCCCGCTCCCCCAAATGCCCCTTTCACCCCGCGTGGAGCATTTTCGTGGCTGTTAGTCTGTAGAAGTACGAACCTTTTTAACAGCAATGTGAAAGTAGCCCCCAAGTGACGCACCTGGCAACAGCTCTGGCATCAGCCAGCCCCTTTACAGCCAGTCCGCCGTCGGCGACCGCACCACCAGACCAGACATTGGCTTCTGAGTTTGCGTCCGGCGGCGTATCGGCAACATTGAATTCTTTAGATTCCATTCTTTCTGCCCCGGCAACGATTACCCCCCAAGCAAGCAGCTCCGCAGAGCACGCAACAACGCTCGCAGCTCAAGCAGCTCAAGCAGTCCAAGCCACCCAAGCAGCCCAAACCTCCGCCAACAGCCTGACCCTCCTTTCGGTCCCGCTGTTGGTCGCGGTTGCCCTGGCGCTGACCCCGCTGTTTGTGAAGCTCCTTGGTCGTCACGCAGGCTGGCCCATCGTCGCGTTTTTTCTCGCGTCGGTGGTCCAGCTTTCGCGTGTAACGGGCGATATTCTCGACGGCACCACCTTCACCTGGTCCCGCGTCTGGTCCCCGGAACTGAACGCGGCGTTTGCGCTGAAGCTCGATCCCCTCTCCATGGTGTTCAGCTTCTTGGCGCTGTTGGTGGGCTCGATAGTCTTCATCTACTCCACCGCGTATTTGCCGCCGAAGAAATCCGCGATGAGCTTCTACGTCCTGATGACGGCGTTCATGCTGGCGGTTTTGCTCCTCGTGCTTGCCGACGACATCATGCTCCTCTTCATCGGGTGGGAACTGGTCTCGATGGCGTCGTTCCTGCTCATTGCGAGGTCGGGCTCGTCGGGCGAGCTGGGCTCGTTGCGCACACTCCTGCTGACCTTCACCGGTGGCCTGCTGCTTCTGGCCGCCCTCGGCGGTGCGGTGTGGCTAACCGGTTCCACGAATCTCACCGAGGTTTTGGCTTCGCCTGAGTGGGAGGCCAACCCGGCAGCGCGCAGCCTCATTGCCGCGCTGGTGGCCCTGGGCGCTTTCACGAAGGCAGCTCAGTTCCCCTTCCACGCCTGGCTTCCAGAGGCCATGGCGGCGGCAACTCCCGTCTCGGCTTTCTTGCACGCTGCGGCCGTCGTCAAGGCAGGCGTTTACCTGCTGATGCGTTTTTCCACGGTCTTCGCGGACGTGCGCGTGTGGCAGTTGCTGCTGATCGTCATGGGTATGTGGACGGCTGTTGCCACGGCCTACTTTGCGCTGCAGCAGACTGACCTGAAGAAGCTGATTGCGTACTCGACGGTCTCGCAGTTGGGTTGGATTGTCGCCACGATTGGTGTGGGCACGAAGTTCGCGATTATGGCTGCGGTTGTGCACACCATTGCGCACGCGATGTTTAAGTCTTCGCTGTTCATGATGGCTGGTGTGGTTGATCACCAGGCAGGCACGCGCGATATTCGTCGCCTCGGTCCGCTGTGGAAGCAGATGCCGTGGAGCTTTGGCTCGATGATTTTCGGTGCGGCATCGATGGCGGCAATTCCGCCGTTCTTCGGCTTCATGTCGAAGGAAGGCATGCTGACCGCATTCGAAGGTGCGCCGCTCAGCAACACCGGTGTCGTCATTCTGCTGACGGTGGCGGCGATTGGTGCGATTGGTACTTTCGCGTACTCGGCACGTTTGGTGTTCGGTGCATTTGTGGATGGTCCGCGCAACGTGGACCACATCACTGAGGCTCCAATTTCGCTGTGGCTCCCGGCTGCCATCCCTGGCGTGCTTAGCCTTCCAGCCGCCTTCGCTGCCGGCGCTATTTTGAACCGCCCGCTGGACCGCGTGGCCGATACGGTCGGTCAGCTTCCGGCTGGCACGACTCAGGAATCGCACTTGAGCCTGTGGCACGGCGTGAATGTGCCGCTGATCATCTCTGTGGTTGTGCTGGCTGTCGGCGTGGGCTTCATCTTCACTCGTGCCCGCGTAGGCGCCGTCATGGCAGACCGCAAGCTCTTCCCGTTCACTGGTGTGGAGGCAATCAACGCGTCGCTGAGCGTCTCGCAGCGTGTGGGGCGCGCGATGGGCAAGGTGGCGCGTTCGCATCAGCCATCGCGTCACCTGTTGCCGCTGCTTGGTTTGCTCGCGGTGTACGCCCTGGTTATTGCAATCGCTCCGGGTGTCGGGGGCGCTCCGGTGCTGCCGAAGATCGACGGCATCGATCACCTGACCGATCTGATTCCGCTGGTTGTTGTCGTGATTGGCGTGTGGGCCACGCTTCGGGCGAAGAACCGTTTGCAGGCGGCTGTGCTGCTCGGCGTCACCGGTGTTGGTGTCACGCTGCAGATTCTCCTGCTGGGCGCACCGGATGTGGCATTGACGCAGTTCATGGTGGAAATCCTGACTGTCGTGCTGATGATGCTGGTGCTGCGCTTCCAGCCGCGTGCGTTCTCTGAGACCTCGAAGAACCGCCGTGCCTCGGCGGCGGTTGTGGCAGTTGCCGTGGGCTTGGCTACGTTCGGCGCGGTGTGGTTCCTCACTGGCCGTCGTCAGATGCCTGAGGTCGCGCAGTGGTACATCGATAACACTGAGAAGGTCACGGGCGAGACCAACATTGTCAATGTGATCCTGGTTGAGTTCCGTGCTTTCGATACCATGGGTGAGCTGGCGGTTCTCGGTATGGCGGGTGTCGCGATGGCGGCGGTTGTCACGTCTATGCCTCGCTTCCCGCACCTGCTCGATCAGCCTTCCCCGCTTGCGGAGCCCGCTCTGAACTCCATCATGATGCGTTGGCTGGTCCGCTGGTTGGCTCCGCTTCTGTTCGCCCTGTCCGCTGTGGTTCTCTACCGCGGCGGTACCGCTCCGGGCGGCGGCTTCAACGCGGCGCTGATTGGCGCCGCTGCCGTCATGCTGATTTACCTGTCCAAGGACCGCGACGAGCTGGTCTTTGGCGAGAAGATCCCGGCAGTGCTCAGCGCTGCGGGTGTCATCACGGCTATCGGCACGGGCTTCATCGGTTTCGCCAAGGGGTCGTTCTTGGCACCGCTGTACGGCGAGTTCCTGGGTCAGCACCTCACCACGGCATTGCTTTTCGACGTCGGCGTGTACCTGGCCGTCATCGGCATTGTGGCAACCGCGCTGAATCTCCTGGGCGGCCCGAACCGTCCTGGTGTGACCGGGTCGGACGATGTGATGCAGGATCTCTACTCAGACCGCTCAAGCTTGCGGGTGCCGCCGGAGATGGGCGTGTTCGCCTCAGAAGCGGAGAGCGCTCCAGCCCCCGCCCCAGCTCATGCCACCGTTGAGGAGGCCAAGAAGTGATTATCGCCATCATGGCTGCCGTCCTCGCTGGCGGTGGCACGTACCTGGTGCTACAGCGCGGCATGCTGCGCACCATTATCGGTATGACTCTGATTTCCCATGCCGCTAACCTGATTATCTTGTCCACGGGTGTCGGCGCCTGGCGCGGCGAGCCGCTGCTGGGCAACGAGGCCACTGCGGGCGCTGGCGCTGCCGAGCAGATGGCTGACCCGTTGCCGCAGGCATTCGTGCTGACGGCCATCGTGATCACCATGGCTGTGACCGCGTTCATGCTGGCACTGGCTGGTTTGGGCCGTGACGACGATACCCGTATCCATGAGGATCGCGAGGCTATGCGACAGCTGTCGACGGCTGGTCGTCGTGCGGGTAAGAATGTTCCGGCGGACTCGGACTCCACGGTCACCGGTACCCCAGGGGTCTCTTCGGCTCCGAACAAGTTCCCGCGCGAGACTCCTTTCGGCGGTGACGAGAAATGGTAGAAGCCTCTGCAATGACCTCTGCAATGTCCCCTTCAACTCTGTCTTCGCTACTGCCACTGTTTGCGGCACTGCCGCTGATTTTGTCGGCAGTCACAGCCATCCTGCCGAAGCTGTGGATGCGCGCGACGATGGGCATCGCCGTTCCGGCCCTATCGTCGCTGGCTGCATTTTGGGTGATGTTCTACGTCACTGAAAACGGCCCGGTCGGCCACGGCGTGGGCGCGTTCCCCGGTGGTATCTCGATTCCTTTCCTGGCGGACACGTTCTCCATGCTGATGCTCGGTGTGGCTGCCGCTGTGGTTGCCATCGGTAACTGGTTCGCCCACGTCGCGGGTGAAAACACCTCTCGTTTCTTCCCTTCCCTGACGCTGATGATGCTGTCCGGCATGTCGGGTGCTTTCCTGACTGCCGACCTGTTCAACTTCTTCGTGTTCATGGAGGTCATGCTGCTGCCCTCCTACGGCCTGATTGCGGTCACCGGTACCTGGCACCGCCTGGCTGCTGGTCGTAACTTCGTGCTGGTCAACCTCTTGACCTCCACGGTGCTGCTGATTGGTGTCGCGCTGATTTACGGCTCGGCGGGCAATGTGAACATCGCAATGCTGGCCGACATGGCCAGCGAGGGCGGCCCCGGCGGCACGGGTGTGGTCGCGCTGGGCATTGTCATCATCGCACTATGTGTGAAGGCTGGTTTGGTTCCGGCGCACACATGGCTGCCGAGGACGTACCCGTCGACAAGCCCTGCGGTGATGGCACTGTTCTCTGCGGTGCACACGAAGGTTGCGGTGTACATGCTCTTCCGCATTTACGTCGTGATTGTGGGCATGAATCCCTCCTGGCACTGGCCGATCATTATCATCATGGCGATCTCGATGCTGGTCGGCGCGTTTGCTGGTCTCGCGGAGAACACCATGCGTGAGGTGCTGGCCTACCAGATGGTCACGGGTATGCCGTTCATTCTGATCGTGTTGGCGTTCACGGACGCTAACGACGGGGGCAGCGCCAAGGCTGCCCTGGCTGCGGGTATTTTCTACGCAATCCACCACATGGTGACTGTCGGCGCCCTCATTCTGGGCTCCGGCGCGGTGGAAGAGACCTACGGTACGGGTACGCTCTCTAGGCTTTCGGGGCTTGCTCGCCGCGACCAAGCGGTTGCCTGGGTGATGGCGGCAATGAGCTTCTCCATTGTGGGCTTCCCACCGTTTTCCGGCGTGTGGGGCAAGGTGGGCATTGTCTTTGCCTCTGCCGCCACTGGCGATGCTCGCTCGATTGTTGCGATCACCGCAATCATCGTTGCCTCACTGGGCTCGCTGCTGGCCATGATTCGCCTGTGGCGCGCGGTCTTCTGGGGCCGACCCATGCAGGGCGTGGATGATTCGGTTCGTGTTCCGGGAACGCTGGTTGCGCCGTCCGCCATGCTGGCAATTGTTTCCGTGGCCATGTTCGTCGCGGTCGGCGCCGTCACTTGGGCGACCACCGGCGCGGCCGATGCGCTGCTGAATATTGATGGCTACCGCGAGGCCACACTCGGCGGAGTTGAAAACGCCATCGGAGGTATTTACTGATGAAGTTTCTACACGTTATCCGCTATTCCCTCTGGCTGGTCTGGCAGGTTGTTGTAGCTGCGACGGACGTGGTGCTCGATACTCTGCGCCCGCACCAGAAGCAGCAGCCGGTGCTCATTGGACTGCCGCTGCGTGTGAAGTCTGACCTTGAGGTCACTCTCTTTGCCGAGTCCATCACCATGACCCCGGGCACGCTGGTCTGCGGCGTCCGTGAAACCGATGCGGGGCGGTTGTTCATCATCCACGCAATCTTCGGTGCCGACCTGGACGCGCTGTACGACTCCCTCTACGACATGGAGGAGCACCTCGTCCCCAGCCTCCGCGATGTCCCCCGCCCGAAGGCTTTCGTCTTCGAGGAATACAACGCAGACCAGTTCATTGACCCGGATGCCGTCGTCGGTGTTGCCGCTGAGGTCGACCATGGTCTGCCACTGCCGGATGGCATTGCCTCCAATGGCGAAGACAAAGGAGCACGCTCATGAATGACACATTGATCGATCCCACCGCAGTACAGGTAATTAGCGGCATTGGCATTGCTCTGTGTTCAGTGGCGCTGCTTGTGGGCGTGGTGCTGATCTTCCGGGTCAAGGGCAATGTCTCACGCGCAGTGCTTTCCGACGCCGCCTTCTACCCCATGGTGGGAGTGTTCCTCACAACTGCCATGCTGCGGACTACGGCCATTACTTTCGATATTGCAATGCTGGCGGGCTTACTTGGCATTTTGTCGACCGTGGGCCTGGCCCGAGTTATTTCCCGTGGCCGCCGCTAAGACCGATTAAGGACGAATCGCACTATGAGTATCGCTTCAATCCTTGTAACTATCTTGTTTGCCGTGCTGGTCATTGGTGGATCTTTGTACCTGCTTCTGGCGGGTGTGGCCATGTGGCGCTCTAAAGATGCCCTGAGCCGGTTGAACCAGCTTTCGGCCGGAATCATGGTGGGCATCCCCGCGCTGGTGATTGCCAACTTGGTCTTAGAGGCCGACCAGGGCAATCTGACGTGGGGCAAAACCCTCACGGCCATTCTGGCCATTGTTGCTGTTCTGGTCGTCGCTACCGTCGCCTCCGAAGTACTTGGACGCGCGGTGCTGGGTGCCCGTGACGGCTCCGCTGAGGACTTCGTGCCGGAGCGGTAGCTAGCGGCGCGGGAAACGTCCTGAACACACCGTTAGCGGCCAGTTTCACAGCGACCCCTCAGCGCGCTCCAATACCTCCTTTAGGCCACCCGACCTACCCAAAAGGGGGTATATTTCCCCACACTTTTAGCCTCCCATAATGTGACGTACCTCTCATAGGCTATGGCCCGCTCGTTAACCTCGTTTATGCCCCTAAATTGAGTGGCAGTTTTTGCCGTTAACTAAGCTTTGGTTTTCCTTACTTAGGGACACCTTAGTTATCATTTTTGATGAATTCGCCGTTTGCCTGCACCTTTGCGACACCAAGAACAAAACAATCAATGCAATTCCGGTAAATTTTAAGAAAACAACACTCTTGTCATCCGATATTCAGGCAGAGGCCGGAGTCGTCCCGACCGACTCAAAACCGCCCTCTTTCCAATATTTTTAGGCGAATTTGAGCGAGATTCAGGGGGCACAACCGACCGGAAGCGGATCGAGGCACTTATTTTTTCATTGCAGCCCCTTGCCCCATCGGTTAACTTAATTTCTGTGAGTTCGCCAAGAGCGACTCAAAATCTTTACCCCCGAGAACCTAAGGATTTTCTCATGTCCTGCTCCGCAGAAGATATCGCAACCATCCTCGAAGCCCTTCCGGCCGTCACCGTCGAGAGCCCGCTGCCGGCTTTCGAGCAGCTGGCTGGCAACGACGTCAACTTCGCTAACGTCGGTGGCGACCTGAACCTGCCGTTCGGTAACGACTTCCTGGACATCTCCGTCACCGACGACCACTCCACCCACGACTCCCACGACGTCGAGGTTTCCGACTTCCTGAACCCGGAGACCACCGTCGACAAGTCCGACCAGCGTAAGTTCGACTTCCTGAACCCGAGCATCTCTGGCATCGGCGCCAAGTAAGCTCCTGGGCTTCATGGCAGGACAATAGCTCCGCCAATCCTTGACACAATAAACCGCCAGTCTCTAAAAAAAGACTGCGGTTTATTGTTCAGTTAAAACCGATATTCTTCATTTCGTTACTGTCTAAAAGGAACACCAAAAATGGACGTCACTCCTATCGTTGAGGTTCTGGAAGCAATGCCTTCCGGCCCGACCGTCAACGTCACCTTCGAGATTAACCCGACCATCGATGGTGACCTGACCCTCCTGGAAACCGGTGACTGGAACGCTCCGTTCGGCCGCGACTTCATGGACATCAACATCACGAACGATCAGTCCACCCACAACGACAACTCCACCCACGTCTCCGGCGTTGAGGCTGATAGTGTCTCCGACGCTGCCGAACAGGGTCGAGAGGTGTCCGAGTCCGCCGAAGAAGCCGACGAGGCTGCAGCTGCTCCGAAGTCGCTTTTCAGCGGCTCCCCGAGCCTGCCGGGCATCGGTGCCTAAAACAGCTCACACTTAGGGTTGTTCCTTAGCCGCCCAAACCGGGCCGGCGTGCAGGCAACCACAAAGCCGTGGCTGTCATGCACAGACAGAAGTTTTAAATAAAGCGTTAGCCCTGCAGATGGTTCAACCATTTGCAGGGCTAACGCTTTTCTATTTACTTTGATCTACCGCGTGACTGTGCAGCTCTACTCTGCGGTTTTACTGCACAGCCCTACGCGGTTGCTTTACTTCGTTGCCTTAAAGCGCTTTTCCACCTCGGCACCGAGCCAGGAATCAACGTTGGTCCAGTACTGGTAGACACGCTGCTCCACCTCTGGGGAAACACCCTGCATGGCACCGACGATGTTGTTTGCCAAGCGATCGCGCTCGGCATCGTCCATCACGTTGCGAACAAGGTCGCCTGGCTGCGAGAAGTCATCATCCTCAGGGTGCTGCACGTAGGCGCCAGCGTAGAACTCTTCGCCCACGCTCTCCCACTGACCAAAGGCACCAGCATCGATCTGGCCGGCGTGACCGGAGCGCACTGGGCAACCAGCAGCCTTAGCTGCAGCCGCAGTATCGGCCTCCGGACCGCGAGCAGTGGCGTTGGAGCCGTGAACCGGCAACTTCGGATCCGAGTAGTAGTACGTGGCCGCACCATCCTGCGAGAAGGAATTCACTGGGCAGCGAGACTGGTTCACCGGCAGCTGATCGCTGTTGACGCCAAGACGGTAGCGGTGCGCATCAGCGTAGGAGAACACACGCGCCAGCAGCATCTTGTCCGGCGAGAAGCCGACACCCGGGACCGTATTCGACGGTGCGAAAGCGGCCTGCTCAACCTCAGCAAAGAAGTTGCCCGGATTGCGGTTCAGAGTGAAGTGGCCGACCGGAATCAGCGGGTAGTCCTTCTGAGACCAGGTCTTGGTCAGGTCGAACGGGTTCACCTTGTAACTGGCGGCCTCGTCGTAAGGCATGATCTGCACCTTGACGTCCCAGGTTGGGTAGTCGCCGCGCTCAATCGCCTCGAAGAGATCCTGGCGAGCGTGGTCGGTGTTTTCGCCTACCAGCTCAGCGGCCTCATCATCCGTCAGGAAGTCCCAGCCCTGGCGAGTCTTAAAGTGGTACTTAACCCAGAAACGCTCACCTTCAGCGTTAATCCACTGGTAGGTGTGGGAACCGAAGCCGTCCATATGACGGAAGTCCTTCGGAATACCACGGTCACCCATCAAGTAGGTGACCTGGTGAGCGGACTCCGGAGAGGCAGTCCAGAAATCCCACTGCATATTGGCATCGCGCAGGCCCGTATCCGGCAGGCGCTTCTGAGAGTGGATGAAGTCCGGGAACTTAATGCCATCGCGGATGAAGAACACTGGAGTGTTGTTGCCCACGATGTCGAGGTTGCCCTCTTCGGTATAGAACTTCAGCGAAAAGCCACGCACGTCACGCCAACCATCCGGGGAGCCCTGCTCACCAGCGACAGTGGAGAATCGCGCCAGCATCGGAGTGACAGTGTTCGGCTGGAAGACGGCAGCCTTGGTGTACTTGGAGACATCCTCGGTGACGGTCAGCTCACCGAAAGCACCTGCGCCCTTAGCGTGAACAACGCGCTCCGGAATGCGCTCACGGTTGAAGTGCGCGAGTTTTTCCAGCAGGTGGACGTCGTGGAGGTTAATACCTCCCTGTAGGCCGTTGGTTTGCGAGTGCTGCTCTGTAGGAACCGGCGCACCGTTGAGACGAGTGGTCGGACCATTGGAGCCTTCATAGAGATTCGACATGGGGGCGTTTCCTCCTAAAGACAAGGGCTAGATAACAGTCACAACATGCCCTGACGTTTTCCACCCTACACGAAGTTTCATATTGTTCCTATTAGTTGTCCGCGATTGATATGCGGACTTAATCATTAGTCCGATTAGGTTCGCTGTATCAGCGACAAACAACCGACCCCAAAAGGGCAGAATTTCCTCCACGAAAACCGCACACAATGACCGTCGAAAAGCACTTACTGCGTTTTCAAGCAATGCCTATCAGCGGTGAATAAAAGGTATAGCCAGCACTACCACTGCCCACAGGCGTTGAGGGTAGGATTTCTCGCGTACCACGCTGTCAATTTGGATTCTGATCGGATACTTCTGCAGACATGAAAAAACAAGGGAGGGGCGCGAAAGCGCTCACAGTCTTCAAGTACACGCTGGCGTTGCTGGCGACCGTTGCGCTTCTCAAGATCGCATTCTTCCCCGCTAACGACGAGGACTATGCGCAAGCAACCGGTGATTTCTCCCAGCCCACCACGGAGCTATCCCCTCAGCGGATCAATAACACGCAGAAGCTGTCTGCCACCATCGTCCCGGACGAGCCCACCGTGATCCGCGCCAACGCTTCCGGTGAAATCACTGACGCCTATGTCAACAGCGGCGGCAACGCCGTAGAGGGGCAAAACCTGCTTCAGGTGAAGAAGACCTCGGTATCTGAGACTGCCAGCACCTCCGGCGGCGCGGATTCCGATGAAGAAGGCGCCGCAGCCGCCGCACCCGAAACTACCGTGACCTGGGGCAACATCACCGCTAAGGCTTCCGGCACTGTGCAGTGGGATATCGTCATCGGCCAGACGGTTGAGATCGGCCAGGAAATTGGCACGATTTCGCCGAACAGCTTCCACGCCGTAGCACCTATTAAACCGAGCCAGCTGTACACGCTGGGAGACTCGATTAACAATGGCCGCCTCGCTATCACCGATGGCCCGGCACCGTTTTTGTGTGATTCGGTGAAGACTGTCACTGGAAGTAGCGCGGGCTCGCAGAACACTGGCGCCGGGGATGGCGCTGGCATGGGCGCCACCGCTGCTGGAAATTCCTCGGGCGGCCCACAGCTGCGCTGTGACATTCCCGCAGATCAGACCGTCTACGAAGGTGTTCCTGCCACGCTGATTCTTGGCAGCGGCACCACCTCGGAGGTCCCGGCACTGCCGGTGACCGCGGTGGAGGGACGCTTCCGCGAAGGTGTCGTCTACGCTCCGGCTAAGGATGGCGGCAAGCCCACCAAAATCAAGGTTGAACTGGGCGCCAACGATGGCACTTTCATTGAGATCAAGCGCGGCCTGAAGGAAGGCCAGCAGGTTTTGGAGTACGCGCCTTCCTACAAGGACGATTCCGCCGGCGACGGCACTGACACCGGCACTGGCGCTGGTGATGGCAGCGACACCGGCTTCGATGAGTCCGGCGATGACGCTGGCTCTGAAAAGTAGGCCCGCGCCATGCTTAGTTTGACCGCAGTCACTCGAACAGTGACGCTCCCCAACGGCGAGGAGCTGCCTATTTTGAAAGGCATCGACCTCGACGTGCCACGCGGTGAGCACCTCAGCATTGTCGGCCAGTCCGGTTCGGGTAAGTCAACGCTGCTGAACATCATTGGCATGCTCGATTTGCCGGATTCTGGCACGTACACGTTCGACGGCACTGATATTTCCACTTTGTCGGACAGGAAACGCGCTGCACTTCGTGGCGATAATTTGGGATTCGTCTTCCAGCAGTTCAACCTCTTCCCCTCCCGCACCACGCTGGAAAACGTCGAGGTTCCGCTGATGTACGACCGAGGTGAGAAGTTCTGGAATCGCACCGAGCTCGCCGCCGCGATGCTGGAGCGCGTCGGCCTGGGCGATCGCCTAGAGGCCACGCCTTCGCAGCTTTCCGGTGGTGAACAGCAGCGTGTGGCTATTGCCCGCGCGCTCGTGCGCCAACCGCAACTCATTCTTGCCGATGAGCCCACCGGTGCGCTCGATGTCGACACCGGCAAGATCGTCATGAATTTGCTCGAAGAAGTCGCGGCGGAAAACAACGCTGCGTTGATTCTGATTACGCACGATTTAGAGGTCGCCGAGCGCGGCGATCGGGTGCTTGAGCTTCGCGACGGTCAGTTGCACGCCGACTCCGTCCTGCTATCTGCTGCCAACGTCATGCACGGCTCCGAGGAGGTTGCTGATGACGACGAATAATGAAACCGAATCGAAGTCACGGCCTTCCTTCTTCTACGCAGCAACGCCTTATCTCGGCGCTCTGCTGGAAGCCTGGCATGAGCTGCGCATTAACCGTGGCCGCATCATGCTGTCGCTGGTCAGTGTGGCCGCCGCAGTGTGGGCGATGACCACAGTGATTGCACTTGGCAATATTCTCACCAGCTCTCAGGATGCGGTCACCGCACAGAGCACGGGTGTCGCCGGAACGGTCACGTTGACTGCCGGAGCGGGTAGTTCCGATTCCGAGGAAGGCGGTAACTTTGGCGACGGCGGCTTCAGCGGTGACGGCAGCGCTGGCACCATGGCCGATAGCTTTGGAAGCTTCGGCGGCGAGGGCACCGGCGGAAACGGGCCGGACGATTTGAGCGTCATCAACCCGGACGGGTCTATCAATGACGCCTTTTCCACTGCCACACACCGCCTGGTGGAGACCACCCATGCCAACTTGTGGTCACGAGTTCGCATGCAGCCAGCGACTCCCGAGCAAAATATGGATGACTGCGCTCCGGATGATTACGAGTGTTTTTCGCCAGGTACTCCCGAGCTGATCGCCGCTGACCCAGGCTGGTTCGACATCTACGCCCGCACCATCGTGCAGGGACGCCGTTTGGAAGATGCCGATGGCCAGCGCTTGATGAACCCCGTAGTGGTCAACGACCAGTTCTACGAAAGTCTGGGCAACCCAGCACTAGCCGACCATCCAACCTTCAGGTTGAAGGAAACGGGTAACACCACCTTCACCGTGGTGGGAGTGTATAAATCCCTCGGATCGTGGGACGCCCCGAGCATTGTCACGCACTATGATTCCTTCCTCAACGCCGGCTACGAGGGACAGGTGGGTGAGCCGCAACTTCTCGTCGCAACGCCTGAAGAATCCGCGAAGGAGAACCAGAAAGCGCTGCACAACATTTTCCAGGCGGAGCTTGGCCCCAGCTGGAAGGTGAATACCTCCCTGTCGGAGAAGGACACGCAGATTTCCCAGGAGATGAATAACACCATCACCACTGCGCTCGGCATTATCGGCGGCATTGTGATTGCGCTTGGCGCATTGGGGCTGCTCACGGTCTCAATCGTCACCATTGGCCACCGCGTCCGTGAGATTGGTATTCGTCGCGCAATGGGCGCGTCGGCAGGCAGGATCTTTATCTCTGTGTTCTTGGAGTCGATTGTCGCCACGACGGTGGCGGGTGTGGTTGGCGTGATTGCCTCGATCATCACGGTCAAGCAGCTGCCGCTGGATAAGATGCTGGCGTTGCCGCTGGAGACCGGTGCCGTGGCCTACCCCGTCACGGCCGCTGTGATTGGCGTGCTGGTCGCAACATTAGTGGGTGCCTTGGCGGGCATCATCCCCGCCACTATTGCCGTCCGCGTCAAGCCCATCGACGCCATCCGCTTCTAGCATTTCAGGCCCTAGTTCGCCTGGCTGCGTCGCCGCCTGCTTTTTGCAGGTGAGGCCACGTACAGCCAGGCGAATTATCTTTAGGTTTTAAGTTGCTAAGCTATGTCCATGACTCCCGCACGCCTCGTCTCTAATGACGAATACATCACGCAGCTGGCGCTGAAAGCCGGCCGCGGTGATCAGGCTGCGCTGACGGAGTTCGTGCGGCTGACCCAGAAGGACGTGTGGCGTCTGGTCGCACATCTGGGCGGCGTTGATGCTGCGGATGATTTAACGCAGGAGACGTACCTGCGCGTGATGGGGGCACTTCCCCGCTTTGCGGCGCGTTCTTCTGCCCGCACGTGGCTGTTGTCGCTGGCCCGGCGCGTGTGGGTGGATTCGGTCCGCCATGATTCGGCACGCCCGAAGAAGTCCGCGATGGAAGTAGAAAACGCTGCCGAGCAGTTCACAACCGGCGAGTCGTGGTCTGAGCTCGCTGATGCCCGCGTGCTACTGGAGCAGCTGCCGGAGGAACGCCGCGAGGCACTCATTCTGACGCAGGTGCTGGGTTACTCCTACGCGGAGGCCGCGGAGATCGCAGGTTGTCGCGTGGGCACTATTCGCTCACGCGTCGCCCGTGCGCGCCGCGATTTGGTTGCCGCACTTGGCGACGGCGACAGTGTCAACGGCGACTCTACAGCTGTTTAGGCCCGTTCCAGCCAGAGGACGTAGCTAGCCGTTGTAGGTTGTCTCTCCCGCGAGGCTAACTAACGGTCCAGTTCGATTTTGTAGGTCGAGGCAATATCCGCATGGCCGAGGGCATCACGCATTTCACGCTCCGCGTTTTTCAGGGCAGCTACAACGGCGGGGAGGCTCGCCTGCGGCGGCATCGCCACAGTCACTTCTAACGTCGGGATTCCATTATCCCGGTAGACCCGTGAATCCGCCTGGTTGATGTGGGCGTTGCGCTCTAGATCGGTGCACACCGCATCGGCAACATCGGCGACCGGCAGCGAAATCTCTCCTAACTTTTCCTGTGATTCGGATGCGGAAACCGTGCTGAACCGGTGTGATCGCAGATTAGCGACCACCAAGCTGCAGCCGACCACCGCTAGAATCGCTGTAATTACACCGAGGACGGGAACATACCAGCTTTGCTCAGGTATTTTTCCCCAGGATTCCATCCGCCCGGTGTCATGAAGCCACTGTGCAGGAGCGACATCGAAGTAGCTAGCAATCGCCCATGTTGCTACCAGTAGTAACAGCGCTGAGAAGAGGAACAACACAATTCGGTCGAATACGCTTACTGATGTTTTCACTTGTCATCACCTTCGTATCCGCCGTGAGTTCCGGAAGCAAGTGCCGTGCCATTCTGGATTTCTTGGTAGTCAGACTCATGCATCCAAACTGGCAGGTTGCCATCGTCATCGACGCGTACATACCGGCGCGGGGCGGGAAGAAACACCGCGATGAGCTGTCCCAGCCCATAGATTGCAGCGAGGATTCCGACGAGGAGCAACACCCATGACGCGGCTGAGCCCTGTGGGTTGCTGAACCAGTCGAATACCGGTTGTAACCATGAGGTGTCACCTGAGCTATTGGCGCTAATGATTGCTTCTCTACCTGCGACTATGGCCGCTGCAATCATCAACAGACCGGCGAAAACCCCCAGCCCGCGGACCTTTGGTGATTGACGCGGGTCACGTCCCTGGCGAGTTTCGACTGACTCGTCCGAGACCACCGCGGCCGATGACCTCTCAGTCGGCGTCATAGGGTGTCACCTCAATCTTTTTCAGTGGGCGCGGCTCTGGCGTGCTTACCACCACGGTACGTGGTTGTGGCACGGATACCGGGCGCAGCTGCTCCTGTCGTGGTGCGCGAACCTGTTTCAACCGGGTTGGACGCGGCACTTTAACCGGCCGTAGTAGCGCTGGTCGTGGCGTCTTAACGTTAATTGTGCGTGGCGACGGCACTCGTACCGGACGCAGCTTTGGTTGCCGGGGGACACTCACCTGTACCAAGGACGACGGCTTTGGTGCTGTAACCTTTCGCAGATGAATTGGCCGTGGAGTTGGTGTGCGACGCACCTGTACCGGCTTCGGTGCCGAGGTGCGAGCCACTGGCAGCGGCCGTGGCACAACAATGCGACGGGCCGGTTGCGGCTTCGGTGCCTTAATAGCTACAGCTGGTAGCGGCTTCGGCGCTATAACCGAGCGTACCGGTTGTGGAGCAGGTGCTGGGACGCTGCGTACTCGTTCTGGGCGCGACGGAGTAATGCTGCGTACTGCCTGTGGCTGCGGCACTGAAATACTGCGTACCGGCTGCGGTGTCACCGGCTGAATGCTACGCACTAACTGTGGCTGCGGTACTGAAATACTGCGCACCGGCTGCGGCGTCGGCACGGCGATGGACCGCACTTCTGGGACCCACCGCACCTGCGGGGCGGTCACTACCTGCTGGTTCACCCGGACAGGTGTCAACTGCGGGTGATCCGAAAAGTGCGCTAAGTCCTGCCGGGTGACACGCACGTGCCCGGGTTCGACGCTGTCGATGTCAACATCGACGGTGACATTTTCAAAACCGGCCATATCAGCGAGCCAGGCGGCGACGCTTGAACGAATGCGCACTGCAATTTCCGCTGTCGGTGCCGGCCATGATGCAACGGCGCGAACTGCGACTCGAACTGCACTAACGGCATTGGTCGTGGCAGAACTAGGAGCAATCTCACTGTCGATAGAGACAATTGGATAGTCGCGCCCTAGCACACGGGATTGGTCGAGGGTGCCGGGAACCGCGCGCACGGCCATCTCTACGATGCGGCGGATCGCCTTTTCGCTTACGACGGTAGTGCCACGCGTTGCTGGAACGTGGATAGTCACCGTCGGCGGCCTCCTCGGTTGAACTTACGGTTGAGCTCTGGCGCATCGATTTTGCCATCGAGTACCGCACCGGCTGCACCGGCCAGACCTCCGAAGGCAATAACCGCAAGAAAGCCCGTGAAACCACCAATCATTGCGGCGAAGCACAGGACAACGGCAATCGTCGCGAAAGTCTTTGTGTAATTATCGAACATGAAATTCCCCTTTATACGGGCTTAACTGCCCATCCTGCCCTGCTTCGACGCGCAATAGTTGTTAACTACTGGACGCGTGGCTGCTCCTTGGGCTCGTTAGCAGCTGCGATGGCCTTGCGCTGCTCTTCGCGCTGCTTAGCGGCCTCTTCTTCGCGCTCCTGCGGGGTCTGGTAGTCGGTGTGAACATCGGATACGTCGACATTGACTTCAGTGACCTCGAGGCCGGTCATACGCTCAACGGAGCTAATGACGTTCTGGCGGATAGCCTCTGCCAGCTCGTGGATGGCAACGCCGTACTCAGCGATGATGGTGACGTCGACTGCAGCCTGGCGCTCGCCGACCTCAACGGCAATTCCCTGGGACACGTTGGCGCTGCCGCCGGAGACAAACTCACGGACGGAGCCAGCGAAGCGATCCATGCCACCACCAAGGTCATAGACACCGGAGACCTCGCGGGTAGCGATGCCTGCAATCTTGGAGACGACGCTGTCGTCGATAGAAGTGTGGCCGTGACCGGTTCCCTTATTCGCGGAGTCCGAGCCAGCCTGAGTTGCCGGGGTGTTCTTAGCAGTGTTCTTTGCGTTGTCAGCCATGATGTGCCGTTCCTGTTCTCAGTGTTGTAGACGAAATGTCTGGACAATGCCGATGCTATAGCCGCCACAGGCAATCTGCAGTGCGACTAGGAGTACATAGCTGCGTGAGACCCCCTCTAGTAGGGCTTTCGTTATAAAAAATTCTTAGATAACCGGATCGCAGATTTGATTTGTTTTTGCCCACAGCCTTCCGGGTATTTTTGTATTTTTGGATTACTCCTGCGTGACGGCAGTTTTTACCTGCCATTCACGGTTCTGATGTTACGAGCGGCCCCCACTTGCCTGCAGAATGCTAACAAATTCAACAACTTTGTATAACAAGGTGCAATTTGCGGCACTATTCCATATTTCGACGTTGGATTAGTACCGGCCCTGGTTGGAACTCGTGCGCGCCACGATTTGGTTGCCGCGCTTGACGACGGCGACAGTGCCAGCGGCGACTCTGCTGCTGGTTAGTGCAGCTGTTTAGCCATGCTCCCCCGATAGGCGTTGCCCTTTTTGCCACCCCATTTTTGGAGCGCTATCGCACATGATTGCTCAGTTGAGCGTAGGTTCTGCCTTAACTGATAGTTTTATACATTTCCTTATATTCGCGATACGAAACGGGTATATAAACTGCCCGGCACGCTTAAGTTCCATCTTTTTCGACGAGATTAGCTTCGTTTTTGCGCATCTTTAGGATGATTGGACGCTTACCATGCGCGTTCGTATTCGCCCTCTAGGAAAACCAACCAGAGGAAATGCTTTTCAATGTGCGACCTGGAAGCGCCAGAACCAGTTTTTGGGCCGCCACCGACCAACTCACTGAGGAGCAGATTTCCCCATGAATAGACCTTCATGGATTTTCACTGTCACTGCCATCATCACGGCTACAACCGGACTACCGGCCTACGCTGCCACTATCAACCAAGGTGATCCAGTTGTTATCGTTCACGCTAATGGGCCACAAGCCAGTGTCTGTACAGCTGGCTACGTCGACAAAAGTAACTCTCAGATCTACACAGCAGGTCATTGTGGGCAAGAAGGAGACACGGTGACGGATGGGACCTTTCAGAAAATTGGAGTATTCCAACCGTCTCCCACCTATGACCATTCACTAGATACGGGAAACGATATCGGAGTTGTTTCGCTTGATGACCCCGCTATTGCCGGTGAGAATTCCTATTCGGGTGACTCAATAATATCCCCAACAGATGTTCAAACTGGTGAGACAGTCTGCATATACGGCAACACTACGGGGAAAGTGACCTGCGGTTTAGCCGCTGACCGAGAGGCATACCAAACCGAGGACAGTGCTCTACAGGTTCAAAATGTGCACGCTCAACGCGGCGACTCCGGTGGCCCAGTATGGGTCCCGGAAAGAGGCGCTGTCGGTGTTGTATCGACTACCTGGAACATCATCGATGGGAACGGGCAGCAGCTTGGCTCATACATCACTGCTAACTCACCCTGGTAAGAGGGTTTGGTGATGTAGGGTTTCCTGATGGGTGGGAAGCCAGCCTAGTTCTTTTACTGCCAAATGGGTTCTGTGCAGGCAACTGCACAGATCCCATTATTTGTTATTAGGCCTGCTGGCGGCGAGTCCAGAACCAACCGCAAGCTGCGATTACCGCACCGAACAGCGTCCAGAGCAGGACTCCGTTTCCACCGGTCTTTGGTAGCGTTCCGGTCTTGGTGTCGGTCACCTGCATGATCATGAGCTCGCCGGAGCCTTCGGCCTTAATCAGCGGGCTACTGCCACCCACCACCGAGATGGTGTACTCCTTAGTCTCCTGGTCAACTGAGATTTCAAAAGCTACTGGCTCTGGCAGCAGGCTAAGCCCTGCCGGCGACTTAGTCTCTACCAGGTAGAAAGTACCAGTTTCGTTAATCTCAATTGACTTCTGATCTGGGGTGATGGTGTAGACCGGTCCTCCGCTGAAATCCGGCTGACCACCTGCCGAGGGGTAGATATCGAAAGTCGCACCACCAAGCCCCGGTAGAACCTTGACTCCTTCGCCATCGACATATTCCGCCTTTTCCAAGGTCAGCTTGCCTGGCTTGGTGTCCGGCGCTTCGTAGTTATCGACTACACAGGAAATGGAAGACAGGACCTTATTGGATTCCGACATCTTCACCCGGAAGCCGAACTCGCCGACGTTTTCGACCTTCAGTGGTGAGGTCTTCCCGCCTCGGGTTTGAGTACACACCGCGTTGAAATCACCGGTGGAATCTAACGTGTCACCGCGACGGAACAGGGTGTAGCCCTGCTTCTGCGTTTCGGTGAGAACCAGCGATTGCTCACGTTCGCTTTCAATGTTCCACGATGCAGTACCCTTGTCGGATTCGGATCCGGAGGTCACCTTCATCGACTGATGGACCAGCGGACCGGACCCGGTGCCGATGACATTGTCATTTGCGGCAAGGGTAAATTCCCAGCCAGGGGCACCGTCTTCGAGAACCTTGCCGTTTTCATCGACAATGCGCTTCTTGACCTTCACAACTCCGTTACAGCGAGAAGCAAGTTGTTCACCAATCTGCTTCATCTGCGCGGCGAGCTTGGAGTACTGCTCGACTCGGATGGTGTCACCGGTGCCAGAAATATCCTCACCCATGGTCTTGACCCCACGCGGACCATAGGTCCACTTGGATTGATCACGCGTAATCTCGATATTCCTGCCTTGTGGGGTTCGCTCCCAAACCTTGAAACCACCATTCTTATACGCAATCTCGAAGTTAGCAGTAGTATCATCGCCCACATAACTTGCTGCATCTACGTACTTATTCGTGAACTGCCAATAAAGTCCGGGCTCTGAAATGCTTGTGCCACTCTTCCACCAACGTACATTCTTTAGTACGAGATCCTGAGTAACAGTTGTGCGCTGAGCATACTTTCCACCTACAGTCAGGTCGACCATAATCGGGACGATGCGAGTTCCGGCCGCTTTCAGCTCATTAGCTGCATCAATTGCCTGGTTAAGGGCGGATTCTTGAACAAATTCGCCACCAAGTTTTAATCCGGGCGCTTTCGAGGAATATGTCGGCATACCGTCGGTGATGAAGTACACCACGTCATAGTTTCCTGCCGCGACCTGCTTGAGGCCTGCCTCCCAGTTGGTCGAGCCGTCGCCTTGCCAATTAGCGACAATGCTCTTTGCCCGGTTTACACCTTGTTCTGATTGCAACGAGATGTAAGGAGGGTTCTGCCCATAGGTTGAGCCGTTTGCAGCACGTGGCGCTCCACCCGCGAAGTTGTAGATACCCAGTTCTGCAGGGGTTCCAGCCAGCGAATCAATCAAAGCATTTGCCGCCCGCTTCGACTCGGTAAAGCCATTTGAATCAGCGTAATTCAGTGAGGTGGACAGGTCGGCCACCACAGCAATGCGCAGGCCACAGCGCTGCGGCATCGGCGGATTAGCGACACGTCCGTGAACCCACTGAGCTCCATCCGGCGGAGAGATAATCTCCGGTGGTTTTGGTGTGCTCTTTTTCTCTCCGTACACATCGAGCGTCACCTTCAGGTTCTTGTTCTGTGAAAGATTATTGGTGAAGGTAAACACTGCATCTTTAGGCACGAGAGCAGAGTCAACCGGCTTGCCGTCCTTTACCGGTACGACATCCATAGTGATGAACCCATTGCCGATGTTGACGTTGCGCTTCAGCAAAGTCACACCTGGTTCAATTTGGTCCAGCGTGAGGTTGTACTTCTGCGGATCCAAGAAAGTCGCGTCAGTTTCGATACGCACCGTTGCATACTTCATGTGAGACTCCTCAGTCACCTTAGCCGTAAAGGCATTGGGCTTCTTCGGATCTACTGGGTCAGCTTTAACTGCAAACTCGTGACCGATGGCGTCAAAGTGACGCCCTTCGACAGCCGGTGGCTTGGGGTCTTCGGAGGAATTTGAGCAGTTTTTAACTTCACCACTTAGATTGAAAGTCCACTCGGTACGCGCATTCGGAGCAAGCTTAAAACCTGGCTGCGCTACAGCAGTGACTTTGACAGTTCCTGGCTTGTTCTGCTCATACACATGAGGTCCGGCAGGCGCCTTTTTTGCGTTGAGGTAGTAATCAACTCCCTTGGTGTCCGGGATATTGATGTAAGCCTTCTCCACGCACTCCGGTGCAGTTGCAGGGTCGACAAGAGTCGGTTCTGCTGGAGTTATCGTTCCCGGCTCCGGTTCCGGCTCCGGGGTCTCTGGCTCGGTGGGCTCAGTCGGCTCTGTTGGATTTGTCGGCTGGGTAGGCTCCGTCGGGTCCGTTGACGGATCTGTTGGCTGACTTGGATTGGTGGGCTCAGTAGAACCTGCGGTAGTGCCACGAAGAGTCAGAGATACGCTGCCCGTTGCTGCGCTATTATTGATCCATAACTCTAAGTTAATTTTATCGCCCGCTTTCACCGTTTGATTTAATCCACTGTGCACAATTTCAAACGGTGCCCGTCGCGCCTCATAAGGCGGTCGACTCTGGTCGAACTGAGCTGGAATCATCCTGCCATTAATGCTCAATTCATAAGTTTGAAGCCACTCCGAGCCGCCAACATTGAACTGGAGACTGTCAATCGTCGCGTCACTATTAACTGTGAACTCAAACTTCGCGTCGCCCGGATTTGGCTTCGCCTTGATCTTCTTAAACTCATACTTCGGCGGGGTGGTCGGAATAACCTCCGTCTGTGCCTGCGCCTGTGGCGCGTTGGGCGCAAACGCCTGACCGCTGACAACGAGAGCTACCGCTAGCAAAGCAGCCAAGAACATGCGAAGCACAGTTCGCAGTGAATCCGGCAAGCGGAATGTTGTCGAAAACATTAGTTCTTCCTACTTTCTGAGTTCTTCCTGCTAGCGGCGATAATGACGAATCCTCCACCAATCAGGGCTGCGGCGAGAGCTACCAGCCCTGCCACCTGTACACCGGTAAGCGCCAGCGAGCCGGAACTTCCGCTGCTTCCGGAGCTCGACGAGGATCCAGAAGAGTCCGAAGGTGTCGAGGTCCCCGGCTCATCAGGTGGCGTGGAGGTAGTCGACGGGGTCGTCGAGGTTCCCGGTTCACCCGGTGTTGTCGGCGTCGTTGGCGGGGTCTTCGGCGGAGTCGATGTGCCCGGCGTCGTCGGTGGAGTCTTAGGCGGTGTTGCCGGCGGCGTCGTTGGTGGGGTCTTCGGCGGCGTCGTTGGAGGTGTCGACGGTGGTGGCGTCTCCCCCGGCTTATGCGACTTCGCCACAATGACGCCCTCTACCGGCGTGGAGTCATAGCCCGCACCGTAGAACGGCACCGATACCAAGAAGGAGTTGATCTCCCGGTAACTGTCATTCGGAGCCGTCGAGGTCACAAGATAGATGCCCTCCGGCAAATCACTGAATTTAACAGAGCCGTTTTCGTCAGTGACCTGGCTGAAGTGGAGGTCTTTCGGCCACTCGGCAAGCTCAGCTGCGGTGGCGTTTTCCACCTTCTCGCGGTCCTGCTGGCTCGCCGGCGAGATTCCCTTGAGACGTTCCAGATGAATGGTCACGCCAGAAATAGAGCCCGATGCCGACGAATTATCATCGTCCGGGTTTCCTGGGCTCAAGGTAATTCGCACAATGTCAGTGCCGCTCGTTGCTGAAACGCCCGGAGCGTCCACGCGTCCAACAATCCTGGCCGCGTTGGCGTCATTCGCGCCGATTGCACCCATCACTGCAACCAGAGCGCAGGCAGCTAAGAACGCAGCTATCCGGTTCCAGGTGGATGTCAAATATTTATTCATTGTCGTTTTCCCACCACGAAGTGTTGTTATTATCCTCGGACGCTGATTCGCTGCCGTCAGCGAGTTCATCGCTGTCTGCGTCGCCATCAGCAGTCTCGACGTCCGCGTTCTCGGCGTCGTCGTCAAGCTCTTCGTCGGCGTCGAGGCGTTGGCGCCAGAGCCACCACGCAAAGCCTGTGCCAAGCACAAACACCGCTACGAGCAGGGCGTACATCCACCACTGCCATCCAGCTCCGTGCGTTTGGTCGAAGACATTGCTTTCCGACGGATCCATCGGCACTTGGTGCCCACGCACTAGCAGACGATGCGTGTTGATTCCGTAAGGGGTGCAAGTGATGAGGGTGATGTAGTCCTGGCCTTCAATGGGACGAAGATCATCGGTCTCATGCGGAAGTACAACCTTGATTTGATCAATTTCGTACTTCAGCTTGTGGCCTGCGACCTGGATATAGAAGGCGTCTCCCTCTTTTGCTTTCCGCAGGTTATCGAAGAGCGTTACGTTAGTAAGTCCGGTGTGACCGGTAATGATGGAGTGGGTTCCAACACCGCCGACTGGAAGATCGGATCCGTATAGGTGTCCGAGCCCCTTGGCGAGCACCTCATCGCTGGTGCCGTGGTAAATCGGCAGGTCGGCCTGAATCTCTGGGAAAATCAGACGCGCCATCACGTCGGTAGCGTTTAGCTGATCGAGATAAGCGGCGTACTCGGGGTTGTGGTCATTAACTTCGTTAAGCCACGGGTCCAGAATCGGGCCGGTGGTTTGGCGCTCATTGTAAGCGTGCGCGCGCTCCCACTGTTCATCTTTAACGTCTTGGGGTACGGACTTTTCCAGCTTGGCGAACTCCTTGGCCGCCTTAGAAGTGCCGTAGTTGTTCAATGCCGTGGAGACAACCGGGTACAGCATCACAAGCAAACCCACAATCACCAGAATTGCGGGGAGAACCATGCTGTTCTTTTTCGCCTGATCAGGCTGTTCAGGCTGCTCAGCTGATGCGTCCCGCGTCAGAGTCGACGCAGAGTGTTTACCCACGGAGGAACTCCCAAGAAGTCAATCAAAAAGGGATGTGGCCTTTCTCTTTCTCACCGGAATGGGGATTCCCGCGGTTGAGAAAGAGCACATCGAAAGGCCGCAACAGTAATTTCAGTGATGCGCAAACTACAGGAATGGCGTGCGCTGTTGAACGCACGCTATTCCCTCAACACTGGAGCTAAAGCGCTCCAGTGACCGAGCCTTTACTCGGATTTAGTTCTTGGAACCGCGGCGGGCGAACCATGCACCAGCTGCGACGATAGCTGCACCGATAGCAGCCAGGATGCCGACACCGGCACCACCGGTCATCGGCAGGTTCGGGGTGGTGTCGTCGGAGTTAACAACCTCGCCTGGGTTAGCGCCGACCTGGACGGAAGCCAGCTGGTAGACGCGCTCCGGGTCAGTCGAGGTAGCAACCAGCTTGAACTCGAGTGCCTCCGGCAGCAGCTCCTTGCCCTTCGGAGCCTTGGTCTCAATCAGGCAGTAGTGGGACTGTTCGCCCTCGACAACCTCGGCGTTGTCTTCGAAGTCGTTGACGTGAAGACCAGTGATCTTGACGATACCGTCCTGGCCAGAGACGAAGGTGGTCTTAACCTCGCCACCCTGCTGACCGTTCACCGGAGTCCAGGAGTCCTTCTTGGTGGTGTCAATGTCGGAGCACTTCTGACCAGCAGTCTGACGGACAATCTGGAACTCGGCGCCTTCCAGACCGTTGCGGGCGCCATCAACCTTCTTGAACTGCAGGCCGCCCCAGTAGGTCTTGACCTCCGGAGTCTCCTTCGGGGTGCTGTTCTGGGAACCGTCCGGGTTGTTCTGGAAGACCCGAGCCTTGTTCGGCGCGATGTCGGTGTCCTTCGCGAACTCAGCCTTCAGCTTGGTGGTGATGGTAACGACCACCTTGTCACCGGCCACGAGAGTTTCAGCAACTTCAGGCTTCAGGTCGACATCGACCTTGTTGCCCTCGAAGAACTTACCGTCCTTGTCGTCGTCGGTAGACAGAGCCCGCTCCGTACCATCTGCCTTGACAACCTTGACATCAACCTTGGTGACTTCTAGCTTCGGGTCAATCTGGTCAGTGATCTGGAACTGGGTACGCTTGGCCTCCGGCTTCAGCTGGCGAGCGGTACCGGTCACGGTGTAGACCAGTGCTTCGTCGCCAGCATTCTGGTCCTTGTCCTTGACGGTCTTGGTCGGCTCTTCGTCCTTGTAGTTCTTCGGGAATGCGTGAACGTCGTAGTTCCAGGTGGTGCCCTGAGTCTCGTCGCCTGCCTTGCCATTGCTAGTCATCGGAACGAAAGCGATGAACGGAACAGCCGGGTCATAGCCTTCCTTCGGGCCGGTCTCAACAACCAGGTAAGCACCGAGATCGAGATTCTCGGAAACAACCCACTTGCCGTCCTTATCGGTCGTGCCGGTTGCGACCTGCGTCAGGGTACCGTTGTCAATCAGAGCCTGAGTCGCCTGGGTACCAGTAGCGAACTCGCCAGCCTTCAGCTTCGAAGCAGCCAGCAGGCCCTCGTTAGTGGTGACATCGATAGGGGTATTGCCATCTGCAGTCTTGTTGATCTTGTAGACGGTGAAGCCGACGCCTTCAAGCTTCTGGCCACCGTTTTTCTGAACATCCTCGACGTCAGCTGCGGTACCAGACGGCTGGCCTTCGCTGGTCGGGTTACCGAACTTGTGAATGGTGAGTGAGCCCTTGGCGTCCTTATTTACCAACGGGGAGTCGCCGGCAGCCTGGTTGATGGCAGTGTCCTGAGCAATTGCAGCCGGGGCGGAGACGCCCATCGACAGACCGACGATGGCAGCGAAGGTTACCGAGCGGGCGGTACGAGAGAACTTATTCACGAAAACAGGTCCTTTACAGAAGTCCAAAATGAAGCGACACGCTTCAATACGTCGCGCGATTCACTCCAGACGGCGACACCAACGTTCCCCGACTTGCCAAAACTGAGATTTTCCTTAAGGGAAAGACCAGTCTGTCTAACCTTTTAAGCCTAAGCGTTATGAACTTTAATGTTTATATGTTCAAACATTGCAGCTCTAGCCCATTGCTCGCCCGGTTAACAGCGCTCAGTGAACCGCTTATAAATAACTTAACTCGTTTCACTTCCAATCGATACCCGACGGTTACACACCGCCAAACCAAGCATCCAAGAAACCTACACAAACATAAGAATTGCAAGAGATTAATATCTTTTTATCGAGGTCACAGCGGTTTTTTCCAATCGCGGCCAAACCCCTCTCAATTCCCCACACAATCAAACCCACCCAAAAATGGGGGTAGGCAATTGCCCTATAGCGATGGCTCCTATGTCTAACCATTACCGCCGCAGAGCACGCCGGGAAAATGAGGACTTATCAACCTTCTTGTGTTTGCTGTCACAGCATCGTCGGTAAGCGAAAGCAAAAACCGTTTGAAGCAAAACGCCCCGCGGTGCACCACCCTGTGCTAGGACCTGTAAAGCACAGAGGCAGTAAGCGACACGGGGCGCGCTGTGGCGTCACAAGAGGCGTTTAGAGAACCGCCCAGTAGTGAACATCGTTGTAGCCGTTGAGCTTGAGAACGTCACCAATCTGATCGACCTTCTTCTTGCCCTCAGGGGTCATGCCATCCGGCATGATCTGCACGTCAGCGCTGTGATCGCCGGTGAAGGTGATGTTGACGTAGTCCTTGCCATCGCGGTGCTCAAGCTCGAAGACGTAGCGGTTGACGGCTAGCTTGCCCGAGTGGAGGAACCCACCCTTGCCCGGAGCGACAACTGCAGTGTCAGCAGAGTTTGCAGGTGCAGCTACTGCCTGTGCGGCAGTGGCAACCGGAGCGGCAAGCACGAGTGCGCCCACACCCCAGACACCGATTTTCTTCAACATGCTCATAGGTACTTCCTTATCTTCTGTGTTTCTGCAGGGTTTCTGCAGATTTGTTCTGTGTTTTTCTGCGACTGCCGGCGCCGCCGTTGTTCGACGGCGTTCAACAGCCACAGCCAATGAAATTGGTCAACTAGTTGAGGCTGAGCCCCAGCGCCCTAGTGCTCTGATCTAGCGCACTGGATTAGCGCACTGGAGTGGCCTCGACGATGATGTTGTCGGCGTAACCCAAGGTGCCGCCGACGAACTCGCCTCCGCAGGTGATGAGGACCAAGCGGTTCTCACCAACTGCGTCGTTGACAGCCTCGGGCATCTGGGCGCCCTTGACCACCTGGATTGGATCCTTGCTGACGGTGAAGTCTCGGCTTTCGCCATCTACCTTCACCGTGACAGTGTCACCAGCCTTCAGGTCAGCGAAACGTGCAGCGTAACCATCGCCCTGGTCCACCTCATTGACGTGGCCGGTAATGACGGACGATCCAGCAGCACCTTTCTCACCGGGAATCGCGGAGGCGGAATACCAGCCCAGGCGCGAAACGTCGGTCGGAGGAATCAGAGATCCCTGATCAGTCAGCTGAACGAAATCAATCGGAGCCGACTTACCGTCAATGAGCATCTCCATCTCGTGCACAGCTCCCCGAGAACCCTGTGCTGGAGTGGGCAGATTCTCTTGCGCACCTTCGAGCGCCGAATCATTGCGGTGCAGTTGGGCAATCACCAGCAGAGCGATAACGCCGATTAATGCGATAGCGGCGATATACACCCTTGGCTGCTTCCACCAAGGCACGTCCTGCAGGTCTTCGACTTGGCTGTCGGCCGGGTCTTCGGCCTGGTCAAACGGATCAACGTGGTCGAGTGCGCCAGTTTCGGTTTCCGGTTCGATGCCTGGTGTGTTTCCAGGTTCCTTGCCGGTCTCGTCCGAGCCAAACTGATCAGTCATGGAATCTCCTTAGTTGGTGGCTACCGTCGGCAGAGCGTGAGTAGCCAAACCGGTCGGGCCAGACGGAACCGAACTAATTGCACGTCGTTCCGAGTTCGGAGCCAACGGCTTTCCGTGGTTCTTCTGCTTATCCTGGCCAGTGCCACCGATGATGGTGACGTTGGTGTTGTTCTGCTCCGAGTGCTGATTAATCACAGTGGTCGGGGTGGCAGAGTCGCTGGTAGGTGCAGAGGAATCGTCGTTAGGCGTGTTCTGCTTGCCCTCATCCTTTGGATGCTCAGATGGCGTGTTCTCCGGGGTCTTGCCGTTCGTGACAGTCTGCTCCGCAGAGTTGATGTCCTTGTGGACAGCAACTTCCTTGCCATTGGCATCGGTCAGAGTCTCGAAGGCAACCTGAGAAGCGCAGTCGCCGTCGGTGATGATGATCGGAACATCAACCGTGCCGGCGGATGCCGTCGGCACAAAGTGCAGGCGGCTCCTAGCGCCAGTGGACTTGCCCGTCTCCTTGCACATCAGCTCACCGGTCAACGTGTACTTCGTGCCCGGCTTCAGGCCAGTGAAGTGCACGGTGTCGATGACGACAGCACCCTTCTCGACCAGACCCTTGCCGGCAATACCGGCAGTGGTCGTGATAGCTGGGTTGTCCTCAGATTGAGCTGGGGTGCTCGGGTGGTTCGGCTTGCTCGGCTTTTCCGGCTGGGCAGGCTTGCTCGGCTTGGACGGCTTTTCCGGCTGGGCAGGCTTGGTCGGCTTGGACGGCTTTTCCGGCTGAGCAGGCTTGGTCGGCTTGCTCGGCTTCTCTGGCTGAGCGGGCTTGGTCGGCTTGGACGGCTTTTCCGGCTGAGCGGGCTTGGTCGGCTTGCTCGGCTTTTCGGACTCGGACGTAGACGGAGTTGTCGTCTCAGACGGCTCTTCCGGCTGTGTCGTCTCCGGCTGCTCGGACGGCTCATCGTCGCTCGGCGTTGCCGGAACCGTGGACGTGGTCGGCTCAGTCGAGCTGGTCTCCGGTGCGATCGTCTCCTCGGACGGAGTTTCGCTTTCCTCAGTCGGGGTGTCTTCCGGCTTCTCCGGAACGTCGCCGGTCACGGTCTGGCTAGCGTCGTTGATATCTGCGTGGTCAGCGATCTCATTGACCTGACCAGCGCTTTCCTTACCAGTCGAGTCAACCTCATCAGAGGTCAGGTGCTCGAACACGACAGCCTCGGCAACAGGAGTCTTAACAGAGTCAGACACCTCAAGAGTGACAGTCACAGTACCGCTTGCCGACGTCGGCTTGAACGTCGCCTCGCCATGACCAATCACAGAGCCATCAGCCTTGTTAACCAGTTCACCGGAGAGGGTGTAGTTCTTACCAGGGACCAGACCCTCGAAATGCACGGTGTCGACGACCTTGGCATTAGCCTCAATGCGATTGCCCTGAAGCTCAGCTACCGTGCGCAGCTCCGGCTCCAGCGGCGTATCAGCTGGCTCGCTCGGCTTAGACGGTTCGGTAGTCTCAGTCGGCTCGGTCGGTTCCGTGGTCTGCGACTCAGTGCTGTCAGTCGGCTCGGTCGGTTCCGTCGGAGCGGCCGGCTTCGTGGACTCGGAGGTGTTAGGAGTAGTCGTCGAAGAGCTCGGCTGCTCTTCGCTTTCCGACGTCGCCGGAGTCTCAGACTCACTGGTCTCAGAAGTAGTGGTCTCGCTGGACGACGGCTCCGTTGTCTCCTCGGTCGTCGGGGTCTCTTCGGAGGTCGACGGCTGCTCCGGCTTTTCGCCGTGAACGGTCTGAGCTGCGTCGTTAATGTCCTCGTGGGAGGCGATCTCTACCCGCTGACCATCGGTGTTGTCCTGGCCATCGGCGGTGACCTCTGTCGAGGTCAGCTTTTCGAATGCAACAGCAGCGGAAACCGGCTCATCTACATCATCGGAGACGGTAATCATGACAGCCTGCTCACCCGAAGAGGTCTCCGGAGTGAATTCCACGCTGCCGGTACCCAGGATGCGATCAGCATTGGTCTTGTCCACCAGGGTGGCGTCCAGGCGGTAGTTCTTACCCGGAACCAGGTCGGTGAACTTCACGATGTCCTTAACCACAGCGCCCGCAACAATCTTGTTGCCGTTCAGGCGAGCCTGAGTGGAGATCGACGGCTTACGCGTGGTCGGCTTCTCCGGCTCGGATGGCTTGGTCGACTCGGACGGGGTCGTGGTCTCCGCAGGCGTGGTCGGTGTAGTCGGCTTCTCCGGCTCAGTCGGCTTTTCCGGTTCGGTTGGCTGTTCCGGCTCAGATGGCTTTTCTGGCTCGGACGGCTTCGCCGGCTCTGCCGGAACTTCACCGGAAGACGGAGTGACATTGTCAATCACAATGATGTCTTGTTTCTTACCATTGTTGAAAATGTAGCCAGTGCGGTTCGTACCGTCGACGGTGCCCTGACCGACGTTAGCCGGACCAGTGAGGTAGTCGTAGACAGCCTTCGTCGATGGGTTGTGAATGCCCTGGGAGAAGTCAATGTCATCGGAGAAGTGCCACAGAGCGAACTGAGTTGCGTTATTGGCATCCAGCACATTCAGACGTCCTTTAACTCCAGCCGCCTTCCCCAGTTCATCCAAACCAACAGCTGGAGAACCGTGGTGCGCAATCCAGTTGAGCTTCCGGTATCGGTCAAAGTCGTTCCGCAGCTTGTTATTGGTATCTGTACTGCGCGAGAACTGACTGAAGTTCTGCACACGACCGGTGTCATAAAGATCACCGGCGACGCTGGCCTCAATGCAGTAACCCATTTTGTGGCTACCAAATGGTGTTGCAGCCTCGTCAAATGCCGCAATGAGTGGCCCAAAATCACGGACATTTCCATTGGCTTCAACACCCTTAACGGTTCCAGGAACACTCAGAATCTTCTGAATCGTCAGGGTTTCGCCAGTGTCTTCTGCATCCTGCGCATGCGCAATTATTGGAGATTTAGCGAAGAAAAGAGCGAGCACAGCCATGAAGCTAAATAGCGCCAACCAGCGCTTCTCGTTTGTAAAACGACCGAACATGAGCCCTCCCCCTTCCTTCGATTTCAGTGCGTTATACACCTTTCGCTACCTTTCCAGCCTTCAATTAACAATCAATGACCACGCATAAGCGTCTCCAGCCCCCATCACAGGTAGCCCAGTTGACATCGCCTTCTAATTCTCATTTATAGCGTTGGCCGCCCCCGAATATAACAAATACATTTTATGTTTGTTAGACCATTTAATTGGCACCCCTATTTCCTTTTATTTCAATGTCGATAATTGTTGTTTGCATATTTTTTCAGGGGTAGCCGTATGGATACCGGGCAAATACTAACGTTCCACCTTCCTCTACGACGCCTAGCCATTCAGCCCAGATAAACCTCCATTACCTGCAGATATGAAGATTTTTCAATAAATCTCCACCCATTAATTCGGGTTGAAATGTCTCCCATGTCACGATTCTTATAATTGTGAGATAAGGCACAGCCAACACCCCACCCCCACCTAATGAAAATGCACCCCAATAATTTTCCGGACGCAATAATGACACCTCTGAGCCATTTGCAAAAACCCCCTAGGCGCATTTAATAAGCCACATAATTGTGCCTTAATTGCGGCTGCATAAATAT
Source organism: Corynebacterium sp. MSK032 (assembly GCF_030232065.1). Classification (NCBI taxonomy): domain Bacteria; kingdom Bacillati; phylum Actinomycetota; class Actinomycetes; order Mycobacteriales; family Corynebacteriaceae; genus Corynebacterium; species Corynebacterium sp. MSK032. Next base: position 36,633 of record NZ_JASPJR010000015.1, on the reverse strand, counting down.
TTGCCTCTCCGCCCTAGCCCTCTCCATCTGCAGTTAATAGACAAAAATGGGTCTGATTCAAGACATTCCAGCAGATCACGTTATGTAAATCGCGCCTGAATAGAGGGCTGCAAATGTGAAACTGTGCGAGTTTATGACACTTTCAAGCCATTTTTCGGGCCATTTTTGTCATAAACGCAGTCAGTAACTCGGATCGACCCCACGTCGCCAGCTATAAACGCAAAAAGCACCTCCCCACTCCACAAAGAGTGAGAAGGCGCTCGTGCGCTGTTACGCGCTAATCGCCGCGCAAGCTAACAGCTGCGCAGTGCAGTGCCTAAGTCGGCTTAGACGGTCTTAGATAGCCTTTGCACCGGTGAGGTCCAGGTCGACTGGCAGGTTGTCACCCGCACCGTCCTCGGCCAGCAGGCCACCCTGGTTGTTGCCACCGGTCTGGGCACCCTGCTCCTGGCCGCCAGTCTGGAGGCCACCCTGGTTCTTACCGCCGGTCTGCATGCCCTGCTCTTGGCCGCCGGTCTGGAGACCATTCTGGTTCTTACCGCCGGTCTGGAGACCCTGCTCCTGGCCACCGTTCTGCAGACCCTGGTCGCCACCGACGTTCTGCAGGCTCTGGTCCTGGCCACCGGTCTGGAAACCGGACTGACGCTCACCAATCTGGCCCTTGTCGTTAACCTGGTCGCCGCCGACCTTATCGCCCTTCTCCAGCTTGTCGCCGCCAATCTGGTCTCCGCCGTTCAGCTGGTCGCCGCCAGCGTTCTGGAGACCCTGGTTGCCGCCAACGTTCTGCAGAGCGTTGTCCTGGTCGCCACCGACGTTCTGCAGACCCAGGTTGCCGCCCTCAGTCAGAGAGTGGAAATTCGGGAACAGGGAGTCGACCTGAACCAGCGGGCCCTCCGGGAAGTTCACGTTGAACTCAGGTACCGGCAGCGGAGCCGGTGCTGGCAAGGAGGAAATCAGTTCGCAGATATTGCACAGGTTATCCATGATGATCCTTTAGAAAATGAAGTGTAGATAGATGGTGTGGCGCGATGCCCAGAGCTGAAGGTAAAGGGCTTCTCGCCTTCTCCTTTGCGGCCACTGCCGTGCTCACACGAAAACCGTACCGGTGATGAAAAACGGTCACAATATAGAAAATCGACGCACTTCAGCCAAGTAATTGGAAATAGAAAAACGGCAAAATCTAACCTGCACTTATGCCCAAACGTCGCATGTCACGGGTCACATTGCTAGCCTTTTGGTCACCCCAAACCAGGCTCGCCTTTTCCAGCAGAAAAGCCCCGGCACCTAATGAACTGCTCCCCATTAGTTGGACTGAGAAATCAGTTACCGACTAGTGGGGAGTAGTTGTCATTGAGAGCACGAAGTTCGCTAAGTGAATATCAGCGCGAGCAGTTGGTTGAACTATTTGAGCAAGGCATGGGTTATACAGCCGCTGCCAATGCCCTTGGTGTCTCCAAGTATGCCGCCCGTATGCTCTGTCGTCGGTTTAAGCTGCATGCAGGCTATGTCTTGTGGAGAAACCGACTAAGCAGCAGTACTCGTTTGAGATTAAGAAGGAAGTTGTCCAACGCCACCTTGCTGGCGAGACAGCGATGGATCTTGCACGTGAATTTGGCCTGTCATCACAGCAGCTGGTCCGCGGGTGGTCGTGGAAATGGCGCAAAGACGGCGATGACGCGTTGAAACCGTAGCCGAAGGGCAGACCCAAAGGATCGGTCACGCCGAAGCCGCTGTCGGAGGAAGACAAGCTGCGTGGCGAAAACGAACGGTTGCGGGCCGAAAATGCCTATCTAAAAAAATTGCGGGACTTGAGGAATCAGGGACGCGCCTGAAAGTCCAGGCGATTGTCATCCTCAAGTCGCACCACCGCTTGGAGTACCTCCTAGAGGCAGCAGGTATGCCACGGTCGACGTTCTTCTACCACCAGAAACGACTCAGTAAGCCAGATAAGCACGCCGAGCTCAAGCAAGCGATTCGGGAAAGCTTCGAGCGTAACAAGCATCGCTACGGCTACCGACGAGTACTACTTGACCTGCGTAACCAGGGGTGGGTGGTCAACCACAAACTCGTCTACAAACTCATGTGCGAGATGGGGCTGCGAGCCAAGATCCGCCAACGTAGACCTTATGTTTCCTACACCGGGACGATCAGCCACATTGCCGACAACAAGCTTGACCGCAAATTCACCCCGGATCAGCCAAATACCGTCTTTGTCAGCGACGTCACCGAGTTCAGGGTTGCAGGCCGCAAGGTCTACCTGTCACTGGTGATGGACTTGTTCGACCGCTCAATCGTTGCCCACACTGTGGCTACATCGCCGTCGACAGCGTTGACCACCGATTCTTTGCCCAAGGTGATCGCGGCGTGGGCACCTGAACCCGGGTGGATGATGCACACCGATCAAGGTTTCCAGTACCAGCATGCCTCGTGGCGTGACCTGATCGGCGACAACGGCGGTGTTCAGTCGATGTCGCGTAAAGCCAACTGTTACGACAACGCGGTCATGGAGAACTTCTTCGGCCACGTGAAAACCGAGATGTACCACGGAGAAGTCTTCGACACGGTCGCAGAGTTCAACCAAGTAATCGACGAATACATCCAGTGGTACAACACCGAACGCGTCCAACAACGACTCAAGGGCCTGACCCCGATGCAATATCGAAATCAGACCCTTGAAGCCCTAACCGCCTAGAGTTAAACCAGTCCAACTTTCGGGGACCAGTTCACCTCGGATCCCCGCGGGGCTTTTTCTGCCCCTCCCCCTTTCACTTTTGCTTTAGGTAAGGGTAAGTTAACTCCCACTATGACCTCGAACCCAGTTACCCTGAACACTCCGACGAACACTTCCGCCTACCGCGCGGCCTTTTCTGACCACCTACTCTTGGCCGCCCCTTCTGAACCGCACCATCGAATCATCCGCGCCACTGTTTATGACGTCAGCGCCCCGGCAGAAAACCTGCAGAGGATTGTCATCCGCTCCCCCGAGCTAGTCGGCTTTCAGCTTTCCGGCCCGGACGAATTCTTTGGCCTCTTTATGCCGGCTAAGCCCGGCGAGAATCTCCATTTACCCCTCCACGGAGGTGGCGCCAATATCCGCGCAAGCGTTACAGCCATGCCGGAGACCCAACGCCCAAATTTACGTTGGTACACCGTACGCTCACTCGATCCCGAGTGCGGACAGATAACTTTCGACGTGGCGACACATGGCGTCAAAAATCCAAAGGATGAGCACGTCGGACCAGGGCTCGCCTGGGCTCTTGCAACTCGTGTTGGCGACCAGGTAGGCATCTGGACATGCCAGGGCCTCTGGCACCGCGCGCAAAGTTCACAAACACTTATCGCAGACCCATCTGCCGTACCTTCCGTTCGCGCCATTTTGGATTACGCGGATGCGTTTGCCCCGGAACAGTTGCGCGACATACACCTCGTAGTGGTCGCCGAGAACCATGGTGACCTCGAGCCATCCCTCGTCGCCGACTGGGAGAGCAAGCTGGGCAGCCTAGAAGTGCTGTTTAGCGCTACAACGGACTTCAGCACGGCAGTGATGTCCCACCTACAGCAACTGGACCGTGCCGAACACCCCGCAACACAGTCGAAGTACGTCTGGGTCGCGGGTGAAGGACAGCTCTGCAAGGAAGTACGGCGCCACGCAATTCACACCTGGGGCCTCAATAGCGAATCCGTGCAGTGGTGCCCCTATTGGTTCCTAGGCAGGGCACGGCCTTAATTAGCCACAATCCCTCGCGGCACAATAATCGGAGCCATACCGCGGGGATCTTCCCACACCTCGGCATTCAGGCCATATGCCTCGCGCAACACATCCACCGTCAGAGCCTCCTTTGGAGAACCCTCGGCGATCTTTTCCCCTTCCTTCATGACGATCATCTCGTCGCTAAAAGCTCCCGCCAGGCCAAGATCATGAAGTACGGTAATCACCGTCTTGCCCTCTTGAGCGAGCTCCCGCACGATACTTAGAATCTCTATCGCATGTGCCGGATCTAGGTAGGTAGTCGGTTCGTCCAACAGCACAATTGGCGTATCCTGCGCCAACACCATCGCCATCCAGACCCGCTGCCGCTGGCCGCCAGAAAGCTCCGCCACGTCGCGGGCAACAAGATGGTCAACCTTCGTCTTCTTCAGCGCCTCGCGCACTTTTTCTTTATCTTCTGACGCCGTCGCTCCCCCACCCCAGAGCGATCGACGATAAGGGTGCCGTCCGCGCTCCACAAGTTCTCCAACGGTCAATCCCGCCGGACACAGCGGGTGTTGTGGCAAAAGCGCAATTAGTTGGGCGGCTTCGCGCGACCGCAAACTATGCACGTCCTTTTTCTCTACAAGAACCCGTCCTTCGGCGGGAGCAAGCAGCCGAGAAAGCGTCTTGAGCAACGTCGACTTGCCACAACCATTGGGGCCTAAGAGCGTGGTGACCTTCCCGGGCTCTGCAGTGAAAGACACGTCCTTAACAATGCTTGGGCCGTCGTTGTAGCCCACGGTGACGTGATCAACTTGAACGTTCATTGAACCATTCCTTTCAGAGTTCCGCGACGGGCCGCCAACCACACAAGCAACACCAACGCGGGGCCACCGATGATGGCGGTAACCAAACCCACAGGGGATGTAAATGGCAGTGCGCCCGCCACGACGGCGCACGCAGCTAATAGAGCAGCGCCTGCAAAAGTAGAGCACAACGGATGGGGCGTGGGCGTTCCGGCCACCAGCTTGGCCAGCTGAGGAGCCAATAGTGCCACGAATCCAATTGGGCCGACAAAGGAAACCACCACCGCGACAATGCCCGTTGCGGCAATGAGCAAAATAGCGCGCACCCTCGTGACATTTACCCCAAGTGTGGACGCGGTGGCGTCATCATGAGAAAGAAGAGGGACATCGCGCGTAACACAAAGGCCTAAAACTACGAAGGGCAACAGGCCCAACACCATAGGAAACAAAGCTTCCATACGCACAAAGCCGGTAGACCCAGCGAGCCAAGTTTGGGCATCCGTGGCACGAGTTAAGTCAGCCCGGAGCAGGAGATACTGCACTAAAGACTGCGTGAGGAAAGACAGTGCCAGGCCGATGACCACTACGCGCTGCGACGTCCCGAAGCCACCGAGTAGAACGAGCAAACCAACGATCACTAGTGCGCCAAGCAAAGCGAGTGCAGCACGCCACCAGAACGTCGGCACCCCCTCACTCCATGCAGGGCGGGTAACTACGGTGCCCGCCACAACCAAAACCGCCGCGCCGCCGGATACACCGAGAATGTCCGGGCTGGCCAGCGGATTGCGGGCCATGGTCTGAGTCCACGCACCTGCCAGCCCTAGAGCCGCGCCGACCAGAACGGTAGCGATTGCTACAGGCAGGCGGAGATCCCACACCACGTTGATTGCTTGCTGTGTGCCCCCACCGGTGAGAACCTCGATGACTTCCATCGGGCTGAGCTTCACCGCTCCTTGCCCCAGGATTAAGCAGTAACAAAGAGCCGCTATGAGGGCGAACCCTGCCGAAGCCGCCAGGACGCGTCTGCTTCGTGAACGCTTAATACTACGGATAGACGTCATATCGCTCATATCGTCAGCTCCGAGTCATTCGAGGTCGGTGAACTCTTCTTACGTCGCACCGCCAGAATCATCACTGGGGCACCGACAATAGCTAAGACAATGGACATTTCCAGCTCGTTAGGCTGCAGGACGAAGCGGCCCACAATATCGGCTAGCAACACAGCCGCGCCACCAACAATGCCGGTCGGCAGCAAGAGGCGAGTCAGGGACGGGCCGGTAAACGGGCGTAGTAGGTGTGGCACGGCGAAGCCCACGAATGTCACAAGCCCCACAGTGGCTGTCGCCGAGCCGGCGAGGATGATCACCGCTGCGGCAGCCAACAAGCGGGTTCTCGTGGGCGAGCTGCCAAGGGAACGGGCGGAGTCCTCTCCCATCGCAAGTAGATCCAGCGGGCGTGCTGCAAGCGCACCACATAGAGCACCTAGTGCTAGACCTAAAGCAGCTAAGGCCACGTCTTCCATACCCCGCCCAGCTGTAGAGCCAACGGTCCAGCGGCGGAGCCCTTCCAGGGTGTCGGAAGAATAGAGGCTCAGCATATTCGTGGCCGCTTGCAGGGCGAAGGTAACTCCCACGCCCACGAGTACCAGAGTTAGCGGGTTACGCGATACGCGGGAAATCAACAGCACGATTGAGGCAGCGACGGCCGCCCCGACGAGCCCTACAAGTGTCCGCTGCCCGACCGTCGTTGCCCAGCCCAAGGTCAGTGCCGCAGCGACTGCGAAACTTGCTCCAGCGTTCACGCCGATAATGCCGGGATCTGCCAGGGGGTTGCGGGTCCAGCTCTGAGCAATGGCACCCGCCATAGCCAGGGCTGCGCCTGTGATCACAGCCAAGAGGGTGCGCGGAACGCGCAAGTCCCAAATGATGCCGGATTGCGTAGATGGGTGCGGACCATGCATGAGGATGCTGGTCACTTCGCCAATGGAAAGATCTTTGGAACCCAAGTACAGGGAGGCAAGCAGCAGCAAAGCCAAGCCAACGAGTGCGGCCGAAGTAAGCAAACGCCGGGAAAACACCAAAGAATGTCGAGTTCTTGAAACGGACACTTTCAATTAAATTGCGTCAGAGAACTTGTCGACTGCCCAGGGGATGGTCAATGGGTTCGGCATACTCATTGCATTGCCCACGTTTTCGTCCATCCAGCGGACCTTGCCTTCGCGAACAACGTCCAGCTTGCTGAATGTTGGATCCTTCTTCAAGGTATCGGCGGCACCCTGGTAATCAAGGATGAAGAGGTAATCGACGTTGTTGAGGTCGCTGTAGTTCTCAGGTGCGATGTCGCGGTAGAACTCGCCCCCGTTACCTTCGAGCTCCTTCGGGATCTCGAAGCCCAGACTCTTGATAAACTGCCCGCGACCGTCACCGGAGGTGTACAGGCCGATCTTTCCCTGATAAGGCATGACGATAGCCGCACGCTTGCCTTTGAGCTCAGGGTGCTGCTGTTGGAAATCATCGAAGGCCTTCTGCGTTTCTTCGACGAGTTTGTCGCCTTCTTCTTGCTTGTCTACAGCGCCGGCGATCTGGTTGACCTGATCCCGCCAGGGGATCTGCCAGTCCGTGGCACCGTCTGGCTTAACGGTGGTTGGGGCGATGTCATTAAGCGCCTTCTTCGCCTGCGCGTCTACGGCAGAGTTCACCGCAATGATCTTGTCCGGATTAGCGGCGGAGATCTTCTCCAGGATTTCAGCAGTGAATCCGTTGGCAGTACCGTAAACCACTTCAGGCTTGTTGTCGCCGAGCTTTTCGGTAGCCCATGGGCCGACGCCAGACGCATCAACATCTCCCTCAGCACCCCAGGGCGCTACGAGGACTGGTTGGATGCCTAGAGCGAGCAAGGTATCGCTGTCTCCCAGGCCAACTGCGGCGATGCGCTCATCCCCGGTGCCCTCATTTTTTGACGCCGCCGCGTCGTCGCCTCGGGAGCAACCAGACAGAACAAGAGTGGATGCTGCCAAGACAGCGGCGGTCTTCAGCGCCGCTCGACGGGTCAGCGAATTGTTTCGAAACATGTGAAAGCCTAACGTGTAAGGAACTCTTTGAGACGCTGTAAAGTACCCGTAGCCCCAAGAGACTGATGGCCTCTTTCGGCTACGGCCAACACAGTAATCGGGTCTATATTACACAGGTAAGGCTAACCACACAACAGGCTGCCCTAAGTTAGTCCGCTTCCCGCTCGGCCGCTACCGACTCCATCGCCGCCCTGGCCACCGTCGCCACGCTGGCCACCCGACGCCACTCTGGCCACCCTAGCCACTCTGGCCACTGTCACCGCCCTGGCCACCCTAGCCACCCTGGCTCTCAGTGCCGAGATGCTCGCGCTATTGCAACTCGTGGCACCAACTGTCGGAAAAGTTGCACTTCGAAGGTCGAAATGTCGCTAGAACGGGAATCTGTCAGCACAGGCGCGCCTCCGAATTTTGCGACAATTCCCTGACCTGCAGTTTTGCGGAGCTGCAAATCAGTGTCTTTAACGCATTCCCGGTCTAGCGACATTCACCCCTGCTAGCGCCCCAAAAACGGCGCCGTCGGCCACGCATTCCCGGTCTAGCGACATCTGCACATCCTCACGCCGCCAAATAGGGCGCCGGCGCCTCCCGTGACGCAATCCCCCCCAGCACTGCGCTCGCACAATCTCACATTCCGCTGGCGCTGCAGCCAAGCGGAAAGCGTGGGCGTCAATAAGAAAAAAATAGGCCCCCTACCGCAACAAATGTGAACTGCTCCCCATTAGTTGGACTGAGAAATCAGTTACCGACTAGTGGGGAGTAGTTGCCATTGAGAGCACGAAGTTCGCTAAGTGCCGAGGCTTAACTTTTTGCGCTTTTAAGTACTGCGCTCAACTACTGGTCAGCGACCAACAACTCCGCAATCTGGATGGTATTCAGAGCAGCGCCCTTACGCAGATTGTCGCCAGAGACAACCAGCACCAGGCCACGCCCCTCCGGAACCGACTGATCGACACGGATACGACCCACCAGGGACTCATCCACACCAGCGGCGGCAAGCGGATTCGGAACGTCGACGACCTTCACGCCCGGCGCGGACTCCAGCAGTTCGGTTGCCTTCTCTACGGACAGAGCATTCTCAAACTCAGCGTGAATCACCAGCGTGTGGCCAGTGAACACCGGAACGCGCACACAAGTACCAGCAACAGCCAGCTCAGGGATAGACAGAATCTTGCGGGACTCATTGCGGAGCTTCTGCTCCTCATCAGTCTCCAGTGAACCGTCATCAACAAAGTTTCCAGCCACCGGCAGCGCGTTGAAAGCAATCGGGGCGACATACGGACCAAAGTCCTCCGCAACCAGAGCCGAACCATCAGTGGTCAGCTTCTCCAGGTTGTCGACGTTCTCGCGCACCTGGCCAGCCAGAGTATTCACACCAGCAAGGCCCGAACCCGAGACCGCCTGATAGGAGGACACACGCAGACGCTGCAACCCGGCCTCGTCGTGAAGCGGCTTGAGAACCGGCATCGCGGCCATGGTGGTGCAATTCGGATTCGCGACAATGCCCTTCGGGATGTCCTGCAAAGCATCCGGGTTGACCTCGGAGACCACCAACGGGACCTCCGGATCCTTACGCCACGCCGACGAGTTATCAACAACAACAGCGCCAGCAGCCGCAAAACGCGGAGCCTGCTCCTTCGACAGCGTGCCGCCAGCGGAGAACACCGCGACATCAATGCCCTTCAGATCCTCGTCAGAAGTAGCCGCGACATCCTCGACAACAATCTTCTCGCCGCGGAACTCCAACTCCTTGCCCGCACTACGAGCAGAAGCGAAAAAACGAACCTTATCGGCCGGGAAATTACGCTCCGCCAGAAGAGTGCGCATCACACGACCAACCTGGCCAGTGGCACCAACAACAGCAATCGTGGTCATGAAAACTCCTTAACGTCCCGTACCAGCGTAAACAACAGCCTCAGTGTCTCCACCGAGATTGAAAGCGTCGTGCAGGGCCTTCACAGACTTGTCGACATCCTGGTCATTAACCAGCACCGAGATACGAATCTCAGAAGTGGAAATCAGATCGATATTCACACCCTCATCAGCGAGCGCCTCACAGAACGTCGCAGTCACACCCGGGTGGGACTTCATGCCAGCACCGACCAAGGAGACCTTGCCCACGTGATCGTCGTAAAGCACGTCCTTCCAGTCGTTGTCAGCCTGCAGCTTCTTCAGCAACGCCATCGCCTTCGGAGCATCCTCGCGCGGGCACGTGAAAGTAATGTCAGTGCGGTTATCCGCGACGGTGGAGACGTTCTGCAGCACCATATCGATGTTGATCTCCGCATCCGCAACAGCACGGAACATCTTCGCCGCCTGGCCCGGATCATCCGGAATGCCCAGCACGGTCACCTTCGCCTCGGAGCGGTCATGCGCCACACCGGTCAACACTGCTTCTTCCATAGGAATATCCTCCATCGATCCATCAACAAGGGTGCCAAGTTCATTGCTATACGACGAACGCACACGCAACGGGACATTAAACGCACGGGCGTATTCGACACTTCGCAGCTGCAAAATCTTCGCGCCAACCGCGGCCATCTCCAACATCTCCTCGAAGGAAATGTTGTCCAAACGCTGTGCGTCCGGCACAATGCGCGGATCCGCGGTGTACACGCCGTCCACGTCGGAGTAAATCTCGCAGACGTCCGCCTCTAGGGCTGCCGCGAGGGCAACCGCAGTGGTATCCGAGCCACCACGGCCCAGCGTAGTGACGTCCTTGGTCTCGCGGTTTACACCCTGGAAACCGGCCACTAGGCAGATATGGCCCTCATCGAGAGCCTCACGGACACGGCCCGGAGTGACCTCGACAATGCGGGCGTTACCGTGGCGCTCCGTGGTAATCACGCCAGCCTGCGAACCGGTAAAAGAACGGGCCGAGGCGCCGAGGCTTGCGATTGCCATAGCGACCAGCGCATTGGAAATACGCTCACCGGCGGTCAGGAGCATATCCATCTCGCGTCCCGGCGGGACCGGGTTGACCTGCTCAGCGAGGTCCAGAAGCTCATCGGTGGTGTCGCCCATTGCCGAGCAGACAACCACGACGTCATTGCCCTGCTTTTTGGTTTCCACAATTCGTTCTGCAACACGACGAATGCGTTCGGCGCTCTCCAGGGATGAACCACCGTACTTCTGCACAACCAGTGCCATGGTCGGCAACCTCCAAAAACTAGGCAACTATATGCACGTAACTATTATTGACTCAATTTACTTGAGTCGCATTCGTAATTACATAGTGGGTTACCAAAACGTAGCTTGCGGAGGTTGTGCGGAGGGTTTGGATCGGGTTGCGTAGGGGGTTGTGGGGTTATTGGGCATGGGTTGGGTGCGGATCGGACGCTGCTGCGGGCTGCAAATGTGAAACTGACTAAGTTTATGACAAAAATATGCCCTGAAACTTGTCAAAACTGACATAAACCTAGTCAGTAACTCTCGGTACTGTGCCAAGAACTCCGGGCTCAGCCAGCTCCACTCCGGGCTCCCCGGCCCGAGCTCAGTCAGCATATCGGCCGAACCAGCTAATTCCCGAGGCGCTGCGGGCACCAACCACTGCCCCGCCCAACCCCTGCGAAGTGGACATGACAAGTGTTGCATGCCTAGCATTCCCTACGTGAACAATGACCTTCTCGCTGCGATACTGGCACTGCTGTCCGCACTCAGCATCGCGTGGGGAACCGTCATCCGCCACAACCTCTCCGGAACACTGGAAGAGGGCACCAGCACACTTCGCGGAGTGGCGAAGACCCTGAAGCTGCCGCGCTGGTGGCTGGGCTCGGGCCTGGCGATTGCCGGGTATGTATTTCAGGTCGCGGCGTTGGCATTCGGCACGTTGCTCCTGGTGCAGCCGTTGCTGGTCATGAAGCTGATGCTCACGCTCCCGCTCGCGGCGAAGGTCAACGGTCGGCGGATTTCGCGGTCAGAGATGATCTGGTCCGTGGCGCTTACTTTTGCGGTGGCGACGCTGGTGTTGCTCGGCAAGCCGACTGCCGGCTCCACCGATATCCCCACCTACCTGTGGGGATGGGCTCTTGCCGTCGGTGGCGTGGTCACCTGCGGGCTTTACGCCGCTGCAGTTCAGTGGCCCAACACCGGCACCGGCACCGGCGGCGGCTCAGACACCAAACAGCGCGGAGTGCTACGCCAGAACCCGAAGGCCCTGCTGCTCGGCACGGCAACCGGCTGGCTGTACGGCTTCGTCGCGCTGCTGTCTAAGTCGGTGGTCGATACCTATGTCAACGACGGACTTGTCCAGCTCCTGCTCTCCTGGGAACTCTGGCTGCTGGTGGCACTGGCGGTTATTGGCGTCGGCCTGCAGCAGGCGGCTTTTAACGCGGGACCGTTGCAAGCTTCGCTGCCAGCTATGACCGTCGTGGAGCCGATCGTTGCCTTCAGCTTGGGATACATCGTTCTTGGTGAGCGCTTCCAGGCAGTTGGTGTGCAGTGGGTGGCGCTGTTTATCGCACTGGTGACCATGATTTCTGCCACTATTGCCCTGGCGGCTCGGCCGGCAGAGGCCACCTCCACAAGCGCCCCAAGCACCGAAAACACCGCAAACACCGCAGACACCGACGCCCCAAGCACCGAAATCACCACCACAGACTCCACCGATGCCGCCGCGCGGTAAGTAGAGTTCAACTCTCCCGGGTTGCATGACCTAAATTGGTATGTGCACTTATTAAGTCGTTAGCGATTTGTCGGCCTGGCTATCCCTGCCCGGGAATTATCCCTGGTGAGAAAGACCCGTGGCCGCTATGCACAAGGTCACCAAAGGTAGGACTCGATGGGGCGTCATTCCCATTCCAAGCGGGCAACCAACACCAAAGCAAAGCCCCAAAAGGGCAAGAAGCTCAACTCGAACACCATCATCGCCCTGCTGTTGATCATTGGCGGTTTGGGCGTGCTGCTGTACCCGGTTGTCGCAACGCAGTGGAACAACTTCCTGCAGGCCCGCGCCGCAGATGAGTACTCCAAGCTGGAGAAATCCGCTCCTCCCGAGGTCTTGGACACCGCCTGGAACGAGGCCCACGAGTACAACGCCAGCCTCGGCGAGGTCAATCCCGGCGACGCCTGGACCACCTCCGATGACGAGTCCTCCCCCGAGTACCAGCGCTACCGCCACTACCTCGACGTGCTTGGCGAGACCGACGCGCTCGGTCGCATCGTCATCCCGTCCATCAACTCTGACCTGCCCATTTTCCACGGCACGTCGGAAAAGTCGCTTTCGCGCGGGGTCGGTCACCTCTACGGCACCGACTTCCCGGTCGGCGGCGTGGGCGAGGGTGAAGGTCGCCACGCGTCGCTGTCGGCGCATACGGGTCTGCAAAATGCGACGCTGTGGGACAACCTCGACAAGGTCAAAAAGGGCGACGCGTTCTACATCGCAGTCGCGGGTCATAAGTTGAAGTATGAGGTCCACGACGTAGCCGTCGTAAAGCCGGATGAAACCGATGCTTTACGACGCGTCCCCGGAGAAGACCTAATCACCCTGATTACGTGCACGCCTTACGGCATTAACACGCACCGCCTGCTGGTGACGGGGCACCAGGTGCCGATGGATCCTGACGAGGAATCCGTGTTCGACGGCAGCGGTTCGCAGTGGCAGTGGTGGATGTGGGCCATCCTGGCAGCAGCGGCGGTGATTATTGCGCTGCTGATTTGGTGGCTGCGGAAGCTCTCGCGCGATGGCAAGGGCGAACCGGAGGCCGAGCGCGAGAGCGACGAGGCGGGCGCAGTGCCGGAGGCGGAGGATTAGGCCCCCTTACGAGGTGGCCATCACCTTCGTCTCCCCGATTGCGTCCTTGATGTCGTTGATTCCCTTTTCAAAGATGCGCTGGAGGCCCAGTGCCAGGATCAGCGACGGGATGATGAACAGCGCCAACATGAACATCAGCTTCCAGTAGTCGGCCTCGTAAATACCGGCGATGGAGCTGCGGAACATATCAATCGCGTAGGTACCCGGCAGCCACGGGCTAATGTTCTGGACCCACTGCGGCACCAGAGGCAGCGGATACGCGCCACCTGCGGCCGAGACCTGCATCACCAGCAACAGCACGCAGATGGCCTTGCCGGCGTTGTCGAAGGTGAAGACGAACGAGAAGACGATCATCATGAACACCAGCGAGATGATCCAGCCGGCCAGCAGCATCAGGAATCGGTGTGCGGGATCGATGCCCACGTACACCTGGAGTCCCAACACCATCAGCGTGGCCTGAACTAGGCCAACGGTGGCGAAGGTGGCGAACCGGCCGAAGTACTTCTCGGCGCGGGTGTAGTCATCGGTCTGGGCAGCGTTGATTTGCTGGTCGCTGGACTTCTCGGCCTCAGCGTCAGCATCATCGCCGACCTCAGCGGCTGCATCGCCCTGCGCATCATCGACTGCATCGCTGACCACATTCTCGGCCTCATCATCGCCGACCTTCTGACCGTCGCGGCTACGGACCGTGGTGCGGATCAGCACCGACGACAGCAACGCACCGATCCACAGCGCGAGGGTCGCATAGAACGGCGCCATACCCGCACCGAAGCTCTGGACTGGGAAGACGGGGTCTTCCTCGACCTGCACCGGCGCGGCCAACTGCGCTGCCAGGGCACTTGGGTCATCACCGACGGCCTCAGCAATTCGCGAGAGGTCCCCGGTGTCCTTCGCCTCTTCCAGCGCGTTGTGAATCTCGTCGAAGCGAGCGGCCAGATCATCAAAACGGTTGCTCAGGCCCATTGTGGCAGCGCTGGTCTTACGCAGCGTATCCACCGGCGAGCCGGAAATCGTACCGCGGATGCCGCGAATGTCCTCGCCAATGACCTCGATGTCGTTGCTCAGACGCGACACCGGCTCCGACAGTGCGTCGATCTGCGGACGCAGGTTCTGCTCGTAGGAGTTCTTGGCATTTTCCACAGCCGCAATCGCAGCCGTGAAAGCGTCCTTCGCCTGGCTTATCGACGATCCCGTATCCCGGCCACCACGCAAATCCGCTGCCACGGCGGAGAAACTCTCCTGCAGCCCACGGGTGCGAGCAATCGAGGTGTTCAGATCGGAAATCGCGCGGTCATAGCCCGGCTTAGCGACACCCGGAACCACTGCCCCAACGGTGTCCTCCAGGCGGTCGCGCATCGCAGTCAGGCCATCGGCCTGCTGGCCGAATTTGGCCGCCATCGCGTCAAAGGTATCTGCGGTCGCGCCGCTGGTGGCCTGGGTGCCGTCGACAAGCTCGTTGACGCGGTCGCGCACGCCTTCGTAGCTCGACTGCGTTGCGTCGAGCGCCGTGCTAACCGAGTCGCGAACATTGCCGACCGCGGCTTCCAGATCGCCTGCGACGTTGCCGTCACCCGAACCATTGCGCAGAATGTCCATCCGCGCACCAGCGTTTTCCAAAATGGAATCCGCGGTCTCCACCAGCGGCACGGTGGTCTCCACCAGCGTGGACAGCGAACGAGCAGTCTGCGCACCGGAGCGCAGCCGCGCGGCGGTGTCATCAACGCGGTTTTGCACGCGCGTCAGTGCCTGCTTGGAGTCGGAGGTGTTTAGATACTCATCCAGCGAGGTGATCACGCCCAGCCCAACACTGGCGACGACCTGCGTGAAGTTCTTGTCAATCTCCTGAATAACGCCACTCGCGCCCTTACTCGTAATGATTGACGAAAGCGCGTTCTTCTTCTCATTCGTATAGAGCGTCAGCTTAGGCGCCTTGGTGCCCCGGACGTAGAAGGTCATCAGTTCAGTACTGAAGTTCTCCGGAAGCACGATTGCCGCGTAGTAGTCACCGGACTTAGTGCCGTCGATGGCGTCCTCAGAATCCGTAATCTGCCAGTCAATTTCGTGGTTACGGCTCAGCTTCGACAGCACCTCATTGCCCAAGTTGACGTCAATCGCACCGATATCCGTGCGATGACCACGGTCATTACTGGCGACCGCAATCTTCAGCTTTTCGGTGTTCTCAAACGGCTCCCAGCTGGCCAGCACATTAAAGCAGGTGAACAGCAGCGGAATCAGCACCAGACCGAAAACCATGATGCCGGTCATCGTGTTCTGGCGGATCACCCGAAAGTCGTTCCGCACAATTTCAAGAACGTTTCTCATTAGGCTTCACCTTCTGGGGAAGTCTTCACGCTTGCCGACGACACCTTCGTCTGTGGCTCAAACGTATCGCCAGCATTTTCCAACGAGTACGCATGCGGATGGGAAGTCTGGTGCTCCATGTAGGCGCGCAGCTCCTCCTCCGACATCTCGCTGAGCTCCTGGGCGTGAATCACAGACTGCTTGACGTACTCGCGCACCGCGATGTAGGCGAGGCAGAGCAGCACAAACAGGCAAGCCAGACCGAAGAACAGGGCCTTCTGATCCGGGTAGTTACGGGCCAAAATACCCAGCACCACCAGGGCGGCCACGGCGATGCCAATGGCCATGCGCATGAACAGCGTGTAGCTGCCACGCAGATTCTCCATCCGCTCGTCGACTCGCGTCTGGTACTCCTCGCGGTTGCGCAGCGCGAAGACCAGGTCACTGAGCTTGTACCCACTACCGACCAGGTGGACTTCTTCGTTGTTGACCAGACCGCCCTCTTCAAGCTGGTGGTTAACCAAGACGTTGACCGAGGACAGACTGCGACGCAGCCAGTAGCCGACCACGTAGGCGATCGCTGCCATGACCATTAGGGTGAGCATGTTCTTCAGGTAGTAATTGGAGTAAAAACCACCAATTGTCTCGCGGAGAGCATCAATACCGTAGGTCAACGGCAAGAACGGATTCAGTGCCTGGAAGAAGTCCGGTGTCATCTCAATTGGATAGAGACCGGCGGCACCAGGGATTTGAATAAACGCGAGCACCACGGCGATACCGCGTCCCACGTGCCCAAATGCCGCCACCATACTGTAAATAATGGCGAGATAACACAACTCCACCACGACACAGGTGAGGACGAACGCAACCGCACTGACATTCTGCACACCAATGACAATGTCACCAATGGAGACAATCAGCGCCTGGAAAATAGCGATGATGCCCAGTAGCAAGGTGCGGCCCATGTACGCCTGGCCGACCGTGATTTCCTTGAAACCTTCCGCATCAACTTCCACGCGGAAAATCACAATCAGGATGAACGCACCAATCCACAACGACAGGTTGGTAAACAGCGCCGCCATACCCGAGCCGTAGTGATCCACCGGGAACACGGCCTCAGTCTGGATCTCGGCCGGATCGCTCAGGAACTGCGAAATTCCCTCGGGGTCGAGGTCATTGACCATGTTCATGGCTTCGCGCTCTTCGGTGGTACCCAGGGTAAGAACATCGAGACGCGCGGTTTCCAGGCCATCGCGTACGCCATCAAGGTCAGCCTTGAAGCTCTCGAGGACCTGAGTCGCAGCGGAAAGCTGCCCACTCGTAGCGTCGAGAAGCGCGGACGTTTCCTTGACGGTGTCCTTTTGCGCGCCCAGCGCCGCCGCGTACGAACCCACGCGCGCGTTGAGCTGATTAAGCGCCTTGCTCAACTGCGGGAGTGCGTCCTGGGACGCCTGACGAATCTGATCCGAGGCGGCCTTGCCGTCCTTAGTGGCCTGCGCCAATGCCTCGCTGGTGGCGTTGAGGGAGTCAAGAGTTCCCTGCGCCGAGCCGGAGACGTTCTTCAGGCCCTCCACCAGCTCTTTATTGGTGGCGTTGCTCTCGTCGAGCGCATCGATGGTGCGCTGGATTGCCTGCTTATCCGGGCCATTGAGCGGGTTGGCCTCCAGCAGGGAATTCAGCCCACCAATGACCTGATCCGCCTGGTTGACGATGTCCTCCGCCGCAGCCGTCGCAGAATCCGAACGGGAAATTGCGCCCTGCAGATTGCCAGTCATCGCGCCAATCGCGGCGTTGGCGTTACCGGTGCCCTCCACCAGAGCGGTGCTGCCCTGCAAGTAGGCGTCGTTGAGATCCGCGGAGAAATTCAGGACCTCGTTGTTGAGCTCACCAGTAATCGCCTGCACCTGCGTCAACGCATCCTGGGCGTCATCGAGGGCCGTGTCCACGCTGCCGAGAGTCTTCTTGATCTGCGCAATCGTCGGCTGCAGATTGCCAATCTGCTCCTGGATAGCACCGACTTCATCGCGGCTATTGGCAACCGCATCGGCGACATCCTGGAAAGCGTCAGCGGAATTGAGACGAGCCGCATCGAACCGGCCCTGCAGCAGGCCGCCAGCTTCCTTAACCTCCTCGGTGACCGCCTTCGCAATCTCCTTATTAAAGGAAGCGGAAATCTGACCATCAATACCGGACGCGCCCTGCGCCGTGATGTGCGGCGAGATCGCGTTGATCTTCTGGTTAGCGCGGTATTTCAGCTTTGCTGGATGCCCCTGCCCTTGAATCAGGTCAACCATTTCCTGCGAGAAATTCGGCGGAATGGTGATTTCGGCATAGACCCTGCCGCGCTTTAGGTCCCGGTCTGCCTTCTCGGCATCGGGGAACTGCCAGCCCAGTTCATGATTTTGTTTTAGTTGTTTGACCACCTGGTTACCGATATTGAGGCTTCCGGTAACCGAGGAACTCGCGCCCTTGTCCTCATTCACAATTGCCACACCGATGTTCTCGGTGTGCTCGTACGGATCCCAGAAGCCCGGGATGTTGAACCAGGAATACAAGGCAGGGGTAATCATCACGCCGATGATAATCACCCACACTCTTGGGCTATTGCGGAGACGGCGCAAGTCTCGCTTCAGAATAGACCAGCTAGTTTGCACCTTAAGGACGCTATCATCTTTACCCCGCTAAATACATTGGTCCTAGCTTTAGAACTATCGATGGGCGGGGTGGGTGGCGTGTGGATGGCTGAGCATATTTCCCCCACTAAAACCCCCGAATGATGAAATTCATATAACCATCGGGGTAAGGTACATCACATGCAACGCGGACTACTGCTTCTATGCCGCGGCGGGGCTTGGGTTTAAGGCCGGCTCCCCGTCGCGGGGTAAGTTGTGCCGGCCTACAAGAAAAGTCCGAATTAGAAAGGCCCACAACATGTCTCCTTCCGATGCTTTTATTTCCGCTCCTTCTGTAATCTCCACTCCTGCTGGCGAGATTCCGGAAGGACAGCCTGCTTGGAATAAGCAGCGCAACTCCCAGATGGCAACCAACCGCTACCTGCCTTACGACCAGGAAGTTCAGGACTTCCAGCTGAAGGACCGCACCTGGCCGGACAAGCGCATTACTAAGGCACCGGTTTGGTGTGCCGTCGACCTGCGCGACGGCAACCAGGCACTGATTGATCCGATGAGTCCGGAGCGCAAGCGCCGCATGTTCGAGCTGCTGGTCCAGATGGGATACAAGGAAATTGAGGTCGGATTCCCGTCCGCTTCCCAGACTGACTACAACTTCGTGCGCGAGATCATTGAGAAGAACATGATCCCGGACGATGTCACCATCCAGGTTCTGGTTCAGGCTCGCGAGCACCTGATCCGCCGCACCTTCGAGGCATGTGCCGGAGCAAAGAACGTCATCGTTCACTTCTACAACTCCACCTCGATCCTGCAGCGCGATGTTGTGTTCCGTAAGGACAAGGACGCAATCAAGAAGATTGCCACCGACGCCGCGGAGCTGATTAAGACCATCGCGAAGGACTACCCGGACACCAACTGGCGCTGGGAGTACTCGCCGGAGTCCTACACCGGCACCGAGGTTGAGTACGCCAAGGAAGTTGTCGACGCCGTGGTTGATGTCATCGACCCGACTCCGGACAACCCAATCATCATCAACCTGCCGTCGACCGTGGAGATGATCACTCCGAACGTCTACGCAGACTCCATCGAGTGGATGCACCGCAACCTCAACCGCCGCGACTCCATCATTCTGTCGCTGCACCCGCACAACGACCGCGGCACCGGCATCGCCACCGCTGAGCTCGGCTACATGGCCGGCGCTGACCGCATCGAGGGCTGCCTCTTCGGCAACGGCGAGCGCACCGGTAACGTCTGCCTGGTCACTCTGGGCCTGAACATGCTGACCCAGGGAGTCGACCCGCAAATCGACTTTTCCGACATCGATATGATCCGCCGCACCGTCGAGTACTGCAACCAGCTGCGCGTTCCGGAGCGCCACCCGTACGGCGGCGACCTGGTCTTCACCGCTTTCTCCGGTTCCCACCAGGACGCCGTGAACAAGGGCCTCGACGCAATGGCAGACAAGGTCCGCCCGGGCGCTGCCGTCAAGGAGCTTTCCGACGAGGACCTGCGCGCGGTGACCTGGGAAGTTCCTTACCTGCCCATCGACCCGAAGGACGTTGGTCGTTCTTACGAGGCCGTTATTCGCGTGAACTCCCAGTCCGGCAAGGGCGGCGTGGCCTACATCATGAAGACGGACCACGGCATGAACCTGCCGCGCTCCATGCAGGTCGAGTTCTCCTCCGTCGTGCAGGCAGTCACCGACGCCGAGGGCGGCGAGGTCAACTCCAAGGCGATTTGGGACATCTTCGCAGGTGAGTACCTGGACCGCGAGGCTCCACTCGAGCAGATTGCCCTGACTGTCGATGCCCCTCAGAACGAGTCGGACGCCACCAAGATCAAGGCTCACATCGTCTACGAGGGCAAGGAGCAGACCGTTGAGGGTGTCGGCAACGGCCCGCTGGCCGCTTACGCCAACGCCCTGGAGAAGCTCGGCATCAACGTCGAGGTTCAGGAATACGTCCAGCACGCTCGCACCGCAGGTGACGACGCCGAGGCTGCGGCCTACGTCCTCGCAGATGTCAACGGCACCAAGGTCTGGGGCTCCGGCATCGCTGGTTCCATCACCTACGCGTCGCTGAAGGCAGTCACCAGCGCGGTCAACCGCGCACTGGCTTAAACTCCACATAGTTACTGACCAGGTTTATGACACTTTCGTGGCAAAATTTGTGCTCAAAGTGTCATAAACCTAGTCAGTTTCTTTTTGGGGCAAACTATCCAGCGGTCCCTCGGCCCCGCTACCCAATTACCCAACTACCCAATCAGCGGGCCGGCATTGCGCACATCCGCACGGAAAGTCACCCCACCTGCGGCTACCACGCGTTCGCGCTCGATGAGGATTGAACGGAGCGTCGATAAGCGAACTGCGTGCAATTCCACCTCTTTCCACACCACCCGCGCGACATCCAGCCCCGTCGCGCGCAGCGAACGCTCGCGGTAAGTCTCCCGCGTGAGCAGCTCGGACTGAGCCGCGGGCGTCGGCGCGACCTCGCTAGCCGAATACTTGATGTGGCCATCGAACTCCACGACAAGCAGCAGTTCAGGGATATAAAAATCCACGCGGGCGAGAAAGTGCGGCGGATCGTGGCTGGTGCCGCGAGTCCAGATTTCGGCTTGCTCGTGGAACTTCAGGCCGAGTTCGAGAAGAGCGGCTTTAGTCATCGCCTCACCGGGCGTTTCGCAGCGACCATGACAGACTGCAAGCGCACGATGAAACAGCTCTTGGCCCCGCAAGCTGGGATAATCCGCTGGAATCTCCTCAAGCTGATCGCGCGTGGTGCCATGCCGCAGCGCACCTTCGACAGCCAACACCGCCGCCCGCCACGACACGGACTCCGGCCCCTTCTGCCTGAACCGGACGCGACACTCATCGAAGGCCGCACGCGCGAGCACCGCGACCCGCCGGTCCGCGAGCCCCTGCGTGTGATCCAGATGGATCTCCGAGCGCAAGCGCATGCAATAGTCGATGCCGTGGAACTCCTGACTCCCGCCCACGACCACAATCTTCGCATCGCGCACCAGCACCCACGAACCGTGCAAGGCCAGCGCTGCAGCTCCCGAAATGACGCCTGACGACGTCTCGGAGACCACCGCCAAAGCAGTAATAGCCAGGCGTTTCTCGCGGTGGAGCCCCTCCCAGGCGTGCGCGACTACATAGTGACCTCGGCAAAGCCGCTCCAGATAACCGGCCCGCGCCTGCCTTGCGACCTCGCGGTATCCATTCCCCGGCTGGTCATCCGGCCTAATGATTCCGAACTGGTCCGCCACCAGTTGCTTTCGTTTCTTGTTACTCACTTCTCCCCCGCCCCGTGGTTGTTGTCCTGTGGCTGTTGCCCCGTGGTAGTTATTTCGTCCTTATTTTTGTGGCGCTGTTTTGTGGCTCTATTTCGTGGCCTTGGCTTGTGGCACTGTTTTGTGGCCCCTATCTAATAAGGCGCGGAAATTACCCTCGCGGTTCCATTCCTTTTCGGCTGAGCACCCAGTCGGGGGAAAACTTTTGGGGCTTGCGTGGTTTTTGTAGTTTGCGTGGTTTACGGGACCCGTATGACCGTGCCCCACGGTCCTACTGAGCTTGAGGCCGAGCTAGTGCCCAAATTACTGACTAGGTTTATGACACTTTCGTGGCAAATTTTGTGCTCAAAGTGTCATAAACCTAGTCACTTTCTCCGCGGGTGAGCGCACCCGCTAGTCTTGAGGCATGACTGAATCGGCGCGCGAGGAGCGCAAAGCGACTGGGACCTCTTCTCAGACGAAGAGGCGGCGGCGGAATCGTCGCCGTTCTCAACGCGCGTCGGCAGCGGGCGCGAAAACACCACCAACAGCACCGGCTTCCACCACAACGGACGCAGCCACGACCAACGCAGCTACGCCGGCCTCAACCACCACCGACGCGGCCACGACCAGCGCGGCTATTACCGGCGCAACCGCAACCGGCGCGAGTACCGCTGGCACACCCACACCGGCCACAACCACACCCGCCACGGCCGAGACCGCCGCAACAAAGGCCGCTGACGAGCACAAACAGTTCTCGTCGGCGGAGGAAGCTCCTTACGCAATCGTGTCCATCCAGGCCACGGGCATCCACCCCAAGACGTCTCGGCTGGTCAGTCTGGGAGTGTCCACCGCCGACAGCAGCGGCAACATCGTGGACACCTGGCATGTCGTCATCAATCCCACCGAGGATCCCGGCCCGACACACCTCCACGGCCTCGAGCCCGCGGACTTCGAGGGGGCACCGAAATTCGGGGTGATCCAGGCCAAGCTCGCGCACGCGCTCGATGGGCGCACGTTGGTTGCTCATAATGCGCCGCTGGTCTGGGGTTTTATAGTTGCCGAGGCCAAGAGGGCCCGTCGTCAAGCGAATCGTGAGCGATCCGCGCGGAATAAGCGGGGGCGTCGTCGTACGCGCACTCGCGTCGCGCGGATTCCAGCGCCCGCACAGATTGCCGATACGTTGGAAACGGCGCGTCGCCAGGGCAAACGGCTTGACGACGCACGCCTGCGCGCCGTCGCGCGCGCCTATGGCCTCGATGTGCCTTCGCCCGAGGCATCGATTGCTGGCATCTCGGTGCCGGAGCGGGTGCGGACGTTGGATGACGTCACCACCACGCTTGCGCTGTTCCGCGCACAGGGCGGGCTCGATGAGGGCGCAACCTTGAACATGTACACGCCCGACCAGCTGCGCGAGGACATTGTGGGCCTGCAGCGCTCGGCAGTGCGTGTCGACGCGATGGAGGCACCGCGCCCCGTGGAGAACCCCGGCCGCTATACGCCGGGGCGGAAGCTCGCGGAGGGCATGGAGTTCGTCGTGGCGCCAGAGGTGTCGCTGGACCCGGATGAGCTGATTGAGGCGGGCGTGCGGGCTGGGCTGGCCTACTCGGAGAAGGTCACGCGAGAGTCATCGGTGCTGGTGTGTAACCGGCCTGCGGATGTGACTCCGGATCAACTGACGGGCAAGGCCATGCATGCCCACCGGAAGGACATTCCGATCGTTTCCGATGAGGCATTCTTGCGACTGGTCGGAGAGATGTCGCCGGCCGCTGTGAAGGACGAGGCTAACGGCTGACTCGGTGGCTGCTCATTGGGTAATTGCAGTGGCACTGGGGCAACGGGCCTGCCGGATAGTCATCTTGTGGAGTCTAGTTTGCAGGCGTTAAGCCCCAGGACCGCGCTGATTCTGTGACGGTTGGAAGCGACGACCTTATAGATAAAGCTCCACAGTTTTGTCAGTGGCGGGAAGAGCAGGAATGTGCCCGCACATCGGAATAGTGCCTTGGTGCCGCCCTCACGCAAGGCGATACCTATCGCCTCGTGGCCGTACCGAAATTCTCGGCCGCTCTTAGCACCAGGTTCACCGACTGCTGCTTCGGCTGGGATTGTGGCGACCGCCGGGGTTGGAAGCATGGCGACCGCCTCAGCTGAGATGTGTTGACGAACTTCCTCTGGCAAGGACTGGTCTTCGGGACTAGCACCAATCATGCGGACACCACTGAGTTTGGCCAGAAGGGTCACGCTTGCCTCGCAGAACCCACAATCGCGGTCGTAGTAGAAAGTGATGTCAGGGTTCATCATTTTTCGGCGGCCTTTTTATACAGACTCTTGCCATTAAGTTTGGTGTGCTCAAAATTGACTAGGACATCAAATTTCTGGAGGTCTTCCCAAATTTCCTTGGCTTGCCCGCGCGACCCAATAGAGCCCGACTTCACGCATTGCAGTAGCACGTGCTCGGTATTGAAAATGTATCCAGCTTCTTGCTTCCGCGCTAGCTCACAGGCATCACCATCATCCATGATGAGCGCAGTGGCTACGCCCTTACCCTGATCTTTCGCATAAAGACAATGGGCGATAGCGATGTACTCTCCCAGGTGTTTAGCTTTGCCCCCTTGAAAGGTATAGCCAGGACCAGAATAGAGGCGAACATAGGGATAAAGTTTTTTGTGGTCATCGTCGAGAACTTCGACATTCGGGTGCCCCAGAAACCAATCCCAGTGTCTCTTTCCGCAGTTGAAGCGCCGTTTATCCAATTTGCGTTCGACTTCATTTTTGACTGCTCCTGGAATGCTGATGGTCTTCTTGCCTGCGAAGTCGAGCAAATACTGGTGATTCTTCGAACATACGAAATTAAGAAGTACGCTTGTATCAGCTATTAGGAGGTAACCAGCCATCGTTTATTGGGCGCTTTCTGAACTATCGGGACCATCGCCGAAGAAAGCGTCTAGTTCCGCGAAGGGATCTGCTTCCGTGTCAGCCGCATCCTGATTCTGCACATTCGCATCATGCCTCAATGGCGGTAACTGTGACTGCAATGCACTTATCAGCTCCTTCACCTCATCGACACTGCTCATTTCAGCAAAAGCAATGCTGGGAAGGTCGACTATCCCCTGTTCGTAAGCGCGATATACGTCTTTCACCAACCGCGCTGATGGTTGCACTAGTTCGGAGACCTTTACCGCGCGGTCATAGTCAGCTTTCCAGCCATACCGGGCAGCCAGCGTGGGAGCTGATACACCTTTCAGTTCTTCCGATTGCCCTTCGCTAATGAGGTCTGCGCGCCTCATCTGAATAAGTGCGACTCGCGGCGAAATTTGATACTTGCGAACGACATGGGACAACGCAGCAAGGACGTCACCTCCACCGATAAGCTCGCCGAGGTTCTGGTCTGTTTTCAACCCATCAGTTGGGCAGAGCACATTACGAGCGAAGGCATCAGCACGAACTTCCTGATAATCACGCTTGCCACAGGCGTATATTCCAGGCTCAGAGTGCTCATCATCTGCAACGATTTTCGAGGACTCGAAATCATTGGAAACAAAATGCCCAATTTCATGCGCAACGGTAAACCGCTGACGGTAAGGAACGGATGACTTCGCAATTCCAATGACTGTCGCTCCCGTCACGGGGTCACGCAAAGCAAGTGCATCAACATTGGCTGGTAAATCCAGAATCATAAAATCTGCATTAACCAACTGCATAAAGCCAGCGATGTCGGCGATTGGATCATTTCCTAGGGTGTGCTTCTTGCGGAACTCTATAGCAAGGTCGAGCCCCTCCTTGCTCGCACTGCACATGGGGAACCCTCCTTAATTTTGAGTTAGCAGCACTCGAAGCTGCAGGTAAGGCAAAAGCATCTCCCGCGCTCCCTTAACACTCGCGCCATCCTGTGAAGTGCGGGCCACGGCCTGCACACGCTGGCTGACCGGGTTTTCCTCCACAAGTTCATCCAACGGCACGCCAAGAGCCCACGCAAGCGCCATAACCTGCTCAAGTGAGTAAGTCGCCTTGCCATTTTCCAGGCGACTGACTGCAGATTGCGACACCACACCATCGGTGGCGTCAGCCAAATCACGTGTGGTCATGCCACGATTTGTGCGCAACTGATGCAAGCGCGCGCCGAAGAAGTTGCTTTCTGTATTAGCCATACCTCTTCCCCCTTATCTGCTAGTGGACAGTATAGGGCAACACATGAATCAAAACAATAATTCTTTGATTCAGTGCTTGAATTCGATTCCTCAAATACGCTTTCTCACCTCGGTAATCTCCTTCCTCTCTTCCGCCGCATGACCGCCTAATCCCCGAAGATCAACATGATCGCAATCACCTCAAAGTTCAGATTTCAAGGCTCCGCAGGGAGACCTCCCACAAATCCCATCAGGCCTCACAGGCCTGCTTCTTAGGCCTAGCCCTTTCGTGCGCGTAATATTTACACACATGACAAATGGCACCTCTCCGCAATCGCATTCCGCTGATAGCGCGGATGCCAGCCCGCACGGTACTGCTTCGAGTGGCTCCCGCGACTCGAATAGTTCTCGTGGCCTGCGCGGCACCGGCGCCCGCCTGCGCGCCGGCCTCGCCACATCCGCCGCTCACGCCGCCACCTGGGCCTCCCGGAAGTCCGGTCGCGGCGCGGGTGGCATGATTGGTGGCCTAATTGCGCAGAAGATTGACCCGCGCATTCTGGCTTCCCTCGGCAAGGGACGCCCGGCCGCGATCATCACTGGCACCAACGGCAAGTCCACCACCACCCGTATGTTCGCGGCCGCCATGCGCGCCGCTGGCCACAACGTGGCCACCAACGAGGGCGGCGACAACATGGACGCGGGTATTATCTCCGCGCTGCTCGCCACTCCCGATGCGGACAGCCTGGTCCTGGAGGTCGATGAGCTGCACGTCCCGCACATCGCAGAGGATCTGAAACCGCAGGTCCTGGTGCTGCTGAACCTTTCCCGCGACCAGCTCGACCGCGTCGGCGAGATCAACAAGATTGAGGCCACACTCCGCGCTGCGGTGGACGCTAACCCGCAGGCGACGGTCATCGCCAACTGCGACGACCCACTCATCGCGTCGGCTGCGTGGGACGCCAAGAAGGTTATTTGGGTCTCCGCGGGCGGTGGCTGGACCAACGATGCCGCCTCTTCCCCACGCACCGGCGGCCCCATCATCCAGGACGGCCACAACTGGTACGCCGTGAAGCCACTCCCGGACGGCTCGGAGTTCAAGCGGCCAGAGCCGGACTACCGCATCACTGCCGAGGGTGTCATCACGCCTGCTGGCGACACCCTGCCGATGAACCTCACGCTGCCGGGCAATGCCAACCGCGGCAACGCCACCTTGGCAATCGCGGGTGCTGTCGATATGGGCGCGGACCTGGAGAAGTCCCTCCGGGCCACCGAGACCGTCGACAACGTTGCGGGTCGCTACTCCACCATGGTTGTGCGGGATGACAAGGGCGGCGAGAAACATGTGCGCATGCTGCTGGCCAAGAACCCTGCGGGCTGGCAGGAGGCACTGTCCATGGTCGACCGCACTGCGGATGCAGTGGTCATCGCAGTCAACGGTCACGTCGCTGACGGCGAGGATCTGTCCTGGCTGTGGGATGTCCGCTTCGAGGACTTCGACGGCATGGATGTGCTGTCCGCGGGCGAACGCGGAACTGACCTCGCGGTGCGGTTGCTGTATGCGGGCATCGATGCGAGGTTGGTCGCAAATCCGCTGCAGGCGATCCGGTCGTGTGAGGCGCGGGGGTCGTCGTCAAGCGTCACCCGAGTTGAGGTGCTGGCGAACTACACCGCCTTCCGCGATTTGAAGCGCGACATCGAACGAGCACAGGAGGAAAAGTAAATGAGCGAGCTGTCTATCGGCCTGATCCTCCCGGACGTGCTGGGCACCTACGGCGATGACGGAAATGCGCTGGTGCTGCGGCAACGCGCGCGGATGCGTGGGATTGACGCCGAGATTGTCCCGATCAAGCTGGGCGATGCCGTCCCCACCGACCTGGATATCTACACCGTCGGCGGCGGCGAGGACGTCGCACAGACCATCGCGGTGGAGCATCTGATCAATGACGGCGGCATTAAGAAGGCAGCCGATGCCGGCAAGCAGATTCTCGCGATTTGCGCGGGCTTCCAGATTTTCGGCAATTCCTTCCGCGCGGGCGGACGCGACGTCGCAGGTCTCGGCCTTGTCGACTGCACTACCGATTCGCTCGAGTCGCGCGCGATTGGCGAAATCTGCACGCTCATCGATCCCACGAACGGTTTGCTTGACGACGTCGACGCCAGCCCACTGACTGGCTTCGAAAACCACATGGGTCGCACGACCCTGGGTGCCGATGCGAAGCCGCTTGGTCGGGTTGTCCGTGGCGTGGGCAATACCGGCCCGGAAGTGGAGCAGGCGGACTCCGGGATTGCTCCGGGAGTGGACGTCTCTTCACTCACACCGACCGGTGACGCCGAGGGCGCGGTGCAGGGTTCGATTATCTGTACCTACCTGCACGGACCTGTGTTGGCTCGCAATCCGCAGCTGGCTGATCTTTTGCTGGCCCGCGCTACCAACCAGGACCTGTCGAGCCTGGCTCCGCTAGACCTCGAGGTCGTGGATAAGCTGCGCGAAGAGCGCATCCTGTCCAAGCCGCGTCCGAAGAGCGAGCGCTAGTTTTGTAGTTTCGCGCGCGGCCGGTTGGAGGCCTTAGACCTTCAGCCGGCCCGTCAGCGCGCGGGACAGGGTGAGTTCATCGACGAACTCCAGGTCCCCGCCCAGTGGCATGCCGGAGGCCAACCGAGTGACCTCGAGATCCGGGAAGTCCCGCAGCAGCCGGGCCAAATAGGTCGCGGTGGCTTCGCCCTCGGTGTTGGGGTCAGTCGCGATGATGACCTCGTGGATTTCGGGGGGCTCGGTCTCGTCGACGTCGTCAAGCACGCCGGCGATACGTTGCAGCAGCGTGCGGATATTGAGCTCGTTCGGACCGATGCCGCCAAGCGGATCGAGCGCCCCGCCGAGCACGTGGTAGCGACCGTTGTACTCCCCCGTGCGCTCGATGGCCTGGATATCGCGCGCCTCTTCAACGACGCACACCAAACCGCGGTCGCGGCGTGTGTCCGAGCAGTACTGGCACACATCGGTTTCCGAAATATTGCCGCAGACCCGGCAGAATTGCACACCCTCGCGCACCCGACCCAGCGCGGATTGGAGCCGGCCGATGTCCTCCGGCTCCGCCTTCATCAGGTAGAAAGCGATACGCTGAGCTGACTTCGGGCCGATGCCCGGCAGGCGCGAGAACTCATCAATGAGATCTTGGAGTGGTCCTTCGAACAATGATAATTACCTACAAATACTGGTCTGAAAAGCTAATTTAGAAACCGAGGCCACCGAGACCGTCGAAGCCCTGGGACAGCGGGCCCATCTTCTGCTCCGCCAGCGACTGCACCTTAGCGGTAGCGTCCTGGAAAGCAGCGAGAACCAGGTCCTGCAGCCCGTCGACGTCCTCCGGGTCAACGACCTTCGGATCAATGGCGATGTCCGTGACCTCGCCCGAGCCCTGCATAGTCACCTTGACCAGACCGCCGCCGGCCTCACCGACGATGGTGGAAGCGACGATTTCCTGCTGAGCTGCCTGCAGCTGCGCCTGCATCTGCTGTGCCTGCTGCAGAATTGCGTTCATATCTGGCTGAGTCATAATTAATGTTCCTAACTATTGTGCTCTTTACGTGCTGATTTGTAGTTACGCGCACGCTTCTAAGGCTCATCGCCCATGCTTTACGACGCGCATCGCCGCCCCATTCTAACGGCTCTAGCGGTCTTCTAGCGGTTTGGCTCCCAGCTCCTTTTCCAGCATCTCCATGACCACGTCCTTTAGCGAGCGGTGATCGAGAGACCCGACCTCGTTCGCGGCCTCGAAATACTCGGAGGTGTCCTCTTCGTAGTTATTGTCCTGCGGGGTTTGGAGAACCGGATTGTAGTTGGTGTTGGCGTTGGAGTTGTAGTTGGACGGGTTGCGCGAACCGTAGCTCTCTGCGCCCTCTGCTCCCTCTGGTGGAGCGAACTCCTCCATCGGCTCTGGTGGCAGTGGGACGCCGCCGAAGCCCGAATCTTGATTGGCTTGGGCCTGAGCATTTGCTTGAGCGTTTGCTTGCGCATTGGCCTGGGCCGCGCGCAGGAATGACTGCGGCTGGTTTGGCTGCTGCGGCTGTTGCTGGGCCGGGTTCGAGTTCGGTTGAGCTGGCTGGCTTGGTTGGCTTGGCTGATGTGGCTGTGCCGGCTGGTCGTGGCCTGCCTGCTGTCCCATCGCAGCACGCTTGGCGGCTTCGATTTTGGCACGGCGCTCAACAACGGATGCGTATGCCGACGACCGCTGCGGGCCTGGCTGCGGCTGCTGTACCTGCTGCTCAGATGTCTCTGGTTGCGCTGGTGCTGCTGGTGTCGGTGCAGGGGCGGTGTCGTTCGGCGAGGACGAACCTCTTGACGACGAATCATCCTCCCCGGAACCACCATTAGTAGCTGTTGAACGCGGTGCGCGCGGGCGCGTACCGACGACACAGTGCACCTGGCCGTTGAAGCCCGTCACCTGCTTCACTGCAGCGGACAGCGCCTGAGCGTAATCAGGCGTATTGAGCCTGGTAGCGAGCGCTCCTGTGCTGTGCCCAATGACGAGCGTGTCGTTTTCGACATCGAGCGGTACCGCCTGCTCGGCCAGCACGCGAATGGGGAACGCATGCTGTCCGTCGACAGCCGCAAGGATGTCCTGCCAGTGCTCGCGGATTTTCTCGATACCGGCGGGTGCAGGTTCGGGCTCCGGCTGTGGTGTTGGTTCCAGTTGCGGTTGCGGTGCTGGCTCTGGTGCTTGCTGAACTTGCGGTTCCGGCTGCGATTCTGGTGCCTGAGTAGTCTGCGTTGGCTGCTCAGGCTGGACTGGTTGCTCGGGCTGGGCGGCCTGAGTTGGCCGTGTCGACTCGGCTGATTGAGCTGGCTGTGGGGCCTGAGTTGGCTGCTCAGAGTGGGTTGGCGAGGCAGAGACAACTGGCTCCTCCTCGACAATCGACATCGAGCCGCCTTCCCCCTCGCGCTCGCGGGTTTGCTGCTCACGCTCCTGCGCAAGCTGCGCCCGAGTCTGCTGCTCGCTGATGCGGGCATGCTCCGCCATCTTCCGACGGAACTCACGAATCTTCTCCGCCTGTGCTTCTTCCTCGGACATCGGCTGCTCAGCCGGTTCAGGCTGCTGCGGTTGTTCGGCCTGCTGAGACTGTTCAACTGATTCGGCCGGCGTAGCCTGCGTAGGCTGTTCAGGCTGCGTAGGCTGTTCAGCGGTCGCAGTAGATGCTTCTGGTGCAGGCTGCGGCTCAGTTACCGACTCCTGCGACACCGGTGCCGCTGGTGCAGACTGCTGCTGAACAGGTTCCGGCTGAGCCTGAGGCTGCGACGCTGCCTGCCCAGCACGACTGCCCTGGGCCTGCGCCCCCTTCTTACGCTGGGCATTCCGCTGGCGCCATGCCTCACGAGCCGACTGGCCAGACTGCATCGGCGAAGCATCGGCCTCAGCCGCACCCGACCCCGGCCCCGCGGCGGAAGACGCCGGTGCCGCTGCGGGGGTTGCGGCCCCCGAGCCGTCGGCAAGCGCGGGCCTGCCGTGTTCCAACGCCTCTACGCGCTGCAGCAGCGACTCCACCGAATCTTCGGTGGCGGGCAGGAGCATGCGCGCGCACAGGACCTCGAGAAGCAGACGCGGCGAAGTCACGCCGCGGAAGTGACGCAGGCCGTCAGAGAGCACCTGCGTGAAGCGCGTCAGGGTAGCCGGGGGAATTGTCCCGGCCTGCTCCAGGACACCGTCGATTTGGCTCTCCGGAATCTCTACAAGCCCCTGCTCCAGCGCGTTCGGCACTGCGGACAGCACCAGCAAATCACGCACCCGGCCAAGCAGGTCCGAGGCAAACCGAGCCGGATCCTGACCCGACATAATCACACGCCCGACCACGCTAAACATGGCCGCGCGATCGCCTGCCGCCAGCGCCTCAATCGCATCCGTGATGATCACGCTGTCAGTGACACCGAGAATGGCCGCAGAAGTTTCATAATCCACACCATCGGTGCCGGAACCAGCAATGAGCTGATCCATAACCGACAGCGAGTCACGCGGCGAACCACCACCCGCCTGGATGACCAGCGGATACACGTCCGGCTCTACCCGCACACCCTCGGCCGTGACCACACGCTCAAGCAGCCCGCGCATATCCGGCGGAGTCAACAACCGGAACGGATAGTGGTGTGTACGCGAGCGAATCGTCGGCAGCACACGCTCCGGCTCCGTGGTCGCAAAAATGAAGATGAGGTGCTCCGGCGGCTCCTCCACAATCTTCAACAGCGCATTGAAACCCGAGGCGGTAATCATATGCGCCTCGTCAATAATGAAGATGCGATAGCGCGACTCCGCCGGCTGGAAGATAGCCTTTTCCCGCAGCTCACGCATATCTTCCACACCATTGTGGGAAGCCGCGTCCAGCTCAATAACGTCCAAATTGCCCGGACCGCCCGGCGCTAGCGCACGACACGACGCACACTGGCCACACGGTGTGGCCGTCGGCCCCTCCGCACAGTTCAAACTGCGCGCCATAATGCGCGCCGACGAGGTCTTGCCACAGCCACGCGGCCCGGAGAACAAATACGCATGGTTAATGCGGTTGGGACGCCCCTGCGCATCCCGAGATTCCAACGCCGCCGACAGCGGGTCAGTTACGTGCCGCTGCCCCACCACTTCGGCGAACGATGCCGGACGATACTTCCTATACAGAGCCACGTGCTCAGCCTACCTTCCACCCCGGATCGGCTAGTTCGAACCCTCCTGGGAAACAACCGACTCACGGCACCAATCCCGCAGGTCAGCATCTACTTCGGCCAACTTCTGCATCAGCGCCTGCGGCCCCTGCTGCTCATAAAACACCAGCTCCGCATCCGTAATTGGCACCAGTTGCGTCATCGTGGTCATGCGTCCCTGCGGGGACTCCACATCACCCTCATGCAGGCTGATCTTGCCCGGCATCTCGGACACATTCGGCACCCCGTCGCTCCACACGTACGGCACCGTGCACAGCACGTGCGCCACGGTAAAGGCAGTGCTTGACGACGACTCCCCTACCTCGGCCACCTGATCGGCCGCCAGCCGCACCGCATTCGGAATGACACGGCCCGGAATTGGCGACAGGAACTCCGGCTCTTCCTCCACCAGCGCTCCCGCGGCCGCGACCATGGTGGCCACGGGAAAATCAGCGTATGCGACGGAGAAGAGCTCCACGCGGATATCCGTCTTTGCTGCGCCGGTCAGGCCACAGTAGTTGCGGCCCAACTCCACGGTGGCGGCTGCCGTTTCCGGACGACGCTCGTTCGCTTGGCCGTCCGGCCCGTCGTAAAGCGAGAACTCAGCGACCCGAAGCGGAGCCGAATCGTGTTCCTGCCCGTGCCGACCACTGGCCGGCAGCTCCGTCACATACTCGCTGACCTGGGGTTCTCCGGGGAAAAGCCCGGAGATCCAAAACTTCGTCTCTTCGAAGTTCATATAGTCCTATCCCGACCTACCTGGCTTACTTGGCCTACTCAGTCGCCTTCTCAGCGGCGGCGAGCAGCACACAGGTAGCGACGCCATCCATAGCAACCTCGAGCTCCTCCATCGGAGGCAGCGACGGTGCCAGGCGGATATTGCGATCATTCGGATCCTGCTTCAGCGGGAAGGAAGAACCAGAACCGGTCAGCGCAATGCCGGCCTCCTTAGCCAGCTCCACCACGCGACGAGCAGTGCCATCAACCACGTCGAGGTTGATGAAGTAACCGCCGGTCGGCTTCGACCACTCTGCCACGCCGTACTCCGTCAGGCGCTCATCCAGAATCTGCAGAACCTTCTCAAACTTCGGAGCCAGCGAACCGGCATGACGGCGCATCTGCTCACGCACGCCCTCCGCGTCACCGAAGAACTTGGCATGAGCCAGCTGGTTGACCTTGTTCGGGCCAATGCCGCGGATACCAGCGTGCTTGAGGTAATCCTCCAAGTTGGCGTCCGAAGAAGCGTAGAAAGCAACGCCAGCACCAGCGAAGGTGATCTTCGAAGTCGAGCCGAAAGCCCACACGCGGTTCGGGTTACCGGCCTCTTCCGCCCACTTAATGACGTTGTGAACCTCCGGGAACTCATCCGTCAGCGTGTGAACCATGTAGGCGTTATCCCACATCAGACGGAAATCCGGAGCGGCAGTCTCCATTTCAACCAGACGGCGGCAGACCTCAGCGCTGTAGGTCACGCCCGTCGGGTTGGAGAACATCGGGACATTCCACATGCCCTTAATCTGCGGATCGGAGGCAACCAGCTTCTCCACGACATCCATATCCGGACCGTCTTCGTTCAACGGCACCTGGATCATCTCAATGCCGAAGTGCTGCGTAATGGAAAAGTGCCGGTCATACCCCGGAACCGGGCACAGCCACTTCAGCACCGGCTCCTCGTTCCACGGGCGCTCCGAGTCCACATTGCCGAACTGCATGGCCCACGAAATCAGGTCAAACTGGATGTTCAGGCTGGAAGCATCCTGCGCCAGGACGTTTTCCACCGGCAGATCCAGCAGTTCCGCCCAGATAGCGCGGATATCAGTAATGCCTTTGGCGTTGCCGTAATTGCGGACGTCCTCCCCAGAAGCCGAAATGTAATCCGGCGCTGGGAGACCCAGCAGGGCGTTTGCGAAATCAAGCTGCTCCGACGACGGCTTACCACGAGTCAAATTCAGTGCGAGATTACGGGACTTCAGTTCCTCATATGCCTTCGCAAACTCATCCTTGTGTGCCGCCAACTGCTGAACATCGAAGGAATCCACGGCCATGGTGTACGCACCCTCCCAGGTATCGGACATAAGTTAAAACCTGACAAAACTGGCACGGAAAGCTTTTTTCCCCGCGCCGCATCCGGCTTTGCAACCAAGTGTAAGGCATACCCCGGATTGGGATTTCTACAACTTCCCCGACAGCGCATCCAGACGCTGCTTACTCGGCCCCTCCAAGCCGATAATTTCTACCTCTTTGCCCCGGTCAGCAAACTTGACCCGCACCGAATCCAGCGCCGCCACCGTGGAGGCATCCCAAATCTCAGCCTCCGACATATCGATGACAATCCGCTGCGCAGGATCGGTGTAGTCGAATTGGTACACCAGGTCGTTACTGGAGGCGAAGAACAACTGACCCCGCACCTTGTACGTCCGGGAGTGGGCGCTGGAGTCGTCGTCAAGCACGTCAATCCTGACCAGATGAGCGACACGGCGCGCGAACATCAGCGACGCCACGACCACGCCCGAAATCACGCCGATGGCGAGGTTATCCGTCGCCAGCGTGGCGATGACCGTCACCAGCATCACCGCCGTCTCCGAACGCGGCATCAGGCGCAACGTCCGCGGGGAAATCGAGCGCCAATCGACCGTGTCCACCGACACCACGACCATCACCGCAACCAGCGCCGCCATCGGAATCACTCCAACTGCAGAACTGAGCAGAAGGACCAGAATGAGCAGGAAGACACCGGAAAAGAGCGTCGTCAAGCGAGTGCGTCCCGACGATTCCTTCACACCCACCATCGTCTGACCAATCATCGCGCAGCCAGCGATACCGCCGAAGAAACCGCCCGCGATGTTCGCCACACCCAGCCCCCACGTCTCGCGGGTCTTGTCCGAATGCGTGTCGGTGATGTCGTCCACGAGCTTCGCCGTCATCAGCGATTCCATGATGCCGACAATCGCCACGCCCACCGAATACGGCGCAATCAGCTGCAGAGTCTCCCAGGTCAGGGGCACATTCGGGATCAGCAGCTGCGGGAGGGATTCCGGGAGCTCGCCCATATCGCTCACGTTCGGCACGCGCCAATCCGCCACCACCGCAACAAGCGTGACGACGAGCACAGTCACCAGCGGAGCCGGAATCGCGGTGAACACGCGGGGCAGGAACACCATAATCGCAATGCCCAGAGCGACCAGCGGATACACCAACCACGGCACATCGATGAGATGCTCCAGCTGTGCGGTGAAAATGAGGATACCCAGCGCGTTGACAAAGCCAATCATGACCGCGCGCGGAATGAAACGCTGCAGCTTAGCGATACCCAGCGCCGCAAAAGCAATCTGCAACACACCCGCGAGCAGCACCGTTGGAATGAGGTAATCCATCCCGTACGTCCGCGACAACGGCGCGACGACGAGCGCAACCGAACCAGCGGCAGCAGTAATCATGGCCGGGCGGCCACCCGTAAAGGCAATCACGATAGCCATAATCACCGAGCTAAACAGCCCCACCGCCGGGTCCACGCCCGCCAAGATGGAAAACGAAATCACCTCGGGGATTAGCGCGAACGACACCGCCGCGCCGGCCAGCAGCTCGGTGCGCAGGCGCTTCGGTGAAGAAACTGCGAACCGGAAGGAGTCCCACACGCCCATTGGGGCTGGGGTTTCTCGGGTTTCGGGTGGTTCTGGTGTTTCTAGCGGTTCTCGTGTTGTCTGTGGTGGTACTCGCGTGTCGTCTGCATCGCTCATGCACAGTATTCTTCCAGACCAGCGAACGCGACCACTTGTGGCCAAGGTATTCACCTATCGATGCGCTGCAGCGTGGCCATAAGTGAATAGCTCATCGATAGGTGAAATGGCCTGGCCAATATCGCGGGGATAAGTGCCGAAAAAACATCGATAGGTCACAGGAAACCGCCGACAAGTGCCCGAAACCTAGCCATAAGTGCCAGAAGAACGCCGGGGATAAAAAAAAGGGGACCCCACGCACCCGTCAGAGCTCGCTGACCCTTGCTGCATTCCTGCCCTGGGGGAGTTCACGAGATGGACGCCACATGGGATCCGTGAAGACAGCCTACTACAGGCCCACGCAAAAAGTCACACTGCTAGCGCTCGCCGCACCGTTCAGCGAAGAACTGCCACACTAATCAGCGCACTGCCACCACGGATTCGTCACCAGTTTCGTGACAGCATTCATGACAGTTCCCCGCCTCCCCGCAGCCCCCGGCATACACTGCAAATCCGGGTTAAGTGACAAAAAGTGTGTCTGATTTTCAGCCTATTTGCTGGTCAGGCCGCATAAAACGGGCTTATATAAGG
>NZ_JASPJR010000014.1:0-79560 GCF_030232065.1 Corynebacterium sp. MSK032 | reverse complement strand
AAAAGGCCCCATGAAGTAACAAACGGTGTGCCCGCCCCGCAACACGCCGAGCGGACACACTTTTTGCTACTTAACCCCCAAATCACCGTTTTTCACCGTTTTTTTTTGGGGGGGGGGTAAGTCGTTGGGTAGCCGTTGGGTCTGACGAACTCGCGCACTGCACAACCGGGCATTAAAGGGGCGGCCATCAGAAATGCGGTGTGAGGCGCTGCTCGATTAGTCGGCCTGAAGGTACTTAGCTTGAGGGGGTGCTGGGTTGATTCCGGTCGATTTGCCTCAGCTCATGTACGCGCTGCTGGCTTTCGGTTTCACATATCGATGAGTTATTCACTTATGGATACGCTGGAGCGCATCGATAGGTGAATTATGCATCGATAAGTGAGCGCAGCGCTAGAAAATAGCTGGCAGACGGGCCTAGTCAGTCCACGGTGGGGTCGCAACAGTAGAGGGCGGGAGAAAACTTTTCCTGTCCCCGCCCTCTATAAAGAACTCTACGAAGCCCTGGTCTTCGATTTCTTCAGCATGATCATCGGCGGAATCAACAGGGCTAGCCCGCCGATAAGCGCGACTCCACCGAATAGCCACACCAGTCCGGCGAGGATTGCGATGGGTGCGAGGATGGCTGCCGCGATCTCGAAGGGCGCGAATCCCACATAGGCCATGCCAAATTCCTCGAGCGTGCCGGATTTCTGCTCCGGGTCCACAATTTTCAGTACGGCGATGCCCGTGGCCACGGAGGCAGTTGCCCAGCCCCAGCTGAATACGGCGCGCTCGAACCAGCCATGTTCAAAGATGCGTGGTGCGACGTAGAAGAACAACACCAGGCAGAAGGCCAGGCCCACGACGAACAGGATAATTAGCGGGACGATGTAGGTGGCCACCACTGCCGGCACAATCGACGCGATGCCGACTGCAACCAGGAAGTCCGTCGACGCGCCGGAGACCGAACCCATCAACTTTGCATCCAGGTAGTGTGGTGCCTTAATCAGGTGCAGCACGCCTACACCTGCCAGGCCGACCAGGAATGCCATTGCGAATAGTGGGAAGCTCAGTGCAGGGAAGATGTCATTGACCCAGTTGGTCAGGATATTTGCCAGGAAGAGCGTCACCGCTAGTGCTGCAACGTGCAGCGCGATTGGTTCGATTGAGGACGGGCTTGTAGTCGCCCGCCCCACACTTGGGCGCTGACCAGGAAGGGAGATGATGCCTGTCCGCATATCCTCCGGCAGTTTATCCAAGTCTGGCAGCTCGTTGGTATGGCCCTTCTTCGAGCCCCATCGGGCGAAAATCACGCCACCGATAATTGCGGAGAACATGCCCACCGCTGCGGCCGTAAAACCCAAACTCGTGGCCTCGGTCATGCCTGCTGAGTCCAGCGCGCCACCAACTGCGGCGGCCACACCGAAGCCACCGACGAAACCAACGGGAAGCATGATGCCGAACCAGTCCGGCGTATTGAACAGTGGGGCGAAAATTATCACGCCGAGTAGCGCGAAGAATCCCCACTGCGCCAGGTACATGCCTACGGAATAGGACCACATCGTTCGCGCGCGCTGGCGCACCTTGGCATCGAAATCCATTGTGAATGGCAGGGCACCGAAGACTGCCGCGATGAGAATGGTCGCGTAGTCGCCGAAATGCTCGCTGAACTGGATTATTCCCAAAGCGTTGGGGCCTAGCAGCAAGCCGAGCAAGCCCGCAGTAATCGGTGCGGGGATGAGAAGCTTTTGGAACCAGGGGATGAACCGTCGCATCAAATTACCGATGATGAGCAGCAGCGAGATCCAACCGATATCCATCAAGACGTCGAAGGGTGTGTAGCCATCCACGTGAACTTATTGCCTTTCTCGTAGGTGGGGTTTCACCATTTAACAATTATGCGAACCACATCATGGATTCTAAGAAAAGGGTTAGAACCATAGGGATACGTTGCGATTGTATGTTAGCTACCGCGAGATTTTGAGGCTTCGGCCCCAGTTGAGCTCACTTCCTTTGCAGAAAAACCACCTACCCAGTTCATTCTGGGAGGTGGTTTTGGTTGAGGTCAGACGGTTTTACTGTCGGCCATTCTTAATGCGCGACCAAGCCGCTGCGATAACCACGCCAGCGCATGCGATGGCGAGGTAGGCCCACACGTGATCACCGCTGGTCTGAATGGTCTTTGGCGGAGCAGGAGTGTTCTCCGCAGTCAGCACACTTTCTGTGTCACGGCCGGAGGTGATGTCATCGATCCAGTCAGCAGTGCCAGCGAGGGTAGTGATAGCTGCGCTGGGGGAGGGCAGGTCAGGGTCGCCATTGGAGGTTCCGGCGGTAGCGAGACCAGCGAGCTTTCCGTCGACGAAGAATGGGCCACCGGAGTCGCCTCCCTGCATACCCGCGCCGGAAACGGAATGTGCGTCCAGGATGGCGCTTTGAATCATTGGCATCATGGCAGCGTCGGCTGGGATACTTTCTGTCCCTGCCGGGATCGACTCGGTTTTGGAGTCATCTGGCATGGCAGCTCCTGGCTGCATCTCCATTGATTCCATAGCGTCACCCGGAACAGCGCCGCCCGGAATAGCCTCACCCGGAACAGCTTCGCCTGGAGTAGCGTCACCCGGAACAGCACCACCAGGCGCAGCCTCACCTGGGGTTCCTTCAGTGGGGCCTCCTCCCAGCAGCTCATTGACGACCATCTTGGTCATCGGAAGCTGCCCGGATCGTGCCATGGACGAGCTGCTGCTCCAGCCGTAGAGAGTTCCCGTCTGTCCAGGTGTGGGGATATCGCGGGAGACCTTCGCCGGGGTTGCGTCGGTGACCTTTTCGGTCAGGTGAAGCAATCCCGCATCAGACATTGGAGAAAGCGCCCAAGAATCGGCATCGTAGACCTTTCCACCGATGCGGGCCTGGGTCCCTTCGTTGTTCACAGACTCCAGGCAGTGGCGTGCGGTGAGCACCCACTGGTCGGCAACCAGCGTGCCGGTGCAGTCACCGAAATTACCGATTTTGCCAATCTTTAGCGCGGCCACAGAACTGCTTTCAGCATTGGCGGGTGCGGGTTCGCCGTTTTCCAATGCAAGAGCTGGAGTCGCAGATAGAAGCAGGGTGCTGCTAACAATTGCTGCGATGGAAAAAGATGTTTTCTTCACGGTTATTTCCCTTTCCCAGAAGGAACAATGCCCTTGATTGCGGTGGCAACGAGTTTTTCGGCAGGGCCCTGTCCGACAAATTTCTTCCAGAGGCTAGCGATGACGAGGAAGAATACGATGAAACCTGCTGCAGACAACGTGGAATGCAATGCAACATTCTGCTGCCAATAAAACGCGGTGAGAACGTGCAGGATGTAGATTGTCAGCGACATTGTTCCCATAGCCGCGAATGGGTAAACCACAGCTGGGAAGCGATCGCCTATGAAAAGGCACAAGTGCAGGACAATGGCGGCAACTGCGACGGAGAGAATGATTTCTCCGAAGACGCCAGTGTGTCCGGTAAAACGGAGCCAGCCAGCAATCTCGGGATCAAATCGGAAGTACATGCCGACGGCCGTGATGACAGCACTGACAGCGGTGACAATCCAGCTCAACCGAGCATTGGCGCTGTTCTCAGAGGTGGAAGTGTCTTGCAGGCGACGGCGTAGGTAGACGTCGTAAAGCAGCATGCCGCCGATGAAATATGCGATCCACGCGAGTAGCGGATAGATCTGCGGCAGCGTCATAGGCGCGTACTTAATTGTGGCGGCGATGGTGGCGGCGATGAAGAAGCCGACTCGCCACCAGGTTCCGAGCGCTGGCATCCAGGAAACCAGCATCATTACCAGGCCCATGATGACGAGGACCACCTGAATTTCTCCACCGACCGGCAATAGTGCCAGGCCGATGAGAATGATCAGGGCACCGCGGGTGATTAGACGCAAGAAGGTAGTGCTGCTGTAATTACGGCCGATGATCATCATTGTGGCGCCGGCGATGATGGCGAACAGTGATGAGGGTAGGCCAGAGAGCACAACCTTTGTGCTCCAAAGTAGTGAGGCCATATGGACAATGATCATGCCGATGATGGCGAGTGAGCGCGCTATATCAAGCCCCACGATTCGGGTAGGTTTATTCACCCCAGATTTCTCCTTTACTACAACTTATAGGGAGGTGCTCTTTGGTAAAAAGCACTCTCTACAAATGGCGTATTGAAAACGACTTTCTAGTTGTAGCAGCCGAATCTGACAATACATTAAGTGAGCATGTGTAAAACACGGTGTTTCGTCTGTGTTTTTACTGGGAAACTAGCGCGTTCAAAAAGCCCAGGGGCACGCGTAACCTAGTGGCATGAGATCAATGCTGACGAGTTTCACCTGGTCCGAGGTGTCAGACGTCTTCCTCGTGTACCTGTTAATCATTGCCATCCCCACTGCTCTCACATGGGTAGGTACCGCGTGGCTGGCCAAAAAGTACGGTGAGCGCATCGCATATGGTCACACGGTTTTCGTCTTTGTCGCCGCATTTGTAATCTGCTTTTGTACGCTCGCGTGGACGCTCGAGGGCGAATACGACTATTCGCCGTGGCAGGTCTTCTGCAGTGGCTTCGCGATGGTCATCCTCACTGCCTCTGCCATGATGCGCGTGCCCGCACCAACTCTGAACCTGCTGCCCACCTGGTGGGCAGCGGTCGCCGGCTATGCCCTGTGCTGGAGCATCATCGCCGGCACTGACGACATCACCGGGCTTTGGGGAGTCGGTCTGATATTCCTGCTTCTCGGTCTCATCGCAGGCATCGGCGTAGTCGTGTGGCTTACGCTGGCGATAAGGAGGCTTTTGTTGGATTCTGCCGCTTAGGGATTCTTAGTGGAACGGAGTTCGACAGCTAACTCGTCGATACGGCGCTCGAGGTCATCGCGAATCAGGTCCATGCGTTCTTCTCCGTCGATGCCTCGTTTTGAAGGCTCGTCAGTAAGCCAACGCTCGAGTGAGCCTTGAGCGTCCGAGGGGAGCTCTACATGAGCGGCATCGCCGATGATGACAACACGATCTGCAGTCCGGAGAATCGTGGGGTCAATGGGCTTTGGTGATGCACCGTCCATAGAGGCGCCGATTTCTGCAACTGATTTGGCTGCAAGCGCATTGGTAGTAGTTTTGGGGTTCGTTCCTGCTGAAAGGGCGATGAACTGCGTGGCATATTTTGCACGCGCGATGGCCTCGGCCATCTGGGATTTACCGGCATTTGCCACGCAGATGAAAAGTACCTTCGGGATTTCCTTCATTTCAGAATCCTTTTCTATAGTTTGTCCGGTACGGAAAGGTCATTGGGGAAAAGGCGCGGCCCGAGCCAGCGGGTGACGTAGACAAGTGCAACGAGTACGGGTACTTCAATAAGTGGTCCAATCGTTCCCGCAAGTGCTTGCTGGGACAATGGGCCGAAGGTGCCAATCGCAACCGCAATTGCCAGCTCGAAGTTATTTCCGGCAGCCGTAAAAGCAATCGATGCGGAGGTTGCGTAGTTCATGCCCGCGGCCTTGGCCGAAGTGAGAGCGATCGCGAACATGGCGAGGAAGTAGATCACTAGTGGTAGCGCCACTTTCGCAACGGTCCAGGGATTCTCAAGAATCTGCTGTGACTGAAGTGCAAAGAGCAACACGATTGTGTATAGAAGGCCGGCAAGCGCCAATGGTGAGATTTTGGGCAAGTAGTCATTTTCATACCAGTCGCGACCACGGGCGCGTTCACCAACTATGCGTGATGCTGCGCCAGCTAGAAGCGGAATACCGAGGAATACCACTACGGATAGTGCGATTGCCCAAAAAGAAAAGGTGGCGGAAGTGGTTTCCAGTCCCAACCAGGAGGGCAGAATCTGCAGGTAGAACCACCCTAGAGCGCCGAACATGAGAATTTGAAATAGCGAGTTTACGGCCACCAATACGGCAGCGACTTCAGTATCGCCGCAAGATAGGTCGTTCCAGACCAAAACCATTGCAATGCAGCGGGCGAGACCGACGATAATCACGCCAGTGCGCAGTTCTGGACTATCGCTGAGGAATATCCAGGCAAGGATGAACATCAGTGCGGGGCCGAGAATCCAATTGAGGAAGACTGTGATGCCCATCAGCTTCCTTGATGTCAAAATTTCGCCCGTTTTGTCGTATCGAACCTTTGCGAGCGGTGGGTACATCATGACCAGCAAGCCGATGGCGATTGGTACGGAAATTGTCGCAATTTTTGCCTCTGCCAGCCAGTTCACAAATGACGGTGCAATTTTTCCGAGAATGAGGCCAATTGCCATTGCAGCTGCAATCCATAGCGGCAAGAAGCGATCTAGGAAGCTGAGTGACTTTGTAGTCTGTGTCATAGTTTCCGGTGTAATCAATATATCGATGATTGTCAATATATTTTTTTGGGGGGGCGTGTAGCCTCAACAGGTATGGACGAAATCTCAGAATGCTGTGCACTTGGCGGTCGGCCTCTCGACACGGCGGAAGCGCAAGCTGCGGCAACGCTCTTCAAAGCGCTGGCGCAACCGGCGCGCCTGCAAATTTTGTCTCAGCTCGCTGCCGCTGGCTGTAGTCCGATGACCGTGGGTGAGCTGGCCG
The DNA here is from genome assembly GCF_030232065.1 of Corynebacterium sp. MSK032. NCBI lineage: Bacteria > Bacillati > Actinomycetota > Actinomycetes > Mycobacteriales > Corynebacteriaceae > Corynebacterium > Corynebacterium sp. MSK032. The sequence goes on along the minus strand of NZ_JASPJR010000014.1, from coordinate 73,007 downwards.
CTGTTTCTGGGCTTAGTCAGCCGACGGTGTCGCATCATTTAAAGACCATGGCGGATGCCGGGCTGCTTACTAGGTCTAAGAGTGGACGGGTAGTAACCCATGAGGTACGCCCTGAAGTATTTGCTGAGCTGCGACGTATCCTGGATATCGGTCACGCGAACGGGAGCTAGTGGGGCGCTCGTCGCAAATTGCGATAGGTTGGAAAACCCTGTTTACCAGTTCAGGCGCTTGACGACGGCGTCGTGAAGCAACCCATTCGTCGCAACCGCGTCCCCGCCGTGCGGCCCGTCGACTCCCGCTAGGGAAGTGAAGCGGCCGCCAGCTTCCTCCACCAGAATCGCAAGAGCTGCCAGGTCCCACAGGGAAACTTCTGGCTCGGCGGCGACATCGACCGCACCCTCCGCTACCAGGCAGTAGGAAAAGAAGTCGCCATAGCCACGAAGGCGCCAGGCGTCATCGGTGAGACCGATGAAGTTGTCGCGCAGGTCGCGCTCGGCCCAACCTGTGAGCGAAGAGTTAGAAATTGAGCAGTCCGCGATGTTCGCCACCTTCGAGACTTCAATGAGGCGCTCAGCGGCTTCCCGGCCGCCGACCTGCACGCGCTTGAATGCGCCGTCGCCCTTGGACGCCCACCAGCGACGTCCCAGCGCAGGTGCGGAGATCACGCCGACAACCGGCTTGCCGTCTTCCAACAGGGCAATCAAGGTGGCCCAGACCGGGACATTGCGCACAAAGTTCTTCGTGCCATCGATGGGGTCGATGACCCACTGACGGCCCTCAAACACAGCTTCGCCACCGAATTCTTCGCCGAGGACCTCATCGCTCGGGCGCTTGTCCGACAGAATCTCGCGGAGCAGCTTTTCGCACGCGATATCGGCATCGGAGACCGGCGTGAGGTCGGGCTTGGACTCGACGACTAGATTGGCCGCCTCGAAGCGGGACATCGTGAGGTCATCGGCTGCGTCGGCAAGCGACAGTGCAAGGGCGAGATCTTCGGAGTAAGAGGTGGTCATGGCCGAAATTCTAGCGCAGAACCTCACGCAGCTCTGCGACCTGGCCGCTTGAGCCCGCGAGCTTCCAGCGCCGCACCGACGTGCCTTCGCCGCCTGCGCCCGTAATAAGCGCATATCCAGGCAGCCAGTCCCAGGCCGCGACGTCGCGCTGGAACCATACGCCGATGCGGCCGTCGGCCACGCCTGCCATATCCACTGACGCTGAGCCCAGCATGCGCCAGGTAGCGCTGCGGGACACTGCATCCAGCCAGGACTTTGTGGCTGTGACCTCGGATTCCTCGCTCGAGCTCACCACTGTGGTGTGGAGGTATGTCGCTGCGCAGACTTCCGAAAGCGGGTGGTCAGTGACCCGGAGATCGTCAACAGTGCCGTCAATGTTGATACGAGTGGTCGGGAGACTGGGGCCACCAATCCAGCTTTCGCCCGTGGCCGGACGGTGCACCGCGCCGAGGATGACCTCGTCCGGATTGTTCGCATCGCCCATAACCAGCGCCAATGCGCTGCACCAGTAGTCCGAACCAGTGGTGAAGTTGTAGGTGCCATCGACAGGATCGATCACCCACGTGCGACCAGACTGGGACTCCTTCGCGGACCCTTCCTCGCCAAGAATGCCGTCCTCCGGGCGGAGCGCGGCCAAAGCCTCGACGACGAATTTCTCCGCTGCGCGGTCGGCCGCGGTGACGACGTCGGAAATCGATGTCTTGTACTCCGTGACCAGGCCTTCGTCGCGCATGCGAGCAGCAATGGCAGCGGCACGCTTCACGATGGCAACCGCAACACTGGTATCCGATGCCACAATCGACTCGGACACTTGGGCGAGAAAGAGTTCTAGGTCCTGGCTGGAATCTTGGTGCGGGTCTTGGCTGGAATCTTGGCTGGCGGTGGATTCAGACATACGTCCTATTGTGCACCGAAACAGGCGGTATAGCTAAGGTAGTACCCGTGAACCCGGATCTGAATGCTGACCTCAAAGAACTCGACGCGACGCTGACCACCATTGAGAAGGTGGTCGATGTCGACGAGCTTTCCGACCGGATCAGGGAGTTGGAAGCCCAGGCCGCCGATCCGTCGCTGTGGGATGACCCCGACCACGCGCAGCAGGTCACCAGTGCACTGTCGCAGGCGCAGGCGAAGAAGAAAAAGATCGACTCGCTGCGCGGGCGCCTCGACGATCTCTCCGTGATGTATGAACTCGCGGAAGAGGAGGGCGACCCCGACGCCGTCGAGATGGCCGATGCCGAACGCGCTGAGCTGCGTGCCGACATCGAATCCCTCGAGGTCACGACGATGCTTTCGGGGCCTTACGACGAGCGCGAGGCGGTCATCAACATCCGCTCCGGTGCCGGTGGCGTGGATGCCGCTGACTGGGCCGAGATGCTCATGCGCATGTACCTGCGCTGGGCCGACAAGCACGGGCATAAGGTCGAGGTTTACGACACGTCCTACGCTGAAGAGGCCGGTATTAAGTCCGCTACTTTCGTCGTCCATGGCGAGTACATGTACGGCACCCTCTCGGTCGAACAGGGCGCGCACCGGCTGGTTCGTATTAGTCCTTTCGACAACCAGGGCCGCCGCCAAACTTCCTTCGCTGAGGTCGAGGTGCTGCCGGTTGTGGAGGAAACGGATCACATCGACATCCCCGAGTCAGATTTGCGTATCGACGTCTACCGCTCCTCCGGCCCAGGTGGGCAGTCGGTGAACACCACGGACTCCGCGGTCCGGCTTACGCACGTCCCGACCGGCATCGTGGTGACTTGCCAGAACGAGAAGTCCCAGCACCAGAACAAGGCATCTGCCATGCGAGTTCTGCAGGCGAAGTTGCTGGAGAAGAAGCGCCAGGAAGAGCGCGCGGAGCTGGATGCTCTCGGCGCAGGCGGCAATGCCTCGTGGGGTAACCAGATGCGCTCCTATGTGCTGCACCCGTACCAGATGGTCAAGGATCTGCGTACCGAATACGAAGTCAACAACCCACAGTCGGTCCTCGACGGTGACCTCGACGGTTTCATCGAGGCCGGTATTCGCTGGCGCATGGCTCAGCAGTCCGAAGGCGAGTAGCGCTAGAAGGGCGGTTCGTCTTCGGGCGCTTCCGGTGCCTCGGGTGTTTCCGGTGTGGTGGGTTCGTCGGCTTCTCCGTTTCTCTCGTTTTTGTTCATTCCCAGTTCTTCGCGAGCCTGATTTGTCAGCTCCTGTGATTCGCGGAGGTGTTCCAACCTCTGCTCGTTGTATTCCTTGAGTGTCTGTGCTTTCTTTGTCTTGCGCAGGTCGAAAGAGTAGCGACCGTGGCCGGAGAGCGGTCCTGATTCTGTGCTGATAAGCGCAGCTTTTTCGGTGCTTTGATCAGTGACGGAGGTCCAGTACTCCACGCCGTCGATATCGCGCACGACATTCCAAAGACCGGCCGTTTTTAGATTGTGGTGGCGGCGGCATAGGCAATGGAGGTTAGGCGTTTCGGTTTGGCCACCTTCTTCGGGATTCTCGTGGTTATACGACTGAATGTGGTCGATGTCGCACTTCGTTGCATCGACATCGCATCCGGGAAAGCGGCAGGTGCCGTCTCTACCTTGGACGTAAGTACGCTGTCGCTCTGTTGGCGAGTACTTTTCCGTTTTCTCGTCCGCTAGTAGCCGAATGCTAGTGACTCGATCGAGCCAGGATTCAGTGGCGATTTTGTTGATCCACCCCAGACCGCCGATCCATGCCTCCTGCGGCTTGTCTTGAGTAAGTGGGCAGTACAGATTCAATGTGGCGGTGACCTGAGCAGTCCCGTGCAGAAGGTGTGAAAAAGCCTCGACGAAGTCGCAGTCCTGATCAGCGGTAATTTCTTCCAAGACTTTCTGAAACTCAATTGCCCGCTCAGGCATCAGTTCCATGGTGACTTCAGTGAGGTTGTCCTTTAACTCGAACTTTATAGATTCGCCAGCTTTTTGCTCGATGCCTTTTTGAAACGAAGTAATCGGCGGGTCGTACTCATTTTTAGGGCGCAATAGCGGGCTGACTTCATCAATAAGTCGCTGAATATTCTGTTGAAGACTCCGAACTCCGCGAAGAGCTTCACCATTGACTCTCGGCGTGATCAGTTCGAGGAGATGGTCTTCGAAATATTTCACAGTAGAGGCGTCATCCAAGGGGAGGATGGCTGTGGCAATGACCCGCATGTGGGGAAGCGGTAGCTGTGCGCGTTTGAGCAGAAGCTCTTTCAACCGCGGGAGCCGCTCTAGCTGCATCCCGATATCGATGTACTGGAGTGTTCTCCCGCGCGACATGCCAAGAGCTGGAGCGATTTTGGCGATGTAATCTTCGACATCTTTTGTTGAAGAAGACGGAACACAAGCAAGGGCAAGCTGCAGATCAGCTCGATTACGGTCAATTCCAAGACGTGCTGGTGCTGTTTGAGAAATCTCATGGTGAAAGCGTGGCGCTGTTGCTTCCATCGCCGCAGCGTAAGTGCGTTTCCGTGGTATATGTTCCCCGCTGGCCATTGATGAATCCCCCTGAAAGATAAAGCCTGGACGTTGAAATGTTGAAATAAGGAAGAGGTAGTGAAAATATTTTCGACTAACTCTGAGCGTCAATTTTCCGAGCTTTAAGCAGCTCGGCGACGTTATTTGGTGTTTTTAATCCTCGCGTTTAATCTTTCATCGCTCATTTTAATCGAACAGGTAAGCGAAGTAAAGGGTGATTGAAAGATTTTTGGGGAAAATAATTTCGAATGCCGCTATGGCGTGAGCTTTCGTGCAGTCGCGCGCTCTGGGGTAGCGTTCGACGCCGCCTGTTCCCGCAATCCCGTCACGGCGACCAATTCCACGCATTCCAGAGTGACTTGAGTGGCTTAAGTGATTAGAGTGTCTACTTATGATCACTTTCGACGGGGTTACCAAGTCCTACTCGACTTCTAGCCGACCAGCTCTCGACGACGTTTCAGTCCACATAGATAAAGGTGAGTTTGTCTTTCTCATTGGACCGTCGGGCTCTGGTAAGTCGACCTTCCTGCGCCTTATGGTGCGTGAAGAGAAAGTGGATTCAGGAAAACTGACGGTTGCAGACCAGGATCTAACCAAGATTTCTCGTCGCAACATCCCTAAATTGCGTCAAAAAGTGGGGTATGTCTTCCAGGACTTCCGCCTGCTGCCAAAGAAGACGGTGTACGAAAATGTCGCGTTCGCGTTGCAGGTAATTGGCAAGCCGAAGGCGAAAATCGACAAGGCAGTTCCGGAAACGCTCGAAATGGTCGGGCTCTCGGGCAAGGAAAACCGCTACCCGCACGAGTTGTCTGGTGGTGAGCAGCAGCGCGTCGCCATTGCTCGCGCCTTCGTCAACCGCCCGCTCATCTTGCTTGCCGACGAGCCCACCGGCAACCTCGACCCAAGCACCTCCGGTGACATCATGCTCCTGCTTGACCGCATCAATCGCATGGGCACGACCGTTATTGTGTCGACTCACGACAACGATGCCGTGGACTCCATGCGTCGCCGCGTGCTGGAGCTGGAGCTGGGGCGTCTCGTGCGTGACGACGCCACGGGTGTTTACGGCCTGAACAACTAGCAGACAGTCCATCGGTAGAAGAACTCATTCGAAAGGTATTACTGACCTATGAAGACTCGCTTTGTCCTCGGTGAGGCTTTCTCCTCCTTGGGCCGAAACATCACGATGACCATCGCGATGATTATTACGACTGCGGTGTCGTTGGCGCTGCTTGCGACGGGCATCCTGGTTACTGAGCAGACCAGCCGCACGAAGGATCTCTATCTCGATCGAGTAGAAGTGCAGATTGAGCTGAATGAACAAATCTCCGCCGAAGACCAAACTTGCTCCTCGCCGGAGTGCGCTGACGTCGTCGGCAAGCTTGAAGAGGCTGACGGCATTGATTCGGTGACCTTCCGAAATCGTCAGCAAAACTTTGACCACTTCGTGGAGATGTTCAAGGACAGTGACCCCGTGCTCGTGGAAAATGCGACGCCGGAGTCGCTGCCGGCTGTCGTGATGGTGCGTTTGAGCGATCCGACCGATGTCAGCCCGCTCGATCCGATTCGGGAGCTGCCACAGGTCGACCACGTTACTGACCAGCATGAAGAGATCGGTACTGCAGCTCAGAACTTGGATTCGGTGCGAAATGCGACCTTCCTGCTGGCTGCGGTGCAGGCCGTTGCCGCTGTGTTCCTGATTGCGAACATGGTGCAGATTGCGGCGTTCTCGCGTCGTAAGGAAGTTGAGATTATGCGCATGGTCGGTGCCAGCCGTTGGTTCACGCAGGCGCCGTTCGTCCTCGAGGCTGTGATTGCGTCGCTGATTGGTGGTGTGCTGGCCATTGGTGCGCTGTTCCTGGGCAAGGCGACGGTCATCGATCCGGCGCTGAGTAACCTGTACAAGGCACAGCTCCTGGCGCCGCTGACCAACGGCGATATCGGTGTGGTGGCGCCGATCGTGGTCGTTATTGGCATGGTCTTCGCTGGGCTTGTTGCGCAGGTCACGCTGCGTCTTTACTCACGCGACTAGGGTTGCAAAAAGGTTAGCTATTAGGCCCCGCGGTTAAACCCGGCGAATAGGGTCGTCGCGCCCTGCCGGGTAAACTGTGGACTATGAATAATGACGACGTCCAGCGCCCACCGAAGCTCGACAAGAAGGCTTATGAGGCCGAGCTTAAAAAGCTCCAGGCAGAGCTCGTCGAAATGCAGCAGTGGGTAGTAGAAACCGGTGCCCGAATTGTCATCGTGATGGAGGGGCGTGACGCTGCCGGCAAGGGGTCGGCCATTAAGCGCATCACGCAGTACCTGAACCCCCGTACCTGCCGTGTTGAGGCTCTGCCGGCCCCAACTAGCCGTGAGCAGGGTCAGTGGTACTTCCAGCGGTACGTCGAAAAGCTGCCGACTGCTGGTGAAATCGTGATTTTCGACCGCTCCTGGTACAACCGTGCCGGCGTTGAGCGGGTCATGGGCTTCTGCACCTCCCAGGAGTACCGTCGCTTCTTGCATCAGGCGCCGATTTTTGAGCGTCTGCTGGTCGAAGACGGCATTATCCTGCGTAAGTACTGGTTCTCTGTGTCGGACGAGGAGCAGGTTGCCCGCTTCAAGTCCCGCCGTGAGGATCCGCTGCGCCGCTGGAAGCTCTCGCCGATGGATTTGGAGTCCATCACCCGCTGGGAGGATTACTCCCGTGCAAAGGATGAGATGTTCATCCACACCGATATCCCGTCCGCACCGTGGTTCACGGTTGAGTCTGAGGATAAGAAGCGTTCGCGTATCAATGTCATCAACCACCTGTTGACGACCATTCCGTACGAGCGCATTCACCGCGATGTTCCGGAAATCCCGGAGCGTCCGGAGTCGGAGGGAAGCTACGAGCGTCCGCCGCGCACGGAGTTCCGCTATGTGCCGGACGTTGCCGCCAATCTCGAGGCTGACCGCGTAAAGGGCGCAGGCAAGTCCGATAAGAAGGGCAAGAAGCACAAGAAGGACAAAAAGGACAAGAAGAGCAAGAAGAAGTAGCTCCTTAGTCTCAGTGAGGTTCTGGTCGTCAGAACCTTCGCAGCAGAACCTTCCCGTCAGAACCTTTCCCTGGTTAGTTATCTGTGTCACACTGGGTGGCATGACTGCTACTGATAACGGTTCTGGCACTGCACGCACCGAGGTCGATGAGCCGAAGGTGCTGCGAGAAGTCCACGGGCGATCTGGTCACCTTCGGCTGAATAGGCCGAAGGCACTTAATTCGCTCGATTTGGATATGGTCACCGAGGTCGTCGAGGGGCTCCGCGCATGGCGTGACGACGACTCGGTGGACCACATTGTTGTTTCATCCGGTCACCCCAAGGCGTTTTGTGCCGGTGGTGATGTGCGCGCAGTTCGGCAGGCTGTGCTCGATGGCGTTCCGGAGCAGGGGGAGGAGTTTTTCCGGGATGAGTACGAGATGAACGCGATGATTGCGGAATTCGCGCAGTCCAAGCCATATATCGCGATTATTGATGGCATCGCTATGGGCGGTGGCCTTGGTGTTTCCATGCACGGCTCCCACCGAATCGTGACCGAGCGTGCCAGCGCTTCCATGCCAGAAATGGCAATCGGCTTTATTCCCGACGTTGGAATTACCCACTTTTCGCAGCATGTGAACACGCGGTTAGGAGGGCCCTCGTCGGCAATCGCGAGGTTTACCGGGCTGACCGGTTACCGCCTAACTGCGGCGGACATGCTGTGGTCTGGATGGGCGACACATGCGGTGCCATCCGCGCAGCTGGACGAGTTTGTTGCGGCTCTGGACCGCGATGGAATTGATTCGGCGCTCGCGGAGTATGCGCTCGATGTGGACTCAGCTGAGGCTCGTGATCTGCTCGGGGATCCGCAGTTGGCCGAGTGGAGCGACTGCATTGAGGCTTGCTTTGGGGCTGATACCTGGGCGGAGATTGAGCGAGCTCTCAACGAAGCCGCTGAGGCGGGCTCCTGTGCATCGTCAACAGTGGAGACTTTTCGCGACCTGCTGGCACCCGCCAACCCGGAAAGTCTCGTAGCGGCCGTGGAACTCTATGCGGCTAACTCGGCCCACGAGGTCACCTTGCAGGAGGCGCTAGACCGGGAAATGAGGCTTGGCGCTTACATGCGTCAGCACCCCAATTTTGCCGAAGGCGTGCGGGCAGTGTTGGTGGATAAGGACCGCGACGCCGCCTTTAAGCCCGCTACCGTGCAGGAAGTTGATGTCGAAGAGATTCGACAGCACCTTCGTTAGCTGGCTATGCGTTAGACAAAGCTGTGGCGGCCAGTCGTCGGCGCGAAATCATCGGCAATCATGGCCGCCAATTCGAGATAACTCTGGGTGGTGGCGGGCTGGAGATTGTCCAGCTCGATATTGGCACCATTCGCGATATGCGGATCGTAGGGGATGACCTGCACTGCACGGCAGCGCTGGGCAAATAACTCGTGCACGGTCTCTGTGGACAGTCCCTGTTTATTTAGCTCGTTGACCACCACGACAGTGGTAGAAACCAACCGTTCGAAGCCGTGCGCTGAAAGCCAGTCCAATGTCGTCCAGGCGCTTTTCACGCCGTCCAGTGCAGGCGTGGTGACCAGCACCAGACAATTGGCCGCAGACAGAATCGAAGCGGAGATGGGCTGCGTCAGGCCGGTACCGCAGTCAGTCAGGCTCACGTTGTAATGCCGTCGAAGGATGTCGAGGGCCGCGCAGTATTCGCCGTCGGAAAGCGCGATCGTCGATGTCGGATTTTGGTCGCTGCCGACAACCTCCAGCCGTGACGGCGTGTGTGATGTATATGCGCGGACCTGCGCGTATTTGTCCGTATCCGGGGCTCGGAGCAGATCGCGAATAGATGCGGGATTGGCTGCGGTGACGCGTGCACCGAGGGTGCCAAAGTCCGGATTCGCGTCGATTGCGACGATTCGGTCACTGCGCAGGCTTGCAAGCGTGGCGCCCAGGCACATGGTTGTCGACGTCTTGCCAACGCCGCCCTTCACGCTGATAACAGCGATGTTGTAGTCACCGTAGATAGGCTGTCGCACCCGCTCTATCAGCTCGCGTTGCTTGCGTGCCGACGATGATTCCCGCGGTGAAATTGCGCCCCAGGTGGCCTTATGAACCCAGCTGCGCCAGCCCGACTGTGGTGCCTGCCGCGAGTTCAGGCTAGCGGCCAAGTCTGAGACGGAAACTGCGTGATTGACTGCGTGTTTGGTGGAAGCCATAGACTTCATCCCCTCCCCAAAAATCCCCAAAGTATGTCCCCGCCGTCGTTTTTACCACGCAGCCAGGACGACGGCGACTCCAAAGAAGGCATCGAGAATTCCGACCTGTTTCGGAGTCCACGGCCGAGCGCGGCGAGCGCCGGAGATTGGCATGGTAAAAGACCTGATGAGAAGCCCAATTGCGACGATGGGCACACCGATGCTGATGAGGTTCCGGTCGTGGAGGAGGAGCCACCCGATGATGGCCACGGCGGTAATGAGAACGTGATACGTGACCGAGCCAATGAGCCACTGGCGGTTGCCGCGCTTGCGAATCATAGTTTTTACATAGGGCACGGTGCCGACGAAATATCCAGCGTAGATAGCCGCAATTGCCCAAGCTTTCGGGGTTGGTCCGGCGATGATAGGCACCATGAGGCTAGCGGCCAGAACGGTGGAGACACCAGAGAGAAGTGAGCGCGGTCGGCGGCGGTAGGTCTCCCAAATAGCGATAGCGGCAAGAGGGGCAATGAGGGCGACCCAGGTGAGGAGGGAAACGTCGGCAAGCAGTGTGATGCAGCCGGCGACGGCAGTGAGCGCGGTGTACGTGGCGGCGGGTGCGAGGTGGCGGCGTTGGCGACGAGAGCGGAGCCAGACGCTCACGGCGAAGAATGCGAAGTAGCCGAGCAGCCAGGTCGCGGTGACGGCAAGGCCTGTCCATGTGGGGGTGAGGGCGAGAGCGGTCAGCGGGGGAATGGTGACCATGAACCAGGCGCCGTGCTGGTCCGGAACCCAGCCAGCGGAGCGCTTGTGATGGGAGCGGCGGGCGGGGCGGGGAGGACGTGGTTGGCGGGGCTTTTGGCTCATACTACGCATTGTAGATGCGTAATTATGTCGGGGCTGTATTAGAACCTCATATTGAAACCTCATTGAATAAAATGCACATGCGCGCAAGGCGACAGTGCTAACGTTGAACTCGCATTCTCAGGGCGAGGTGAAATTCCTCACCGGTGGTGATGCTGCGGCTGACGCAGACAAGTCCACGAGCGCCCTACCTGTGGCCAGAAGGGTCGTCAGGTAGGGGACAAGCAGATTTCGGTTGGAATCCGAAACCGACGGTCATAGTCCGGATGAAAGAGAAGGAGTTGAATAATTCGTGGAATACGTGTCGGGTTTTTTGGTGGGTTTCCTCACTGCACAGCTCAGTGTGGCGGGAGCACCAATCTTGATTCGTGAAATTGTCGGTAACCTCTTTGGCCTGGCGTGTGCCTTCCTAGGTATGAAACGGAAGGTATGGGCTTGGCCGGTCGGCATTATCGGAAATGCCTTGCTGTTTACCGTCTTCCTCGGCGGAGTTTTCCACACGCCGCAAAATCTTGATCTCTATGGCCAGGCGGGGCGTCAGGTCATGTTTATCGTCGTCAGTCTCTACGGATGGTTCAGCTGGGTCAAGAGCCGCAATCAGAGCGGTGACGAGGTCGCAATTGAGCCTCGGTGGGCGACGGCATCGGAACGCATTGGGATGATTACCGTGGCTATCTTCGCCACTGTGATTTGTGCCAATATCTTTGAGATGCTGGGCTCGTGGGGGCCATGGGCCGATGCCTGGATTTTCGTCGGTTCGATGTTGGCGACCTGGGGTATGGCCCGCGGGTGGAACGAATTCTGGCTAATTTGGATTGCCGTTGATGCCGTGGGAGTGCCGTTGCTGCTCAAGGGTGGCTACTACCCGTCGGCGGCGCTGTACCTCTTCTACGGATGCTTCGTTATTTGGGGCTTTGTCTCCTGGGTTCGCCTCGAGCACCAGAGCGACAATGACCAGCAGAAGAGCTCCGCGACCGACCAAGTACCGGCTTTGGCAGCAGCCGAGCGGTAGGATAGTCCAGGTGAGCTTCCGACCAGATAACTCCCGTACCAACCGCGCCCATCAAGCCGAAGAGCGTGCCCGCAGTCTCGTGCAGGACGTCCTCGACCGCGAGGAGCGGGTACGCAACAATCTGGCCAGCGCTGATGTCGACCCGTGGACGATGCGTTTCGTCGTCGATGAGTCGATTTCTGAGGGCGCAATCATCACCTGGCGCAATGAGGCCACTCGTGCCCGCCGCATCATGCGCCGCTATGACATTCAGCGGGGCTACCGCGAGAAGTTGCGCGAAGTTGAAAAGCGCATCGATGCCATGTTGCACCTCGCGGAATCGCTGGAGGAGTCGTGGGACGCCGCGGCACACGCTTCGAAGAGGCTTTCCGACGCGGAGGCCCGCGATGTCGCCGCCTTTGAACGCGAGCGCGAGCGGCAAAATGACGCGGCAGAGACTAAGCGGCAGCGTGAGGAGAAGGTCCGCAAGTTCCGTCGGAAAGCGGAGAATATTGCTACCGACGCGTGGGACGCGGGCCGTGACGCGCTGGAGAAGCTGCCGCCGCTGTCGTCTTCGCTGAAGGACATCGCGGCTAAGTTCCGTTCGCGGGGCTCGGAGGAGGAACCGCGCGAGGTACGGCGGGCAACAGCCCGCGACCTGCGCAAGGAGCCCCCGCTGCCGGAGGACTAGCGCTCCTCAGCTTTAGCTGCCTGGACTACCTCAACGAGCTTGGAAATCTCCTCGTGAGAGGGGCGGATATCCGGATGCGTGCGACAGTAGTCCAGCAACAAATAGCCAGCCGTGCGAATGCGACGATGGCCGTCCCAGTGCGGAGCGGCGATTTTGGGGTCGTTGGTGGCCAAAGACGAGATGGCCTGGCGCTCGCTGAGCAGCTCGTACTGGAGGTCGCGACGAATATCGAGTGCCTGATTCGGAGTGCCGGTTAGCAGCGCGCCGAGAAGAGCACCCATCTGTCGATAGCAGCGCGGAATATGACGCAGGTAGTGCTTCTCAATGCTCTCGGTCGGCCAGAAGTGCAGGACAGCGAGAGCCAGCGCGCAGGCGATACCGACTTCCAAAACACGATCGGTCACAATCGGTGCGAGCTCGCCAGCGACATTTCCGCCCAGCAGCAGCGCCAGCGGAGTGGTGACGATCGTCGTCAGCGCATAGTTCTTCACCACGAGAATCTCCGCGCCGAATTGGCAGGCTGCAAGCGCGATAAGTAGCGTCCAGCTGTCCAGGCCAAAGGAAAAAAGCAGCGCATAGAGGAAAATTCCGATAATCGAGCCCACCATGCGGTGAATCCCTCGAATCGAACCGGCGGTGCGGTCGGGGCCCCACTGTAGAGTCATCAATGCGCTGACCACCGCCCAGTCAGGCCGGTCAAGACCGACGAGCACGCTGATGAGACCAGCTAAGCCGCCAGTAATAGCCACCTTTGCCGCAGTCATTGACGCATGGGAATAGCGATCGAAAGAGCGGAAGATTCGGTAACTCACGCTTGGTCGCGCGAGTGGAATGGTTGTCTGTGTCTCGTCGATAAGGTTAGGCGTGTCCACGATGTCCACAGCGCTGCCGTGCACGCCCAAGCGGCCGCGGATAGCAATCAGCCGCTGATGAGCAGCAATGACACGGTTGACCAGTTCCGTATGGGAGGGCTTGACGATTTTGCTGCCACGGATGATGCCTGCGTCGGCAAGCGATTCCCATGCGTCGGTGAGTGCAGTTTGCGCCTGGTGATGAACGGCGAACGATGTCGAGTCTGACTTTTCCATCGCCTCGATGGCTGATTCAAGGGATTGGACGGCCGCCATCTCGGGGCCGTGCGGATTCCACAACCGCGGTGCCATGCCGATGACTATCGCCGAAAGCACACCAACGGTAGCCCACATGGCGGTTTCAACCGGGTTGAAGCCAAGGCGGGCGACCATTGTTGTGCCGCCGGAGACCATCACAATGAAGAATGAACCTGGCGGTGGCAGGCGCAGTGCGTTTTGAATAAAAGCGCCGATGGTGGCCAACGCCGTGGTAAAAAGTGCGATGAGCAGCAGCCATAGATTGCTGCCGCCGGAAGCGATCTCACCGTGGACCACTGATCCGACAAAACTGCCGGACATAACTCCGGCGATCAGGCATAGCCCGGCGATGGCCATCACGCGCAGACGACTGCGGTAGGGGTGGCCTTCGCCATAGATGACCACGCACCCACCAGCGGCGATAAGGAGCATCTCCGAGCCATGTCCGGTGAGAAGTGCCACGGCACCCGGCAGGAATAGCGCGAGTGCTGCGCGGAGGGCACCTGGCCATCTCTGCGCACGGGAGTGGAAGGCAGTAAAAAGTTGCCATGCACTTGGTTGTGGAGGAAGCTCAACCGTTTGGCTCAATGTTGGTGAAATCTCCTTAAAACTCTAGTCAGCGACCAGCGTCTCGAGCGTGAACTCCGGGTGCTCCTTCTCAATGAAGGACAGCTTCCACTTGTCGCCGAAGAGGGCGATGAGGGCGCCGTCGGAACGCGTGAAGATCTCCACGCCGCGCTGCTTTGCCAGCTCAGGCGCGGTCTCTTCGTCCGTGCGGCGGGCGACGGAGTAGGGGATGGGCTCGGCGATGGTCTCGACGTTGTACTCGTTTTCCATGCGTGCCATCATGACCTCGAACTGCATCGGGCCGACCGCGGCCATCACCGGGGCGGCATCGCCGCGGGTATCGTTGCGCAGAATCTGCACCACGCCCTCGGCATCGAGCTGATCGACAGCTTTGCGGAACTGCTTGTACTTGCCCAGGCTCTTGGCGCGCAGAGTGCGGAAGTGCTCGGGCGCGAACTGCGGCATCGGCTTGAATTGAACCTTGCGGCCCTCGTAGATCGTGTCACCCGGCGCCAGTGAACCCGCATTGACCAGGCCGACAATGTCGCCCGGGTAAGCCGTCTCCACAGTCGAACGTGTCCGGCCGAAAACGGTCAAAGCATACTTTGTGGAGAAAGTACGTCCCGACTGCGCATGCGTGACCTGCATGCCGCGGTCAAACTCGCCAGAGACAACGCGCATGAAGGCCAGCTTGTCGCGGTGGTGCGTATCCATACCCGCCTGCACCTTGAACACGACGCCCGAAAAATCATCCGTCGGTTCGCGCTTTTCGACGATAGCCCCCTGGCCGCCAGCCGCTGCAGCGGCAACGGCAGCCGGGTCGGACTCGCGGGCACCAGGTGCCGGAGCCAGCTCGCAGAGAGTGTCCAGGATCTGGTGGACACCCCAGTTCAGCATGGCGGAGGCGAAAATCACCGGAGAGGTGTCGCCAGCGAGGTACATCTCCTGGTCGTGGTCAGCGCTATCGGCGGAGAGCAGCTCGGACTCCTCGGCTGCCGTCTCCCAGGCGTCGCCCTGCTCTGCGGCGGCCTCATCTGGGGTGAGGTGACGCTCAGCGGCAATAGTGGCGCCACCGGCAGTGCGCTCGAAGCCGATGAACTGCTTGGCTTCGCCGTCCTCACCACGCTCCAGCAGACCGCGGAAGTCGCCGGCCTCACCAACTGGCCAGTACAGCGGAGTCGGTTGCAGACCAATCTCCGCGACAATCTCATCCATCAACTCCAGGGGAGCCTTACCCGGGCGGTCCCACTTGTTGATGACGGTGACGATGGGAATTCCGTTGGACTTACAAACCCGGAACAGTTTCAACGTCTGAGGCTCGAGACCCTTGGCACCGTCGACAAGCATGACAGCGGCGTCGACAGCGGTGAGCACACGGTAGGTGTCCTCGGAGAAGTCAGCGTGACCAGGCGTATCGACGAGATTGATCATGTACGGCTCGCCGTCGTGCCCCTCTGGCTGGTACTCGAACTGCAGCGCGGAAGAGGCAATCGAGATGCCGCGATCCTTCTCCATGTCCATCCAGTCGGACACAGTCGACTTACGGCCGGCCTTGCCGTGGACAGCACCGGCTTCGTTAATGACATGAGCATGCAGCGCCAGCGCCTCGGTGAGCGTGGACTTACCGGCATCCGGGTGTGCGATGACGGCGAATGTGCGGCGGCGTGCGGCTTCTTCGGCGAGAGTGGTCACAGGGAAACTACGCTTTCCTTAAAAAGAAAATCGGAATAAGGGAATCGGGTTCAACCTTTCTAACTTACCGCTCCAGTGGGGTAAGGGGTCAATTGTAGTTAGAGGTTGAACAGCTCGCGCAGCGTCGTGATGACGCCTTCCTCCGCGTTCGACGGTGCGATGTCGGTGGCGCGGCGTTTGATTTCCGGGTGACCGTTGGACATGGCAAACGAACGGCCTGCGTGGTCGATGAGCTCGAGATCATTCAGGTAGTCAACGAAGCAGACAGTTTCGGCAGGAGAGACACCTAGGGCCTCCTGCAGGGCGGCGAGTGCCGTGCCCTTGTTGGTGTTGGCATCGATGAGGTCGACCCAGTGGGCACCGGAGACTACCGCGCGCAAGTGCGAGCTTTGGGAACGCAGGTAATCGGCCGATTCCTCTTCGACGGAGTAAGGATCAAAGACGGCAATTTTGACGATGCCGTCCTCGGCGGCAGCGGCGATGACATCATCGACCTTCTGCAGCTTCAGGTAGTACTTGGCGGCCTCGTTGAACTGCAGCTGCTGAACTTCCTCCGGAATATTGAAATGCGGCGGGAAAAACTCCACGTATGCGCTGGCAGCGCCGCAGATAATAACCGACAGGGGAGTACGGCCCGCCGCCACACGGTTGTCGTTGAACTGGCGGATCGCGTGTACCAACTGAGTGACGATGTCGTGGTCGATACTGGTAACCGAAACCACCTCGCCCGCATCCGCGACATAGTTGCCGTTTTCCGCAATGATTGGGATGCGGTGTGCAATGGGGGCGAACTGGTCGGCCAGAGTTGCGTACTGGCGGCCCGACGCGGGAGCGAAGTGGACACCGCGGTCGAGCAGCTCCGTGACTACCGGCCAAAAGGACTCCGGGATTTCCTTGTCTTCATTTAGTAGAGTCCCGTCCATATCCGTGACTACAAGGCGGTATGGCGGCTGGGCGGGAGATTGCTGCTGGATATCCAGGAGTTCCGTCATGGCTCTTATTCTAACGGGTAAGTAGGGTTCAATTTTCTTCCTTGAGGTGTCTCCCGGTGTCTCCCCCGATTGGGTGAAAGCTGGGCCACAATACGGGGTACCCAGTTGAGGGCGATAGCCGGTGAATAGCGTGTGCGGGGTATTTTGAGGGGGAACTCATATTCATTTAAGCCAGGAGGATTTATGTCGGATTCGGCCCCCATCAAGCGCAATGACTGGAATGAGCGCATCAGCCTTGCAGAGCAGATGATCCCCCTCCTGGGGCAACTGCGCCGCAACAATGATGTCGTGACTTCAATCTTCGGCCGCCGACTGGAAAACGTTACCGAGACCGGCATCATTAAGTCGCACCGCTACGCCCGTCGCATCACCTCGCAGGAGCTGCCCCTGAGTCAGACCCTGCCGATTCTGCAGGAACTGGTGAAGATGGATCTCGGCACCGCCTCCATTGACCTGGGCGCCCTGGCTACCAGCTTCGAAGAGGAAGGCGGCGATCTGCGCGCATTCCTCGAGCGTGAGCTTGCCGACGTCATCGGTGCCGGGACACAGACCCCGAAGACCGACATTGTCCTCTACGGTTTCGGCCGCATCGGCCGCCTGCTGGCTCGCATTCTGCTGGCTCGGGAGGCACTGTTCAACGGCCCGCGCCTGCGCGCAATTGTGGTTCGCCAGAATGGTGAGGACGACATCGTCAAGCGTGCTTCGCTGCTGCGCCGTGACTCCGTCCACGGAGCATTCGACGGCACCATCTCGGTTGACCGCGAAAACAACATTATTTGGGCAAATGGCACCCCGATTCAGGTCATTTACTCCAATGACCCGGCAACTGTTGACTACACCGCCTACGACATTAACGATGCGATTGTCATTGACAACACCGGTCGTTGGCGTGACCGCGAGGGACTGTCGCAGCACCTTCAGTCCAAGGGCGTTTCCAAGGTTCTTCTTACCGCACCGGGCAAGGGCGATGTGAAGAACATCGTCTACGGAATCAACCACAACATCATCGAGGAATCTGACAACATTTTGTCGGCAGCTTCCTGTACTACCAACGGCATCACCCCGGTGCTGAAGGTCGTCAATGACAAGTGGGGTGTCGAGTTCGGTCACGTCGAGACCGTCCACTCCTTCACCAATGACCAGAACCTGATTGACAACTTCCACAAGGGTTCCCGCCGTGGTCGCGCAGCCACCCTGAACATGGTTCTCACTGAGACTGGTGCCGCAAAGGCCGTCGCCAAGGCTCTGCCGGAGTTCGAGGGCAAGCTGACCGGTAACGCCATCCGCGTTCCCACCCCGGACGTTTCCATGGCGGTGCTGAACCTGACCCTGGACACTGAGGTCGACCGCGACGAAGTCAACAACTACCTGCGTGAGGTTTCCCTCAAGTCCGTTCTGCGCCAGCAGATTGACTACATCCACTCCCCGGAAGTGGTTTCCACCGACTTCGTCGGCTCCACCCATGCTGGCATCGTCGATGGTCTGGCTACCATCGCCAACGGTAAGCACCTGGTGCTCTACGTCTGGTACGACAACGAGTTCGGTTACTCCAACCAGGTCATCCGCATTGCTGAGGAGATCGCAGGCGCTCGTCCGCGGGTCTACCCGAAGCGCAAGCACATCGACGAGCTCTAAGGCGGCGGACCTGAGCTTGAGCTGCTGAGCCCTCGAACGCCCTCTCCCCCCCCCTCCAAAACCACGGGGGTTGAGGCGATGGGGAGGGCAGGGGAGGGGGACGGGGAGATTTTTCTGTCCATCGACGACGACCTGGATTCCGCGTATGAGCCGTTCGAGTTGGTGAGGATTGTGATCCTGCCGGAACTGAGCGACGAGGATCTGGTTTTCGGCCTCCAATTCCGGGCCTCCGGCGACATCGAGCACGGGCGGGGGATGAAGATTCGGGAAAGTGATTTCGGGATCGTCGAATACGGCTCGGCGGAAGTGGCCCTGTTCGGCGCCTTGGTGGCGGCGTCCGGCCGCCACTCGGTTCCAATCCGCGTGGGGCCCTATGTGGATTGTCAATAGTCAGGCGGGACTTTCACGTACATCGTATGGGAGGGGTGTAGCCATGACTGATCGCCGGGCCGCATCGTGCGGGCCGGCGGTGATCAGCGCAGCGGTCTACGCAGCCGTGGCGATGGTTCTAGCAGGGATTTCTCGGAAGAACTCACGCCGAGTCAACAGGGCATAGATGTCGTTGCAGCGGCTCCGGGCAAGCCACATCACCGCGGCATTGTGCTTCTGTCCTTCAGCCCGTTTACGCAGGTAGTAGTCGCGCGATGCGGGATGGCAGTGCGACGCGATCCACGCCGATCGAAACATCGCGTTTTTCAACTGTTTATTGCCGGCCCTGGTGGGAAACTCGCCGCGGACCGACGTACCCGACTGCCGGGTGGTCGGTGTGATGCCGGCGTAAGCGGCCAAGTGCGCGGCGTCGGCGAAGTCCTGGCAATCGCCGATGGACAACACGATGTTAGAGGCGGTCTTGATGCCTACGCCGGGCATCGACATCAAGACCTGGGCAAGAGGGAACGATTCGAGCATCTCCTCGACTTGTCCGGCAATCGTGTCGCGCTGTGCTTGAAGCGCTTTGATGTTCGCCGCCAGCTGGGGAATGACCAATTCTGCTGCCGCAGTGCCGGGTACCGTGACAGTTCGCTCGGCAAGGGCGGCGAAAATTGCGTCAACCAGGGCAGCAGGGTCCTTCTTGGCGCGGTTGCGCATCCACTTCAGGCCCCGGCCTCGACCTGCGGCGGCCAGTTTTGTCGGACCTTCGTAGTGGATGAGCGAGTCCAGCACCAGCGTGCGGGAGAGAATCTCGCCTGCAAAGACGCGCTCGAGTACGGGGCGAATCTCTGTGAGCACGCTGGGAAGGCGGTTTTTCGTTCGGGGGGGGGCGGGGGGTAATTTCAGTAAATTGAGCCTGGCGTAATCCGATAAGCATTGCCTAACCTAATACTGTTTCAGGTGGTTTTCCCGATCGGGAATCGGCAACGGAAGCGAGGCGGCGACGATGAACGGAAAACGTGGATCGACCGGAGAACCCCTCTCCGGAGGGGGAGCCGGGGACGCGGTGGCGTCGCAGACGGATGACGGGCGGTTGGTGCACGTCGCACCGGTCGCAGCTGGTGGCCGACCATCCACCCGCGACATGCTCGTCGCCGCCGCGATCGGCGTCGCGGGGTCTCTCATCATCGTGCCCCTGACCTACCTGCAGGTGTTCGCCGGCATCGCCCACGTTTATCTCGTCGCGGCGACGCTCGGGTTGTGGTTCCTGCAGTGCGTTGTTCCCCTCATCGTCGTCCGCAAGCCTGGCGCGAGCCTTATCGCGTGCCTTGCCATGGGCGTCGTGTCCGCGGCGACCACCCCGTTCGGCGTCGCCGCAATCGGGGCGCTGACTATGGAAGGATTGCTCATCGAGCTTCCGTTCATGGTCACCCTGTACCGGCGGTGGACGCGTCCGCAGTTCGTGGCGTCGGCGATGTTGTTCTCCGCGCTGATGGGAACGATGGCCCCGCGCGCAGTCGGCGTCGACTCGCCGACCACGCCCATGACCCTGATTAGCTTCGCCGTAGCCTTGGCATCGAGCCTGGTGTTTTTGGTCCTGGGCTTTGCCGTCGCAAAGGGGCTTCGCAGCCGCGGAGTCACCCGGTGACCGGCGGAGCACCCGCGTGCGCCGGTGCGACACGCGGGACGGCCCCGGCCCGGTTACGGGTTAGTGGCGCGGGCGTCCGGCACGCCGATGGGCGATGGGCACCCGACATGGTGGATCTCTCCTTCGATTTCGGCACGATTAACGCCATCACGGGACCCGTGGGATGCGGAAAGACGAGCCTGGCCCACCTCATCGCTGGACTGATCCCCTCGCACATCCCCATCGACCATGCCGGATTCGTGCACATCGTCGATGCCGACGGCACCGAACGCCCCGTGGACGGGGACCGGGTCACCTTCGTCGGGCAAGACCCGTCGACGCAGGTGCTCACGCTCCGAGTCGTCGATGACGTGTCGATGGCCCTCGAGTTTTCCCTCGTGGAAGCCGGCATCGTCGCCAAGCAATCAGCCGAGGCCCTATCGGAGCTCGGGCTGTCAGAGCTCGCGGAGAAGGATCCGTGGGCTTTGTCGGGTGGGCAACGCCAGCGGATGGCCATCGCCGGTGCTGTGGCCAGGGCGCCGGAGGTCATGATCTTCGACGAGCCCGCGGCCCACGTTGACGAGGACGGTCGTCGGTCGCTGTTCGCCGCCATCCGTGATTTGCGGGCCCCGGGGCGCGTTATCCTGCTCATCGAGCACGACCTCCGCCCGTTCGACGGGTGGGTCGACACGGTGACAATCCTCGATGCGGACGGGAGCGTCGCCGCGCACGGAGCACCGGAGGGCATCGCGGTGAAGGGCATTGCGACGTCGGCCGCGCCCGCCGGAGCGCCGGACGCCAGTACGCCGGGCACGGGGGCACCGGACCGTCCCGATTTGGAATCGGAGGCGGATGCCGTTCCACTGCTGGCCTTGACCGGAACCCACGTGGCCCGAGGCGGGGAGAGGATTCTGGACGGGGCCGATCTGACACTGGAACGGGGCGAGATTCATGCCCTAGTCGGCGCCAACGGAGCCGGTAAGTCCACCTTGCTGGCGGTGCTGTCAGGCCAGATGAAGGCGGGAGCGAACTTCCGGATCGACGGCGCGTCCGCCCGGCGCGTCCCCGACGCCTTCGCGTCGTGGGCGTTCCAGAACCCCGAGCACCAGTTCACCCGCGCGACCGTCGCCGCGGAAATCGACTCCGCGCTGGCCGGCACGGACCCGCACGGACCACTCGGCGCCGATGAGCTGCGGAAACTGCGGGAAGCCCTGTGCCCCAGGGCACTTGACCCCGTCTCGCCGTTCGTCCTGTCGGGCGGACAGAAAAGACGGTTGGGCATCTTCCTGGCGGTGGCGGCCAATCGCCGTTTGCTGCTTCTCGACGAGCCGTTGGCGCACCTGGATTCGCCGAGCTCGCGCATCGTACTGGATGCGCTAGCGGAATACGCCGGGGCCGGCGGAACCGTTGTGTTCACGTGCCACGACCGCCGTGTCGCGCGAACGTGGGCAGATAGGGCGAGCATCGTCGCCGAAGGGAAGGTCGCCTGGTCCGGTCCCGCAGCCGACCTGCCGGCTTCCCCGGAGTCGTCCCGGCGGGATCGCCCACTGCCCGCGGCCGGTGCACGGACGTCCTTGGACGAAAGCCCCTGGACCAATGAATCCGCCGCTAGAAGGCGCGCGGGGTTGAACGCCATCACGATTGTCGCGGCGGTGATGTTCGTCCTCGTCGCCGGGCTGCTCTCCGGCGGAGACGCCGTTCTCGCCCTGACGGTGGTCGCGTTCCTCGCACTCGCTGCGATCGCGGAACGCGACGTTCGGGCGACGGCGGGGAAGGTCCTTTTTGTCCTGTTAATCGGGGTGTTCTTCGGCCTGCTCGGGTGGCGCTCCGAGTTCTACGGAGGTGGGGATGCGTCGGAAGCCGTCCGCCACGGCATCCATCACGGACTGCTGTTGATGGCCGTGTTCGCGGGGACGGTTCTGGTCTCCGCGTGCATGCGCGTCGAGGAGCTTTTCGACGCCATGGTGCAACGCCTCCGGGTGCCCTACACATGGTGCACCATAGCGATTTCCGGGGTGAGCATCGCAGCGTTCCTGCGCAGTGAAATCCCCCAGCTGACATGGGCGATTAGAATGCGCTCGATGCGACCGGAGCAGTCTTTCCGCTCCGGTTTCATTCGCGCGACGACGCCCGCGCGCATCGCTTTCCCGTTGTTCGTCAGCGCCGTGCGCTGCGCCGAAAAGCTGTCCCTGACCCTGGCGATGCGCAACTTCGGCCTCTATCCGCGGCGTACCTTCCGCACCGATCACCCCTGGCGAGTGCGTGACGGGTTCGCGGCCGCAGCGTCCGCCGCGGTCTTCGTCGCCGCCCTGGTGTCCGCAGTGACTTGACGGGCGCCTGGAACCGGCGGGTCCCGGGCCCGCGAGCGTTTCTGAGCTTGTGCGGAGACGCGCCCCACCCAGTTGCTTCACCCTTTCAACCCTTCAGACGCATCCTCCGGGTCACGCCATGCGGGCCCGGTCCGCCCGGCACCGGCATGGCGCCGACAACCGAAAGAGGTACCAATGAACACGATCCGGACCATCAGCGACGTGCTTCGGGACAAGGCCGATGAGACGAAAAAGGGGATCACCTTCGTCGAGAATCGGCGGGACGTCTTCGTCCCGTATGGCCGGGTCCATGCGGAGGCGATGGCGGGCCCGGTTGACGTCGACAGGGTGCGGACGCTCTCGGACATGATGCCCGGGCCCCGATCCTGGTCGACGAACGCAGTCACACGCTGCTCACCGGCGCAAACGGTGCCGTGGTCGTGGGCGAGGACCGGCTGCTCGACGTGTCCATCGTCAATGACGCTGCCGCGGAACCGGGTGCGGCGATGCCGGGTGATGCTGAATCGGACTTCTCTCAGGCGGGGGACGTGGATTCCGGGGATGGCTCCGGGGCGGTCCCCGCGTTCCCGGTGCGAGGTGGGACGGCCGGCGAAGCCCTTATCCAGTTTTCGTCCGGCTCCACGGGATCGCCAAAGGGCGTCATCGTAACCAACGAGTCCGTGCTGAACGGTCTGCGCGCGACGATCCCACGCCACGCACACCGGTACGAGAACAAGATGCTCACGTGGCTACCTTTGACCCACAACCTTTCGCTGATCGGCTTCCACGTCTACGCCCTTTTTCGTGGTTACGACCAGGTGTTGCTGCCGGTTTCCGAGGTGGTCGCCGATCCCCCGAGGTGGTTCGAGGCCGTGACCAGGCACCGGCCGAGACGACCGTCGTCCGGGCGACTGGCCCGGGTTCCTACAAAATGACCGCGGCGATTGCTGCCGCCACCGTTGTGGCGGTGGCGGGGAAGCCGGTCACGCCGGGGTGCCGGGATCTCGTCGGCCACCCCCGGCTCCTCGAACCGGTCCTCGCCTTCGCCCGCGATGCGGGCATCCATATCGAGGTGCCGCATGACAACCCGACCACGGGGCCGCTGCCGACAGCGGCCCACTGCGATACCAAAGAAAAGGGGAAACGATGACGGAGAAAGCTGAACGAGGTGCGGCGATCGTCGTCCGCAACCTCACGAAGAGCTACCCGATTGCGGGCAAAGCGGGCACCGCGCCCGAAGGCGGTGCAGGTGCCCCGCCGGACGGCGGGCGTAAGGGAAAGCGCGGTGCCCGGATGCGCAAGCATGTGCTCGACGGCGTGAGTTTCACCGTGCCCGCCGGGGCGATTGTGTCGTTCCTCGGCCACAACGGCGCAGGCAAGACCACTCTCATCCGAATCCTGTCGACGCTCATCACCGCAGACTCCGGCGAGGTGAGCATCTTCTCGCGCGATGTGAAAGAGGATCCGGTGGGCGTGCGCGCCGACATTGCCACCACCGGCCAATTCGCGGCGATCGACGAGAACCTCACCGGCCGGGAGAACCTGGAGTTCTTCGGGCGGCTGCGCGGACTCGACCGCGCCGACGCGGCCGCCCGCGCGACGGAACTACTCGCGCAATTCTCGCTCGCAGACAGTGCCTCGACGTTGGTGTCGGCCTATTCGGGTGGCATGCGGCGGCGCCTCGACATCGCCGCGTCGCTGTGCGTCGTGCCCAGGCTGCTGTTCCTCGACGAACCCACGACGGGGTTGGACCCGGTCAGCCGCGAAGAGCTGTGGGGCTTCATCCGGCAGCTGCGGGACGACGGAATGACCCTGGTGCTGACCACCCAGTACCTGGAAGAGGCGGAGGCGCTGGCAGACCACGTCCATCTGCTCAAGGACCGCCGCATCGTCGCCAGCGGAACGCCGGAGGAATTGCGCCGCGACTTCGGGTCGCACGTGCTCCGCGTGTCCTTCGCCACCGCCGCCGGGGCGGAGGCGTTCGCCCGCTGCCTCGGGGGAACGTGCCTGGACCGCGCCCGCGTCGCGGGGAAGTCGGTGTCCCTCGACGTCGACCCCGGACCGCGGATCCTCGAGGCGGTGGCGCGGGCGATGGAGGCCTCGGAAGCGTTGCCGGATTCGCTGAGCGTGTCGCCGCCCACCCTCAACGAGGTGTTCATATCGATGAACGCAGGGGGTGCGGCGCGATGAGTGCGACGTCGGTCGCGGCGTTTCTCCATCGGGATCTGCTGCTGTTGCGACGCAACACCGCGTCGCTGATCTCCATGTTCGTAGTTCCGCCCCTCTTCCTGCTGTGCCTGTACGCGGTGTTTGGGTACTCGGCGGGGCAATCCGGCTTCGGGTACCTGCGTTTCGTGCTCGGCGGCTGCCTGTTCCAGGCGGCGATGTTCACCGCCGCGGCGTCGGCGATGGCGGTGGGACAGGACGTCGAATCCGGGCTTGTTGACCGCGTGCGCGTGTTGCCCGGGGCCACAGGCGGCTATGTCGCCGGCAGGCTCGCCACCGATTTGCTGCGGATGTCCGCGTCGATCGCGGCGCTGCTGGTCGTCGCGTGGGCCTGTGGCCTCGACATGGCTGTCGGTGACGTCGCGTGGACTGTCCTGTGGTCACTGCTCGCCGCAGCGGTTCTGTCCCTGGTCACGGACGGGGTGATCCTGATGGTGCCCGCCCCGGTGTCGACGGCCTCATCGATCCAGGCGCTGGAAATGCTGCTGCTTATGTTCTCCACCGCGTTCATTCCGGCGACCGCTTTGGACGGCTCCCTTCGCGACGTCGTACGTCACATGCCGTTTTCGCCGATGATCGAGGTGATCAGGGCAGCGTCCCCGGACGCCTTCCCGGATAGCGCCGGGGAAGAGGCAGCCCTGTGGCTCGGTGTCGCGGTGGTCGCCGGAATCGTCCTGTTCATCCGCCGGTTCACTTCGAGGAGCGAATCATGATCGACGCCATCTTCGTGCATTTGCGGCGCATCGCCCACATTTGGCTGCGGCGCCCCGACTTCTGGTTCATGACGTTCATTGCTCCGCTCGTGTACCTGTTCATCGTCAACCGCATGTTCGGTGGCCTGGTCAGGCAGCTCACCGGAGAGTTCGAACTCCGGAACGCGGTCATCCTGGTCGTGACGGCGTGGGCGTTCATCCTGGCCATCACGGGATCGTCCACCGTGTTCGTTGAACGCAGCAATGGCTTCCACGAGCGGTTAATCACCATGCCGTCACCGTACGCGGCCGTGCCGGCCGCACGGATTATTGCCGAGTTCATCCGGATCATGGCGATGACGGTCGTTGTTGCGGCGGTGGCCGCCTTGCTTTCCGACGGCCCCCCGGAGGTGTCCTGGTGGTGGAGGATCGCGGTGACCGGCGCGATGGTTGCCGCGGCGGCCGCATGCACCGGCACGTACATCGCGTTCTCCATCACCAGCCCCCAGGGTTCCGTGGCCCTCATCCCGTTAATCATCGTTGCGATGTTCGTCAACACGGTGCTCATGCCCGCCGACCACTTCCGTCCTCTCCTGCGCGGAATCGCCGGGCACACCCCCGTATCCGCGGCCGGCGAGGCCGTCAACGGCACCGGGGCTGCGGGTCTGGTGGTCTGCGCGGCCTGGTTCTTAGGCATCGCCGTGCTCGCGGCGTGGGGCATCGCCGTGAAAACGAGGCCGGGGGAGTCTGCATGACGGGCACGTCCACGGGCGCGGCGCCGCCGACGACGGCCCGCGAACCCGAGCACCTAACCCGAAACCGCCGCGTGGACGCGGCCCACACCCCCGGAGACAGAACCAGATGAAGTCGATTGCCCAGATCGTCCAGAACAACCGCAGACTCCTCGTGGCCTACGAGGACAAGGTCCAGCCGAGGTTCCTCAGCCGCTATGCGCGTGAACCGATGGACGCCGCCGCCGTGTATCGGCAGCTCCGTGCGCTGGATCCCGGGCCGGATGCGCCGGCCCGGGTTCTCGACCTCGGTTGCGGAACCGGGTGGCTCTCCCGCATGCTCGCCGCCGAGCCTCGCTATCGCAGGGCGAACATCGTCGGCTACGACCTGTCGCCCAATGCGATCCGCATCGCCCGCGAACGCGCCGCCGTCGAAGGGCTCGGGGCCCGGACGGAATTCCACGTCGCCGACGTCCTCGCGCCGCTCGCGGGAGAGACCGGCGGGGCCGATGAAATCTGGGTGTGCGGCGCGCTCCACCAAATGAAGGATGCGGGTGCCGCGCTCGGCAGGGTCGCCGGGCTGCTCGCCGACGACGGCATCGCTTACGTGCAGACGTTCGCCGAGGATCCCGACGTGAACGAGCGGGTCGACATGGCCATCATGGCGAAGATGGGCCACCGGGTGTTCCGGGACAGCGAGCTCGAGGACCTCGCCGAAGCCAACGGGCTGAAGCTGGGCGGAGCCTCACACGCCGGCATGGTGTACTTCTGTACTCTCACGAAGAAAAGCGCAATCGGGGAGGCGGGCAAGTGAGCGCCGTGGACGGGACTGTAGGCCCGTGGTCGCTGCTCGCCCCGATCCGGACCCGGATGCGTGCGGTGGTCGCGTTATCCGTCCTGTCGTCGGTGGCTACCGTCGCTTCGCTGGTCGGCATCATCGACATCGCGATGACGTACCCGGAGGCCCCGGAGCATCGGACGTGGTTGGCCGTGGCTGTCATTGTCGTCGCCGCAACGGTGCGCATGGCCGCGGACGGCGCCGCCGGCATGCTCTCGCACCGGGCGGATAACGACCTGCAGCTCCACCTTCGGCGCCGGCTGGTCGCCCAAATCCGGAAGTTGCCGCTGGGCTGGCTGGACGCCCGGCGCTCGTCGGGAATCATCGGGTCGGTTGAGAAGGACGTCGCGGCTGTCCACCAGCTCATGGGCCACACCGTCGGTGAGACCGTGGTGGCGGTGCTGGTTCCTATGCTTTCCCTCATCGCGCTCGTCGCGGTGGATTGGCGGATTGCGGCGGTGGCGGTCGTCCCGGTGCTGGTCACCTTCGCCCTGATGGGTGTGATGATTTCGCGCGGAGCCGGTCTTCAGCGCGACTACGAGCGAGCCTCCGAAGGAGTGATGGCCGCGGTCATCGAGTTGGTGCGAGGTATCTCAGTGATGAAGTCCTTCGGACGCGCCAACCAGGGCGCGGGTCGCTACGATGCCGCGGCGCTGTCGTTCGTCCGTGCGTGGTCTGCCTGGTCCCGGCAGTCGAACATCTATCTCGGGGTCATCGACGTGGTGACGTCCCCGATCACAGTCCTCGCAGTGGTGTGCGGGGCCGGCCTCGCTCTGAGGGACGCCGCGGGAGGTCTACCGGAGGGGCTCGTCGCCGGGCTGGTTCTCGGCCTTGGACTCTCCGCGGCGATCGTGCGGGTGGCCATGAACTCCGAACCCATCATCGCGGGGATCGCTGCCCTGAAGTCCATCGCGGAGGTGCTGGGCACGCCGCCGATCGTCGAGCCCGCCGATCCGGTGCCCGTGCGCGGAGGCGCGCTCGAGGCCCGGAACCTGGTCTTCTCCTACGGCGATGGGCCGCGGGTCCTCGACGGGATGTCCGCGACGTTCGAACCGGGGACCCTCACTGCGCTGGTGGGGGCCTCCGGTTCCGGAAAGTCCACCGTCGCCCGGCTGTTGGCGCGTTTCTACGACCCCGTTGAAGGCTCGGTGCTGCTGGGCGGCGCCGATCTTCGCGACATTGCCGTGCGTGACGTGCACCGCTCGGTGTCGGTGGTGTTCCAAGATCCGCAGTTGCTCACGCTGCCGTTGCGGGAGAACATCCGGCTGGCCAGGAGAGACGCCACCGACGGCGAAATCATGGCGGCCGCGAAGCTCGCGAACCTCGATGCGGTCATCGCGGCGCTGCCGAAGGGCCTGGATTCGGTGGTCAACGTCGACGTGACCTTTTCCGGTGGTGAGGCGCAGCGCGTGGCCATCGCGAGGTCGATCGTCACGGACGCGCCGGTGCTCATCTTCGACGAGGCAACCGCTTACGCGGATCCGGCTTCCGAGGCCCTCATCCAGTCCGCAATCGAGCGTTTGGCCCGTTCACGGACGGTGATTGTGATCGCGCACAGGTTGAGCACGATCCGCAACGCCGACCGCATCCTCGTTCTCGACGGGGGAGCGGTTGCGGAGGCGGGTACTCACGACGAGTTGCTTGCGCGCGGTGGCCGCTACCGGGATTTGTGGCGCGCGTTCGCGCTCGACGACGAACCATCCGCCCCGCGGGGCACTGAATTAGACGATGAAAAGGCGGGGAACCGATGATTCGGGACTTGTGGTCGATGACGGATCGGCGCTCGAGAATGACGCTGGCGTGGCTCATTGCGTTGGCCGCGCTTGCCGCGCTGGCTCAGGGAGCGGCGTTCGTCGCGCTGCTGCCGCTGCTGTCGGCTCTGGCCGAGGGAGATGATGCGACGGCGTGGCGTTTCACCGGCGTCATCGCCGGCCTCGCGGCCGCCCATGCGGTGCTGTCTCTCGCCGCGGGGACGGTCGGCAGGGCGAATTCCGCAGCGGTGCTGTCGTCCCTACTGCGTTCTCTGGGCGAACGCGTGCTGACGTTGCCACTCGGGTACGTCACCAAGTCCACGGCCGGCCGCTTTTCGGAGATGGCATCGTCGGGTATCGCGTTCGCGGCGTCCGTGCCGCACGTGATCCTGCGGCCTGTCATCGCCGCGGCGGTTGCGCCGACCGTCATCGCCTTCGGAATTCTGGCGGTGGATTGGCGCGTCGGTTTGGTTCTCGTCGCGTCGGCGCCGGTGATCTTCTTCGCCTACCGGGCCATTGGTCGCGTCGGCGGGGAGTCGGACGAAGCGCATGCTGACGCCGTCGCTGCCGTCTCCGGCAGGCTGATCGAGTTCACCCGCTGCCAGCAGGCGATTCGCGCCGCGGGCGACGGTTCGGCGGCGGACGCGATGGTGGATGAGGCAATCCGGGCCCAACACGATGCGTTCGCGAAGGCGACGTCGACGCAGGGGGCGGCCATCGGACGGCTGGGTTCGGTCGTCCATGCGGTGTTCACGGCGGCGGTGATAGTCGCCGTGGCAGTCGCCGCGACGGGCGGGATGGCGCCGGCGCATTTGGCGCCGATGCTCATCGTGGTCGTCCAGTTCACCGGACCGATCACCACGGCGGGAGCGTTGTCCGGCGGTTTCGGTGCGGGCCGCAACACGTTGGCTGCGTTGCGTGACCTGCGGGCAATCCC
Organism: Corynebacterium sp. MSK032; assembly: GCF_030232065.1. NCBI lineage: Bacteria > Bacillati > Actinomycetota > Actinomycetes > Mycobacteriales > Corynebacteriaceae > Corynebacterium > Corynebacterium sp. MSK032. The sequence continues at coordinate 43,313 of NZ_JASPJR010000014.1, read as the reverse complement.
CGCCCTTCCCGAACCTGCCGCACCGGAGCTGCCCGACGGGCATGACGTGGAGTTCCGCGACGTGAGCTTCGGGTACGGGGATAAGAAGGTTCTCGACGGCGTCAGCTTCCGTGCCCCTCAGGGAGCGCTGGTTGCCGTAGTGGGACCGTCGGGGGCGGGCAAGACGACGGTCATGCGGCTGCTGTCGCGTTTTCATGATCCGGACTCGGGGGAGGTCCTCATCGGCGGGGTACCCTTGCCTCGGATTGGCACCGACGGCGTGAACTCGCTGGTGACCCCGGTGTTCCAGGAGACGTTCCTTTTCGACGCGTCCGTGCGGGACAACGTGGTCTTCGCCGATCCCGGATTCGGTTCCGAGCCCGGTGACGGGGATCGCTTGCGCGAGGCCGCCCGGCGTTCCGGGGTGGACCGCATCGTGGAGCTGCTGCCTTCCGGGTGGGATACCCCGGTGGGGGAGGAGGGGACGCTGCTGTCGGGAGGCGAGCGGCAGCGCCTCGCCATCGCCCGGGCGCTTCTGAAGGATTCCCCGGTGGTGCTTCTCGACGAGCCGACGTCCTCGCTGGATGCGGCCACTGAGCGGGCGATCGTCGGCACGATGGAGGCGTTGCGCGGCGATCGCACCGTGATTGTCGTCGCCCATCGCCTGCACACCGTTCGCGATGCCGACCTCATCGTCGTGCTTTCGGAGGACGGGACGGTCGCAGAACGGGGCACGCACGATGAATTGCTGGCGAAGGGCGGCCGCTACGCCGAGTCGTGGGCGTGCCGGACGGGGAGCTCCTCGGGCGCCTGATCCTCATCACCTGGTCGATGCCCTCACGGGCGCCCTGCCGCAGCTTCCCGAATCCCACCGCCAGGCGCTCGGTGGACAGAGCGAAAACGCCGACGAAAACGCCGAGCAGCACGAACACCGACGAGCTGTAAAGACTGAAGCTCCCGGGAACGTGAAAATAGCCCCCCCCTCCCGCTTCTGCTACCGCCCGTGAATCTGGTTCTGCGCAATCTCCAGCCCGTGGCTGGCGATTAGCTCCACCGCCTCCGCCGCAGTGGGCAGAGTGAAAGCGAGCTCCTCGCGTTCCTTAGCATTGAAGTTACGCAGCACGTAGTCCGCCGGATCTTGGCGGCCCGGAGGACGGCCAATGCCAATGCGCACGCGCATGTAGTCCTTCGTGCCCAACGACTTCGTGGTCGAGCGCAGGCCATTGTGGCCATTCTCGCCCCCGCCGCGCTTGACGCGCACCACGCCCGGGTCCAGGTCCAGCTCATCGTGGACTACCACGACGTCGGTAGGTGCGACGTTGAAGAACTTTGTCAGCGCCGCGACCGGTCCACCCGACAGGTTCATGTACGTCCGGGGCTTAGCCAGAATCACCTGCCGCTCGCCACCGTCGGAAGTCTTGAACCGAGTCTGGACTATCTCAGCATTCGACTTCTTGTGCACGCTAAACGACGACGGCATCGGAGAAGTGCGGCTGGCTAGTTCATCTAGCACCAGATGCCCGACGTTATGGCGGGTGAGTTCATATTTGGGCCCAGGGTTGCCGAGCCCCACGACAAGCAAAGGTGTGGTGGAGGCGTTCATGAGTTCAATCTTGGCACACAGCGCGCGGTCTGTTGGCTTCGGGGAGTTTCAAGAACAAAAAAGGGACGGACCAGAGTGTCCGTCCCTTTTTTTACTTAGCTGTGGTAGCTAGGCCTGCGAGTTCATAATTACTCAGCGGATTCCTCAGCTGGCTCATCCGGGGTCTCAGCCTCGCCCATGCCCTCGATGTCGGCATCGACGTCACCAGCCGGCTCTTCCTCCGGCTCGACAATGTTGAAGATGAGAAGGTCAGCGTCGTCGGTGAGGACCAGGCCCTCCGGCAGGGTAACGTCGCCGGCGTGAACCATGGTGCCGACCTCTGCACCCTCGACGGAGACCTCGATCTCTTCCGGAATAGCCAGAACCGGTGCGTTGACCAGAATGGTCTCGGCATCCTGCATGAGCAGGGCGCCCGGAGCGAGCTCGCCAGTCGGAACGACCGGAACCTCAACCTCAACCTTCTCGTCACGGTGAATGGCGAGCAGGTCAGCGTGGTCGATGTCGAGGGTCAGCGGGTTCTGGTCAACAGCCTTGACCATGGACAGCTGGGACTCACCCTCGATGTTGACGTCCAGAACAGCGTTGACACCGTGGTTACGGATGACAGCGTGGAAATCCAGAGTGTCAACGAGGATGTGCTTCGGGGCATCCAGGTCAGCGCCGTAGATGACAACCGGGATGTCGCCAGCAACGCGGGCACGGCGAGCGGCACCCTTGCCGAACTCGGTGCGGTTACGGGCATCAATCTTGATGATGTTGGGCTTTGCCATGAAAATGGACTCCTAAACGATTCGATATTGAGTCGTCGAGTCGAGCACGTGCCGCATCCATGCCACCGTGGGCGCAAAAGTTGGGCTGCGAGCGTCGCGTCGATAACGGCAACCACCTACTGTGGCCGCCCTCGCCGAGACTTACCGGAGAAATTGTAGTGGACTAACAGGTCAAACAGCAAACCCCGCCACCACCAGCAAAACTAGGTTGCTGGTCGCGGCGGGGTGCCCGTCGGCAAGCGGAAAGAACTTATGCCTGACCCTCGAAGAGGGTGGTGACGGAACCGTTTTCGAAGATCTCGTGGATCGTCTTAGCCAGCAGTGGTGCGATTGGCAGGACGGTCAGGTTGTCCCAGCCCTCGGTGGACTGCGGCAAGGTATCGGTGGTGATGACCTCGCGGGCACCGCACTTCGACAGGCGCTCGCGAGCTGGGTCGGAGAAGACGCCGTGCGTGGTAGCGATGATGACATCCTCAGCGCCAGCCTCACGCAGCACCTTGACAGCGCCGGCGATGGTGCCGCCGGTGTCAATCATGTCGTCGATGAGCAGACAGGTCTTACCGGAGACCTCGCCGACCACGCGGTTGGCGACAACCTGGTTTGCGACATCGACGGAACGGGTCTTGTGAATGAAGGCCAGCGGGGCGTCGCCCAGGGTGTTGGCCCACTTCTCGGAAACCTTCACACGGCCGGCGTCAGGGGAGACCACGACCAGGTTGTCCAGGGAGTAGTTCTTCTTGATGTACTCCGACAGAATCGGCATGGCGTGCATGTGATCGACCGGGCCATCGAAGAAGCCCTGAATCTGGTCGGTGTGGAGGTCCACGGAGACGATGCGGTCAGCGCCTGCGGTCTTGAGCAGGTCAGCGACCAGGCGAGCGGAAATCGGCTCACGGCCACGGTGCTTCTTGTCCTGGCGGGCGTATGGGAAGAACGGCAGGATAGCGGTGATGCGCTTGGCCGAACCGCGCTTGAGCGCGTCAATCATAATCAGCTGCTCGATGAGCCACTTGTTCAGCGGTGCCGGGTGCGCCTGCAGTACGAAGGCATCGGAACCGCGGACGGATTCCTCGTAGCGCACGAAGATTTCGCCGTTGGCAAAATCACGAGCGGTCATCGGAGTCAGCTCTGTGCCGAGCTCCTTGGCAACTGCCTCGCCCAATTCCGGGTGTGCCCTTCCGGAGAAGAGCATGAGGTTCTTTTGGTTATCGATCCACTGGCCGGTCATCTGCCGTCTAGCCTTCCTGGTCTTCCTTGTTGTTGTCAGCGTTGTCAGCTACCTGAGCCGCCTTCGATGCCTCAGCAGCAGCGGTACCTGGACGCTTCCGCTCGACCCATCCCTCGATGTTGCGCTGACGGCCACCACTGACCGCCAATGCTCCCGGAGGAACGTCGTCCTTAATAACAGTACCTGCACCTGAGTACGCACCATCACCCACGGTCACCGGAGCGATGAACATGGTGTCGGAGCCGGTGCGAACATGCGAGCCGATAATGGTGCGGTGCTTGTTGACACCGTCGTAGTTCACGAACACGCTGGAGGCACCAATGTTGGAGTGCTCGCCAATCTCCGCATCGCCGACGTAGGTCAGGTGCGGAACCTTCGAACCGTTTCCGATCTGCGCGTTCTTCGCTTCTACGAAGCCGCCGAGCTTCGCGCCGACACCGAGTTTGGTGTTCGGGCGAATGTAGGTGAACGGTCCGACCGTCGCATCCTCGCCGATCTCCGAATCGGAACCGTGTGTACGTACGACGCTGGCGCGCTTGCCGACGACCATGTTGGTCAGTGTCGTGTCCGGTCCCACGGTGGCCTCGTCGCCAATCACGGTCTTGCCGTGCAGCTGCGTGCCCGGCAGAATCGTGACGTCGCGGCCGATTTCCACCTCAACGTCAATCCACGTGGTGTCCGGATCGACGATAGTGGCGCCCCCGCGCATAGCTGCCTCGCAGGTGCGACGGTTGAGCTCGCGGCCAAGGGTAGCCAGCTGGACGCGGTCATTGACACCGGCGACGACGGTGGCATCGGCGAGGCGGTGGCCTCGCACTGAGCGGTCGGCCTCACGGGCGATGCCGATGACATCGGTGAGGTAGAGCTCGCCCTGGGCATTGTTGGTGTCCAGCTGCTTGAGAGCGTTTGCCAGGGTCTCGGCATCAAATGCGTAGACACCGGAGTTGACCTCGGTGATCTCGCGTTCCTCGTCGGTGGCATCCTTTTCCTCCACGATGCGCAGAACTTCGCCGTCGGCGTTGCGAACGATGCGGCCGTAGCCGTGCGGGTTGTCAGCAGTGGAGGTCAGCACAGTCACGGCAGCGCGTGGCTTGCGGTTGTGTTCTTCGAGCAGCGCCTGGAGCGCTTCGGAATCCAGCAGCGGAACATCGGAAGTGGTCACCAGGATGGTGCCATCGAAGTTCTGCAGCTCGGGGTGCTCCAGCGCGCACTGAACAGCGTGGCCGGTACCGTTTTGCTCGTCCTGGTGGGCAATGACGACACCGTTGGAGTGCTCGGTGTCCGAGGCCCAAGTCCCGATGGCGTCGATTACCTTTTCGCGCTGGTGGCCAACGACAACAGCAATCTCATCCGGATTAATGCCCTTGGCGGCATAGAGCGCGTGCTCCAACATGGTACGACCGCCGATAGCGTGCAGCATTTTCGGCGTATCGGATTTCATTCGGGTGCCTTGACCCGCGGCGAGAATGACCACAGCGGTGGCCGAACCGTTCGACATGAAACTTGCTACTCCTCGGTCAGGGTGCATCACGGTCACGGCGGGGCGAAAAGTCACTTCTTAATTAAGGGGCCGGCCCCCCGCTTGCTCTCCCACCAGGACTCGAACCTAGAATGCCGGTACCAAAAACCGGAGTGTTGCCATTACACCATGGGAGAATGGGGCAAACGCGAAAAATTGCATGGCTGATTCGACGCTGATTCGACTCAGCCAACTCGCTTGCGCCTGCGATATACGATAGCAAGACTTTAGCCACTAATCTAAAAGCATGGCCTCCGATTCTCCGAGACGACGTATGACCGGTCCACAGCGCAAAGCTCAGCTGACAGAAGTCAGCCGTGGAATCTTTGCCGCCAAGGGGCTTGATGCCGCCTCAATGGAGGAGATCGCTGCCGCAGCTGGGGTATCAAAGCCGGTTGTCTACGAGCATTTCGGTACCAAAGAGCGGCTCTACCAGGCAGTCGTCGACCAGGAGATGAAGACCCTGGAGGCCACGATTAGGGAAGCGTTGTCCCTGGGACGCTCGCGTTACCGCATCGAACAGGCGGTGTTGGCACTGCTGACTTATGTGGAGGAAAACCCGGAGGGATTCTCCATTATTTCTCGCGACCCCGGCGTGGCGGGTGGCTATGAGACGCTGCTGAATAATGCCACTGAGTCGATTACGCCTATCCTTGCCGAGGCTTTCAAACGCGCCGGCTTCGACCCGGCCATGTCGGTGCTCTACGGAAACTGCATGGTCGGTATGGTTTCGCAGACCGCTCGCTGGTGGATGGAGAAGCGCAGTCCGGATAAGGAGACAGTGGCGGCGCACATCGTGAACCTGTGTTGGAACGGGCTGGCCGGCATGGAGGGTTCTCCGACTCTGCATGGCTCCGCTGATGTGCCAGCGGCCGCTGAGGGCGCGAAGTTCGGCGCAGGTGCCGCAGCGGACCCGATGCAGGTGGCGGAGAACGGCTAACCAGCACGCAGGGTGGATCCGGGGTGCATGGTTATATTGGGGCTATGCCAACTTCTGCGTCTTCCTCGGCGAAAGCCACACCCAGCATTCTGCCGAACCCGCTGTCGGGGCTGGAAAGCCTCGTTGTCACGGATCCTCAATTTGTCGGCGTGCTCGGGCGCATCGGCGAAGACGAGCTGGCGCTCACGGGTGCGGACGCGGTGCGTTCGCACCTTATTTACGCCATGTCTACGAAGGTGCCGGTGCTGGTCATCACGGCTACCGGCCGTGAGGCGGAGGACCTGACTGCCGAGGTCAAGTCTATGATCGGCGACCGTGTAGCTATGTTCCCCTCGTGGGAGACGCTCCCGCATGAGAAGCTTTCGCCGGCCGTGGATACTGTGGCGCAGCGTCGTAAGGCGCTTTACGACGTTCGCCGGGGCAAAGTCGACGTTCTGATTGCGGCGGTGCGCTCGTTGGTGCAGCCGATTGTGGACGACCTCGAGGCTGAAACCAGTGCCCCCATTCACGTTCAGCTGGACCAGGACTGCGAGAACCTAGTTGAGCGGTTGGTGCATCACGGCTATTCGCATGTGGACATGGTCGGCAGGCGTGGCCAATTTGCCGTGCGTGGCGGCATCGTCGATGTTTTCCCTGCGACCGAAGAGCTGCCGGTACGTATCGAGCTCTGGGGTGACGAGGTCACCGACCTGCGCGCCTTTTCCGTCGCTGACCAGCGCACGATCTCTGAGGTAGAGGTCGACCAGCTGGATATCTTCCCGTGTCGTGCACTGCTTATCGACGACGACGTGAAGGCCGCCGCGGAGAAACTCGCCACCACGCGCTCTGGCCAGGTCCAAGAAATGCTCACCCGCATCGGCGATGGCCAGTGGGTGGAGGGCATGGAATCGCTGATCCCACTGATTAGTCAGCATCCGATGAAGATGCTCACCGAGGTCATGCCGGAGAAAACGCATGTGCTCATGTGCGGGCCGGAGCGCATTCGCTCCCGCGCACAGGACCTTATCAGTGCAGGCGAGGAGTTTATGGCCGCAGCGTGGGAAACTGCTGCGATGGGTGGCTCGGCGCCAATCGCCACGGATGGGCTGGAGCCCAGCGCGTACCGCAGCTTGGCCTCTATCCCGATGCCCACTTCGTGGCATATTTCCCCGCCCGGCATGCTGGAGGCGGGAGTCACCGAAGATGATGTGCTGCCACTGACCTTCGAGCCTGGGCCCGCGCCACGCGGAGACTTAAAGGAAATTGGTCACCTGATGAAGCAGCTGCGCGATGCCACGGTCGCGGGGGAGCGAGTGGCGTACGTGGCGGCGACGCCCGCGGGGGCGCGTCGGCAAGCGGAAAAGTTTAGGGAAGCCGGAATTGCGACGCGCATGGCGGCAGGTCCGGAGTATCCCGAGTCCGGAAGAATTACCGTCTACCAGGGTGTTTTGCACGGTGGTCTGGTATTCCCGCGTATTCCCGGTGGCGCGCTGACTCTGATTACCGAGCAGGACATCACAGGTAACCGCATCGCGGAAGGTGCGCTTGGTGGGCGCCGCAAGCCGGCGAAGCGCCGTGGTCGCGTGGATCCGCTGGCGCTGAAGGCCGGTGACTATGTCGTGCACGACACGCATGGCATTGGTCGGTTTGTGAAGCTCACTGAGCGCACCATCGGCACGGGCGAGGATCAGGCACGCCGCGAGTACGTGGTGCTCGAGTACGCACCGAGCAAGCGCGGAGGTCCCTCGGACCAGCTCTACGTGCCGATGGAGAGCCTGGATTTGCTGTCGCGCTATGTCGGCGGCGAAAAGCCCACCCTGTCGAAGATGGGCGGGTCGGACTGGAAGTCCACCAAGCGCAAGGCCCGTGGCGCTGTCCGCGAGATTGCGGAAGAGCTGGTCAAGCTCTACGCCGAGCGCCAAGCCGCGCCGGGCCACGCGTTCGCGCCGGATACGCCATGGCAGCAGGAGATGGAGGATAACTTCCCCTTCACCGAGACCGAAGATCAACTGCAGGCCATCGACGAAATTAAGTCCGACATGGAAAAGCCGGTGCCGATGGATCGCGTGCTCATCGGCGATGTCGGCTACGGCAAGACCGAGGTGGCACTGCGTGCTGCCTTCAAGGCTGTTCAAGATGGCCGTCAGGTGGCAGTGTTGGTGCCGACCACACTTCTGGCGCAGCAGCACTTGACCACTTTCACCCAACGTATGGAGGGCTTCCCGGTCACCATCCGTGGACTGTCCCGCTTCACCTCGCCGAAGGACTCCAAGGAGGTCCTCGAAGGGTTGAAGAACGGGACGGTCGACATTGTTATCGGCACGCATCGTCTCCTGCAGACCGGCGTGCAGTGGAAAGAACTCGGCCTGGTCATCGTTGACGAGGAGCAGCGTTTCGGCGTCGAACACAAGGAACACATCAAGGCGCTACGGCACCACGTCGACGTACTCACCATGTCCGCAACGCCAATTCCGCGCACGCTCGAAATGTCGATTGCTGGCATCCGCGAGATGAGCCAGATTCTCACCCCGCCGCAGGATCGTCACCCGGTGCTGACATACGTCGGCGCGCAGTCCGACAAGCAGGTCGCCGCAGCTATCAGGCGAGAGCTGCTTCGCGACGGCCAGGTGTTCTACCTGCATAATAAGGTGGAAACCATTGACAAAGTCGCCCAGACTATCCGCAATTTGGTGCCCGAGGCCCGCGTGGTAGTGGCCCACGGTCAGATGGGGGAGGAGCAGCTGGAGCGCACGGTCGATGGCTTCTGGCAGCGCGAGTACGACGTGCTGGTGTGTACCACCATCGTGGAGACCGGCCTGGATATTGCCAACGCCAATACGTTGATTGTGGAAAACGCCCACCATATGGGTCTTTCCCAGCTGCACCAGCTGCGTGGTCGTGTGGGCCGTTCCCGCGAGCGCGCCTATGCCTACTTCCTCTACCCGGAAAATCAGACGCTGACGGAGACTTCCTACGACCGTCTGTCCACGATCGCGCAGAACAATGACTTGGGTGCCGGCATGGCTGTGGCCATGAAGGACCTGGAAATGCGTGGCGCCGGAAATATCCTCGGTGCGGAGCAGTCCGGTCACATTGCCGGCGTCGGCTTCGACATGTACGTCCGACTGGTTGGCGAGGCCGTGGCCGCACTGAAGGCAGTGGCCGATGGTGAAACTCCGGATGCTTCCGATAACGAACCGAAGGAAGTTCGGATCGATTTGCCGGTCGATGCGAATATTCCGGCCGAATATGTGTCGTCGGAACGCCTACGTCTAGAGGCGTACCGCAAATTTGCTGCTGCCAGTGCGCTGGACGATATCGACGTAGTGCTCGAAGAGCTCGTTGACCGTTACGGAACCCCACCCATTGAGGTGGAGAGATTGGCGGTTATTTCACGACTTCGAATTATTTGCCGGGAATTCGGCGTGCATGAAGTTCAAGCCATGGGTGCGCACATTAGAATAACCCCTATGGAGCTTGCTGACTCCAAGCAGGTGCGTCTCAAGCGCCTGTATCCACAGGCGACCTACCGTGCGGCAACGCGCACGGTTTCCGTCGGAATGCCGAAGGAAGGGCGAGGGTTGCGGGCAAAACCTGTCCGCGACATTGCATTGGTGCAGTGGGTAGCAGACTTCTTGACATCGATGGCGGGAATTCCACGTATGGATATCTCGCACATGGGAAAGGACTAGAAACCGTATGACTATCATCAAGCTCGATAGCCGCTTTCCAACAGCGATTCCGCTGGAAGCCGCTAGCCTGCTGACCGGTGAAGTCAGCTACACCGAAGAAGTCCCGATCCGTGTGCGCTGGGCAATCGCCGACGCCGGTGGGCACTCGGTGTCCCAGGCGGAGATTCTGGTCACCACCGATATGGAAAACGACGAGGTACTCGATCGCCTCGATGCGGGCGAGAAGGTCTACTCGGTCGAGCTGGATGATGCGCCGGACCCAGCAGCTCCGGCAGCTCAGGTTGCGGCGGCTCCCCAGCAGGACTCGGTGAAAGAACCTGAGCCAGAACCGGTTGCAGAGCCAGGGGCAGAGCCTGTTGCAGAACCGCTGACTCCGCAGGAACAGCTTGCCGCAGCTCGTCTGCCCCACGTCGTCGAGGCCGTGGACATCATGGCGGCAGCACGGCGCACGGGGCAGTGGGAAGCTCGCCAGACGCACAAGAGCCTGCTGCCGTATCTCATTGAAGAGGCCTACGAGTTTGTCGACGCAGTCAACGAGGGCGGTGACATTCGTAGCGAGCTGTCGGATCTGCTGCTGCAGATCCTCTTCCACGCTGAAATCGCGGAGGACTTCGACTTCGACGATGTGGCGACCGACTTTATTTTGAAGATGCGCGCTCGTCAGCCGTACCTCTTCGACGGCACTGTGGCCGAGGGAGAGATGGTGTCGGAGGAAGAACAGGAGCGACTGTGGGCTTACGGCCGCGGACGTCCGCGCTCGAACCCGGCCACACAGCTGCCAGCTCTGACTTTGGCTGAGGAAGCCATCCGCCGCGCACGTGCACTGGGACTGTCCGATGCAGACATTCCAGTGGAGATTCTGGTCCCGACCCCGGGGCTGGAGACTGAGTCCGGTGCGGAAGAACGGACCCGACAGGCTTCACGCACATTCCTGACTGAGCTGGCCCAGATGGAGAATCAGCAGGCCGGCAGTGCTGAGCAGTGGGCAGCGGGCAGCGAAGATAACGAAGAGGCTGAGGACTTCGGCCCGTCGGAAAGCGACAGCTAGTTTCCAGCAAAAGTGATTTCTGTCCTCGAGTTTGAGTGATTTTTACGGTCTACCCCGTAGAGTAATTCCCCATGCCTTCTAATTCTCCCTTTGATGAATACGCGCACCCCGCACCCCGCGGGGCGAAGCCGCGTGGCCGCAGTAAGGGGAAAAAGAAGTCCTCGAGAGGCTGTGGCTGCCTCGGTCTAACCTCCCTGGCGGTGCTGATCATCATTGGCACGGTTGGGGCGTTGGCTATGTTCACTGGACCCGTAATCCCGTCGTTGACCAAGAAGCCGATTCCGGATAATGTGCCGCCTGCTGCGGCTGAGCCACCGCCGATGATTGATGTCAACGCGCCCGGGCGCACCTCGGAACAGCTCCGACAGTGGGCGCAGCAGATTTCCCCGAAGACGGGTATTTCTGAGGACGCTCTCCGCGCCTACGGCAACGCATATGTGATTGCGGCAGAACAGTTCCCGAACTGCCACCTGGAGTGGAACACGCTTGCAGGACTGGGCAAAGTGGAGACTAATCACGGCACGTACTCGGGCAATTGGCTCAAGCCGGCTCATATCGGCGCCGATGGGGTAGTCAGTCCGACGATTATCGGTCCGCCGCTGGACGGCACGAGTGGGTTTGCTGAGGTTCTCGATACTGACAACGGCGAACTCGACGGTGACACAGAGTATGACCGCGCTGTGGGGCCGATGCAGTTTATTCCCGAGACCTGGCATCGTTTTGCGATGGATGCGTCTGGTGATGGTGTCGCCGACCCCAACAACATCGACGACGCAACTGCGACCACCGCACGGATGCTCTGCAGTGGGGAACGCGACCTCGCCACCCCGGAAGGGTGGGCATCTGCAATTCGCTCATATAACCAGTCTGAGCAGTATCTTCGCGATGTTCGGGACGCTGCGGCGAACTATGCGCTGAATCAGCCCGCATAGGGTGAAAAGGATTTAAGGCGAAGGTTGGCAAACCGTGCCACAATTGGAGTCATGTGCCGGAACGGTTCCGGCGGAAAGGTGACCTATGGCTGCAATCATCGAGTTGAACGCACGCGAAATTCTGGACTCCCGTGGTAACCCGACCGTTGAGGTTGAGGTGCTGTTGGAAGACGGCGCTGTGGGCCGCGCTGCGGTTCCGTCCGGTGCCTCCACCGGCGTTCATGAGGCACACGAGCTCCGCGATGGCGGAGACCGTTACCTGGGCAAGGGTGTCGAGAAGGCTGTCCGCGCTGTGCTCGAGGAGATTGAGGACGCAATTATTGGCCTCGAGGCTGAGGACCAGCGTCTGGTTGACAAGACCATGATTGAGCTGGACGGCACCGACAACAAGTCCCGCCTGGGTGCTAACGCAATCCTGGGTGTTTCCATGGCTGTTGCCAAGGCTGCTGCTGAGTCCGCTGGCCTGGATCTGTTCCGCTACGTCGGCGGCCCGAACGGTCACGTTCTGCCGGTTCCGATGATGAACATCCTCAACGGTGGCGCACACGCTGACTCCGGCGTTGACGTCCAGGAGTTCATGATTGCTCCGATTGGCGCCCCGACCTTCAAGGAAGCACTGCGCGTCGGTGCTGAGGTCTACCACGCACTCAAGAAGGTCATTAAGGACAAGGGCCTGTCCACTGGCCTCGGTGATGAGGGCGGCTTCGCTCCGTCGGTTGACTCCACCAAGGCTGCACTGGACCTGATTGTTGAGGCAATTGAGGCCGCAGGCTACAAGTTGGGCGACGATGTCGCTCTGGCTCTCGACGTCGCTTCTTCCGAGTTCTTCAAGGACGGCAAGTACCACTTCGAGGGCGGCGAGCACACCGCTGAGGAGATGGCAGCTGTCTACGCTGACCTGGTTGAGAACTACGCCATCGTCTCCATCGAGGATCCGCTGCAGGAGGATGACTGGGAGGGCTACACCACCCTGACTGCTCAGCTTGGTGACAAGGTCCAGATCGTCGGCGACGACTTCTTCGTCACCAACCCGAAGCGTCTGGCAGAGGGCATTGAGAAGAAGGCCGCTAACGCTCTGCTGGTCAAGGTCAACCAGATTGGTACCCTGTCCGAGACCTTCGAGGCCGTCGCAATGGCTCACAACGCCGGCTACAAGTCCATGATGTCCCACCGCTCCGGTGAGACTGAGGACACCACCATCGCTGACCTGGCTGTCGGCCTGAACTGTGGCCAGATCAAGACCGGTGCTCCGGCTCGCTCCGAGCGCGTTGCTAAGTACAACCAGCTGCTGCGCATCGAGGAGTACCTGGGTGACGCTGCTGTCTACGCTGGTCGCAGCGCATTCCCGCGTTTCAAGTAAAGAGCTGAGGCGCTGCGAAAGCTGCGTCTAGCACTGCCCGTCCGCACCACGCACGTGGTTGTGGGCGGGTTTTTGTTATTTCATCGGCTGGCGGTCGGGTAGAGTGTGGGGCATGAGTGCATCGGACCGATCTCGCCGCGGAACACAGTCGCGCCCTGCAGGGGCGGGGCAGCGTTCGGCAGCGGCAATCGCATCGGGAATGCGCTCGCTGAGCACGGCACAGAAGATCGGTATTGGTCTGCTGGTGCTTTTCTTAGTATCTGTTCTCGCAATTCCGCTGCGGACTTTTGCACAACAGCAGGCGGATGTAGCCGCAACGCAGGACAATATTGCTCGCATGGAACAGCGAATTAAGCAGTTAGAGGATGAAAAGGAGCTGTACTCCAACCCCGCCTATGTTAAGGAGCAGGCACGTCTGCGCCTGGGGCTGGTAGAGCCGGGGGAGACCCCATTCCGTATCCTCGATCCGGCCGTGGGCGAACAGCCTGTGACGCAGCCGGAGGAAATTCCGCAGCACCAGGCCAAGAAGTGGTACGAGACGCTGTGGGATTCCATTTCCATCCCGCCCGAACCCGAAGAGACTCGCCCTAATCCGGGGCGCGATCAGGCAACGAGGCCAGAGAGCTTGCCGACGGTACCGGAGTCCTAAACCTCCGTAGGGCTACCTGGGGCCTCTCGGTGAGGTTGCATGCGCGGCGGAGTGTGCCGTCGTAAAGCGAAGCAACGCGCTTGTAAGGCGACTGTGAGATTATGTGTCAGTAAAAACGGAAGCAAAAGGAGTGTGACCGATGTCTGTGGATACCGCAGATTTGGAAGTGATAGCGGAGCAGCTCGGACGTGAACCGCGCGGTGTAGTGGACATCTCTTACCGCAGCCCCGACGGCACTCCTGGTGTGGTCAAGACGAAGCCGCGCTTGGACGATGGCACTCCGTTTCCCACGCTCTTTTACCTAACTGATCCGCGACTCACCGCCGAGGCCTCTCGGTTGGAGACGACCGGCGTGATGAAAGAAATGACCGCGCGTCTGGAAAGCGACGAAGAGCTCGCCGCCGATTACCAGCGCGCGCACGAGGCGTTTCTGGCAGAGCGCAATGAGATGGAAGACCTGGGCACGGACTTCTCCGGTGGCGGCATGCCGACGCGCGTGAAGTGCCTCCACGTTCTTATTGCCTACGCGCTGGCCAAGGGGCCGAATCACTTCCGACTGGGTACTGAGTCGGTGGCGCTGGCGGCGGAGAACGAGAAGCTGCGCGGCACCGCGATTCCCGCAGATTGGCCCACGATTGCCGAGCTCGGTATTGCGTATCCGGGGGTGGAGGGATAAATGACGACCCTCGCTGCCGTCGACTGCGGCACTAATTCGCTTCGCCTGCTTATCAGCCGGGTCGAGGTTGTCGATGGAGTTCTCGAAATCACAGAACTGCACCGACTGATGGAAATCGTCCGCCTTGGCCAGGGCGTGGATGCCACTGGCATGCTGGCTCCAGAGGCGCTGGAGCGCGTGCGGGAGGCTCTGACGAAGTATGCGGAGCTTATGCAGGTCGAAAAAGTGCAAGCAGTCCGAATGGTGGCGACATCGGCGACACGCGACGCAAGCAACCGCGACGATTTCTTCGCCATGACCCGCGAGATTCTCGCTCCCTGGGGTGCAGAGGCCGAGGTTATTTCCGGCGACGAGGAAGCCGCGCTGTCCTTCCGCGGGGCGGTAGATGACTTGGAGCCCGAGCTCGGTCCGTATTGCGTCATTGACGTCGGCGGTGGCTCCACCGAGGTTATTGTCGGTGACCACGATGGTACGGTAGCCGGTTCTGATTCCGTGGCTATGGGCAGTGTGCGCTTGACCGAACGGTTCCTGCAGGCCTCGCCACCGACGGCGGAACAGGTCCAGGAGGCGCGTTCGTATGTTGCGGAGCTGGCCGACGAGATTGTTGCGAAGGTGCCTGTCGACAAGGCTCGCACCATCGTCGGCTGCGCCGGGACCTTCACCACGCTGTCGGCGCTGGCACAGGGGCTAGAAACCTACGACCCGGAGGCAATCCACCTGTCGCAGCTGCGCTTTGCGGCGTTGCGTGCGCTGACCGCGTCCGTGATTGAGACCGACGCGGAGTCCCTCGCTGCCAATCCCGTGATGCATCCGAAGCGCGCGGATGTCTTCGCCGGCGGTTCCATCATTGTGGACGGTCTGATGGACATGTTTGAGGCGCTGCCGCTTTCCGAGGCAGCGAAGGAAGAGCAGCGCTTTTTCTACATCAGCGAGAAGGATATCCTCGACGGAATTGTGGCGAGTTTGGTAGACACCCATATCGCCCATTAATCTTTCTTAGGGGCCCCTATAGCCCAATTGGCAGAGGCAGAGGACTTAAAATCCTTTCAGTGTGGGTTCGAGTCCCACTGGGGGCACCAAAAGGCCAGGTAGAAGCGATTTTCTACCTGGTTTTTTCATGCTTAGACTTAAAACTGTCCAAAAAATGTCCAAATAATAACCGGACTTGCTAGAGAAGTAGCAAGGTGTAACGCTGCTCGGCAGGTCGGAATCACGACCTAAAGATGTTGTCGGCACTCCTGGGGGTTATCTATCCGCTTCAACCGTTACGAGGTTCGTAACAGATGACTTCTTTCTGCACGGTCATCTTTGACCGGGAAGGTTCCCGGAGCCGGGAATATCTCCCGTGTGCGTGTGGGGCTTACAGTCGTGGGCAACTGTGTCGATAATCAACACGGATAGTTTCCGTGCGCATGTGGGGCTTACTCTCGTTGACCTGCACAAAACCCCTGTTCACAAATCGATTCTAAGCGGTTAAACGCGGGGAGCACGTATCCTAGCACCCTCCAAACGTTCACAGAGCCTCCTAGCGCAACACCCCGTAAAACACGCCAGAACCAACACACACGCCACAAGCCCCAAAACAGCACCCAACCACCAAACAAAACCCACAACCCGCCAAACACGCCCACGGGCACCAAAAACAGCCGGAGAGAGAGAAGCCCGATGCGGACGGGATGCGAGGGTAGGAAAAACCCGACCGCCTTAAGATTTCCGGGGTCGGGTCTCGGCGTCACCAAATGAATGGTTCTGTCCGGTGGAGGGCGGGGCGGGTGTTGTCTCTGGTGCCGTCGCCTCGTTGTTGGTTGCAGGTTGCGTGTAGTAAGCGGTCGGCGAGGTTGTTGTGTGCGCCGTATTGACCAAGAGCTCGTGAATGGTCTGCATGCAAAGGACGCTGATCCCAATTGAGTTTCGCGTCTCGATACATCGGCTTGCCACACCACCAACAAAGAGCGCCGTCGTGGTGTAGGTGCATGAGGCGTTTCCGGTTCTTTTTGTGGATACTGCCGCGGCCTTTTTGGTTCTCGGTCTGCCGCGGTTGCCTATTCATTGAAAGTAATCCTTTTGTTGATAGCGGAAAGACCCTCCGGGAAAAGGGTTCCTAGAGGGTCTTGCCTGGTTTGGTTGGGGTTAACGCACCCAATTGTTTCGCTGGCGTTCCTCCAACTGCTCAAGTGTCAGCGAATGCCCAATTTCAATGCGTGGAATCGCTGCCGCTGCGTTGAGAGCCTTCACAGTTGCTTCCTTGTCAGCGTTGTAGGCTGCAATCCAGTTTTCGCGCTGGGCTGCTGAAGCCTTACTTAGACGGATAGCTTGATCAACGACAGCTTCGGCTTCGAGTCGGTGCTGCTGTCGCTTCGATGCGAGACCAATGTCCATGTTGCGCTTCATTTCGTCCCAGACGTTCTTGTCGATGATGACGTTGTTGTCTGGATTGGTGATTGCGATTGCTTCGCGTGCTGCTGATGCCGCAATGCGCTGTACGTCTTCTTGGTTGAGTGAACTGTCGAGACGATTGGAATCTGCGTCGTGAGCTGATTCGGCTACTTCGAGAATCTTGGCGACAAAGTCATCGGCGGACGCCTCCGGGTCGAGACCGAGGGCGGCGTACATCGTGGCTACCTGGTCATTAGTGAAGGTGAGGTCACTGAGCAGGCCGTCCTTCTTGAGGGGGCGGGTATTGTCCTCGCCGTCCTCGGAGGGGGTGGGGGTACTGAAAAACAGGCGCTTAAAGTCAGGCATGGGAATCTCCTTAGTGAGCGAGGCTAATCAGCGCGTCGGTGTCAGCGTCGGCATCGTCAACGCACCAACCAACAATGTGGCTGTTGTCAGTGGCTTTAGTGGCCTTGCCAGCGTCACCAACGGTTACCGGGTCTCCTGCCTTCAGGCCGGTGGCGGCGGTGATGGTGACGATGCGGCCGGAGCCACGCGCAACACCAACGTGCTCGCCGGTGTCGGCGTCGTACTTAGCGACTCCGGCAACTGCCTTGCCTGGGGTGGCGGTGGCGACGCTGATAAGGCCGCTGGTGAGTCCCTTCGAGTAGGTGACGAGGGTCTTGCCTGTCACCTTGTCGGTGGCAACGGCGGTGAGGTCGGTGCCGGGGTTGAAGCGCTCTTGCATCTGATTGCGGAAGAACATTGGTTTACTCCTTAGAAAATTCGATTACCCCGATAGCGGACGGGGTAGTAATTCCCATGACCGGCATTGCGTATGCCTGTGTCCAGGTCTGTCGGTGTGCCTCATCTCGCCATGTGGTGACGGTCAGCGGCTCTTCGTACTTGACGAAACCGGCCTTGCCGGGGTCAACGAAGTAAGCCAGATCGTCGGCCACAAAGTTGGTGGAGATCAGGTCGAGGCCGAAGTCTTCGAGCATGGTGCCGAGGTCGGAGCCGTAGACCATTCGCAGGGTTGCCTTCATTGCCGGGGAGACGAGCATCTTGGTGTACTCGATGCCGAGCTCTTGCTGTTCGGCGACTGCGAACAGGTTGGCGATATGGGAGTGAGGGCGGTCGGCGGGTGCGGTGATGGTGGTTGGGTTGCCGTCGAGGACAACGTCCTTCCAGCCGGTGCCGGGGATTGCGAGGGTGTTGGTCTTGTGGGCATCACGGGCGGCTTCGATAGTTTCGATTGCTCGCTGGTTGAGCTTGCGCACAAGAGTGTTGGACAGGACGCGGACGTCGTTGTCGAAGTCGATTGCCTGGTTGCGTCGGCGTGCCTCGTCACTGGTGGCGAACTTACCGCCGTAGTCTTCGACGCGGGCGAGCTTCGCTTCCGGGCGCTCACGGTAGACGATGGTGTACTCGTCGCCTGGCATGCGCTGTGTCACGTCGTTGTCGGTGTAGAAGTTCTTCTCTGTGGTCTCCGAGTAAATCACAGCGCCACCCTGTACGGGCGAGTTGTCCTGTGAGAAGACGGTCTCGACAATGAGGTTCGGGGTTGCTAGTTCTGCGATTCGGTGCTCAATGATGGTTGGGTCATTGAGGACGGAATCAACGGTGATAGTGCGGTCGTTGAGATCTGCCGCTCCGGGGTAAAACATTTCACTTATCCTTCATTCGCAAGTTGACCATGTGCTCTACGGTGTCTCCTCCGAGACCCGTGAGGTATCCGACGAGCCATGCTCCGAGTAGTTCCGGGTCGCGGTACATCGGAACATGGAAGGCGATGTGAGAGGGGATCGTGAAGGCAATTCCCTTGGTTCCCTTATCATCGGCCTTGAGGTTGATATCAATTGGCGCCATGTCCATTGCTTCGCCGAAGCTCAACATCTTGTATGGCGGCCTGTTTTCGTTCTTTATGGGCATCGTTATTTCTCCAATAGATCGCGGATATCTTGAAGACTTGTCATTGCTGGCCATTCCGCTCCGAGAAGAGCGAGACCGGTAAGACAGAACCGGAATGTTCGGCCTTCGTGTTGGAAGTTGAGGGCGGCTTCGATACTGCGCTGTGGATAGGCTTTTGAGACGTTGTCGTACAACCAACGAGGAAGGTCTACGAGGTCTCCGAGCAGTACGTCGCCAGCCTCGCCGGTATGTAAATTGACCACACGCCCCAGGGAAGGAGAGCCGGAGAAACGTGGGTCAAAGTGTCCGAGGCGGACGGGGATAGCGGGTAGATGTGGTGCTGCTGCGACGGCGGAAGCAAGGTCGGCGCGGGTTATGGCGCATTGTCCTGTTTCTGCGTTCCAGGTGCCGACGCGGGCGAGCTCCACATCTGTGATTGAGCAATCACTCGCGGTAGTCGCGGAAGGCCACGACATCACTCCTGTTGAAGATCCAGAAGCCTTGAGGTTTGGAGCCGGGGAGCCTGCCTGCTCTGGCGAGAGCTCGGACGTTGGGCTCGCCACAACCCAAAATTTTGGCGGCTTCGGCGGAAGTGATTTGCTCATACTCCACAGTCTCGCCGGTGTCCTCAATTGGCTTTTGCGTTTTTACGTTGGCGTAAACGGCATTGGCGAAGGCAATCATGCTCGCCGGGATACTGGCGCCTTGACGGGCGAGAGCTGCGTTCGCTTCAAGTAGAGTTCTGGCGATTCTAGTTGCCTCTTCCGGCGTCAAGATGAAACACGACTCCTTGTAATGATGCATTCCTAAACGGCTCCTTCTAGTAGTCCAGACACACCGCGATGAGCTCCGGCTTCGTCAGACCGGCGGCGGGGATACCGAGGGCGGTGGCGTAGTCCTCCCATGCCTTTTTTGGTGCGGCCTTGCGAGGCGGTGCTGGTCGCTGCTCCTGTGGTGTCGGCTCGTCTGGTTCCTTGACAGCGGGCGCTTGGTGACGCGGCTCCGGTCGCTTAGTGGGCTGCTCGGCGGGGCTGGCTGATCCACTGCGGATAAGACGCTCGCCGGTGGTGGCCGTGGTGGTGAAGACGGTGCCCTTCTTAATGAGAGCGCCGTCGATGAAAATTGAAGTTAGTGCTGTGAGTTTCATTTAGTTCTCCTTGTTGTTGTCGAGCAGCGTTCCTGCCCAAAGTCCTTGTTTGTGGTCATTCTTGAGTTGGCCTGCAACCGTGGTGCATTGAGTGAAGACAGGGCACCTCCGGCACAGGTTGCGGGCTTGGTGGTGGCGGGCTTCGCGCTGCTCCGAGGTTTCGCCATGAATAGAGAGGTCGAATAGGGGAGCGTGGCCTTTGCAGGCGGCTCCGTCGAGTGAGGCGTCGGTGATGGGGCGGAGGCTTGCCGGCAGGCGCCTAACCTTCGGGAACGGTGGTGTCTTCACTCGTCGGCCTCCAGGAGGTCGGCAACAGCGTTGGCTAGCTGGATCATCTGGTCTTCGTCGAGCAACATTGCACCGTGTGGAGTGCCGAGGAACCACTTGGTTTTATCGCGTGAATCGGGGCGAAGAACGATGCTTAGCCTCTTCTTTGAATTGACTGTCCGGCACCTAATGTGACGCTTCACGACTACTTGGCTCCTTGTGCTAGTAGGTAGTTGCCCTTGAAGTCCTGGACGATGAGACCGTCTTCTTCGAGATGCTTCAAGGCGGGGTCGAGGTTGTTCTCGGGGTCGAGCTTGGTGGGGATTGAGCCGGTGAGCGCTCGCTTGGAGAGACCTACTTCTGGGCTAAGAGAAGAGAGAATGGTTGAGTACACGTCAGGATTGACCGACCTCTTAACACGCATGTCCCTACTGTCCCTACTAGGGTTCAGGGCGCTTTTTACAAGATGTTCTCGCTGGTCAGAGGTAGTTTTTGTAGTAGGGACACTATGATTTCCACTATTTGTAGTGGGGACACTGCATTTATGCAGGTCAGAGACAGTAGGGACAGTAGGGACACCTCTATACGCATTGGGAGACACAGTGTCCCGACTAGGCAGTGACCACAGCGCGGTTCGAGGCTTAGTCTGCGTGTAATCAGAGACGCCACCGAGTCGCTTAAAGGCACGCTGGACAGTCTTAGCAACCTTGAAGCCAGCCTTGGCCGCTTCCTCTAGGACAAGCTGGCGAGGTACTCCGTTCTTGCCTTCGAGGAAGTCTTCAAGCCAGACCTCACAGTCGGTGCGATCCATCTTGTCAACGTCGGAGTCTTCAGGTGCGAGAAGGTCGCTGATGCTTCGATTAGAGACACCGTCGAAAACGGCCTTGCCGACGGGAACGGTTTCGCCTTCGATTAGGACGTCAGCGGGCTCGATATGCGCGTCGAGAGTGACGGCATGCGGGGCTAAATTGTGCTTCGTCGTAGAAACAAGCAATTTGCCATCTTCGTCCTTGGCAACTGCGATAACAGAGCGTGCCACCTGGCTCCAGGCAATCGAGCCGGTAATCAACTTTCCTGTGTCTGCGGACTCTCGCTTACCGAAATGAACCAATCCAAGGAAGACACACCCTAGTTCGTCGGCAATCCGGTTCATTGGGTCGAGCATGCGTCGGACGGACTCATCACGGTTGCCGTCGATGCTGGAGGCCATTGCCGACTTCGCAGCGTCGAGGACAATCATGCCAATGTTGTTGTCTTCGATTACTTGGCGAAGATGTGGAAAGTGAGCGGGGAGGACGAGGCCTGATTCGATGGGGTCTTCGCCGTCGTACTGGAGTTCGATATCAAGGAAGTAGACACACTCAAGGTCCGCGTCGGCGGCTCGGAGGCGGGGAACAATCGTTGCTTCTCGGCTGTCCTCGGTGTGTAAATAGAGGACGTTTAGCGGCTCCTTGTTGTCAAGGTTGCCCAGGGTAGCGGCTGCGACCCATGCGCAGGCTACCGTTGATTTTCCGACGCCTTCGCGACCTCCGAGAAGGGTAAGGCCATTCCACGGGATCATGTTTTCAACGAGCCACTTGGTTTGCTTTGACTTCACTGTCGATGCCTGGACAAGATTAAAGACAGTCTTCGGTGTACGATTTGGGGCGGTCATTCTAGGCCACCTTCTTTAGGCGGCGGTGCGGGTGCTCGATACGCACAAACAGGTCAATCTCTGGTTGATAAATCTCCTGGAGTGAAGTCTGAATGGTCTCCAGCGGCGCGGTCTTCGTTTCCTTGGCAAGACGGGTAACGATTGCGCAAGTCTCGGCGCGAAACCTATCTTCACGAAGGCTCTTAGCGAGAGGGAATGCCATGTCTCCAGTGGACTGGTCGACAGCGATATCTAGGATTGCAAGCTGGACTCCACGGCCAAATTCTCCGTTCATTGAACCATTAGCGACCGACTGGTCTTGGAGAGCAAGGCAGAGTGCTTCGCGTCCGTCGATAGTGGTCAGGCCGGGAATCTCCAGCATGGTTTTGTAGACGATGCGGAAAGGTTCTGTGGTGAAGTCTTCTGCTTCGACGCTTTCCAGCGCCTGCCGGCGAAGGCCGGGGGCAAGGTCAAGGACTGCCGAGAGGAACTGTGTGCCTCGGTAGCTGGTCTTCTGTGAGGGGGAACTCACCAATCCTCCTAATACTCGGAGTCTGCATTTGAAGGGCGGATTGCAAAGGGCAATCCCCGCTCCCGGCCGGAGAATCGAACTCCGGCAAACGAACCATTCCGGGAAACCCTGCTTACCGTTGTGTCACAGCAGCGCTTAAACGCTTTCCGTTTTTACGGCGGCGTAAATCAGGTGAGTGACGTCGAGGTGTGCGAGCAGGGTGGCCGCGTCCTCAACAAGTGCTGTGTCGGCTTCGTCGAGAAGCTGGTCGCAAACAATGGCGGTCACTTTTCGGCCTCCCATCGGTCGGCCAGATCCAGCGCCAGATCTGCCGGAATGAGGAACTTCGGCCAATGGCCTTCCATGTCCTTTTCCAGGTCTCGGATATGCCTACAGGCCGGGCATGGGTAGTACTCGGCGGATAGCGGTACACCGTCGCTATCGACCTTCACGGGAGTTGACCACTGGCGGGCAATGAACTTTCCACACGCGGTGTGGTCGCCTGCCTCGGTCTGGCGGACGATGGTGTGTGACGCGATCCTGCGACGTCGCCTTTTCGATTTCGTCCCCGTCTTCTTATCGGAGATATGTTCGAAATCTGTGTTATTCTTGTTGTGCATCTTTCGAGATGTTCCTTCCGTCTCCTGGTTCGGGATTGGGTAGAGGATTAGCGTCTTACCGTGTCGGCGGTGAGGCGCTTTTTCTTATTTCCGGGTGGCCAGCATTGCCATGACTGCCTTTTCTCCCTGTTCTGTCAGGTACTTCATGGCAGTGCCGAAGGAGTCTTTCGCAATATGCTTGAGGAGCGTGTCCTTGCCGAAGTGGGCAATCATGCCGTCGAGCATTTCTTCCTTATTGATGTTGGGAGCGAAGTCGTAGGACTCGCCCTTAATGACGTCGATGTAGTCGGCGAGTACTCGACGAAATACGGGCTCGATGCGCTCGACGAGGATCTCCTGTACTTCGAGCTCCCACGGGGCGCCTTCCGGCGAGCGGTCTGGCATGTGCTCCAGAATGAGCGGGAGCGTTTCGACAGTGGTCAGGAGAATGTAGGAGTTGGCGTAGTTGGACATTGGTTCTTCCTTCCTGGGGGTTAGTTGTCTTCGTCGTGGGTGGCGGCTTCGTAGTCGGCGTTAGCGATTCGGAAGTCGATGAGAGTACCGGCGACAGCTTCGTCGGCATTGACGTTTTCGCCGTTCTCGGCTGCTCGGAGGACAGCGAGGGCGAGGGTTATGGCGGCGTCGGCGCGGAAGAGGGCGAGCTCTTCGGTGGTGTACTGGTTCGGCATTGTGGTTCTCCTTTTTGGTTAGGCGGCGTCGGCGGGTAGTTCGTCGAGGCCGAGCAGGTCGAGCAGCGGCTTCGCAGGTACTGCGTAGCGGCCACCAATTCGAATGATCGGGACGGGGAAGTCTCCATCTCGGATAGCCGCGTATGCGGTGGACTCGCCGATTCGTAAAGCGCGTGCAGCCTCTCGGACAGTGAAAACGGTTGGTTGAGTTCTCATGTGATACCTCCAGTTCAACAAACACGGGAGAATTCAACAACATGTTTAACTTAACACGATAGCGGGAATTCCTGCAACACTTTGTTGAAAATTCCCGAAAATGGCTGATAGGTTTGGTTCATGTCTTTTGCCGATGAAGAGTCCAGGCTTATCAGGAGAATGACCGAAAAACGCCTTGAAAAAGGCTGGTCACAGAACGAATTTGCTCGAAAACTTCAGGAAGTCGGACTTAACTGGAAACAGCCGACAGTAGATCGAGTAGAAAAGGGAACTCGACCGCTGCGCTTCACAGAAGCTTTAGCGATAGCGAAGTTTTTCGGCGAGACGGTCGAGTCAATGAGTGCACCGGAGGAATTCACGCGGTGGCAACTCTTAGTTAGAGAAGCGGCCGTAGCGATGCTTGCCGAGCGGCTCGTTCACTATCAATGGGAAAATGAGAGTATGGAAGAGCGGGTCATCGAAATCTATGGCCGCTCTGTTTATGAAGATCTACCTAAGTCGGTGGCTAAGTGGGTTGATTGGATTAGCCACAAATCGCCAACAACGCAAGCCTCACTTGCGCTTTACGACCATGACTTTGACCTGTACGAGGCGGCGGCGCAGGAATCGGGGAGAATCTTTGTATCGTCTATGCATTCAGTTCCGAAGTAGAGACACCATCGCCGTGACAGCTCCTTTAGTAGGCCTTGCGCAATCATCAGTGTTGTTTCTACAGGGTGTGTCGAAAGCGTCGAAAGTGTAGAAAACACAGGTCAACACACATAAATAGTTTTCGACAGGCGTGTCGAAAGTGTCGAAAAGGAACCACCACAATGGCACGAGGCAGACCAGCACTCACACCAGGAACCTGGGGCGAGATAAACCTAAAACCAGTCGCAACCGACAAAGACGGAAAACCAACCCGCTGGGAAGCAGACACGCGGCTACGACTCACAACAGGTGAAACCGTCAGAGTCCGAGCACGCGGACAATCAGCAAACAAAGCCAAAACCGCACTGAAGCAACGATGCGCACAAAGACTCGAAGAGCACACCGACCACGCGGAATTATCCTCGACAAGCACCTTCTCGAAACTGCTCGACGAATACCTAGCCGTCAAAAAGACCGACGGCACCAAACCGCAATCCGTCGATAGATACACCGACGTCATCGAAAAGCATCTGAAGCCCACCCTCGGAGCGCTAAGGCTCAACGAGATAACGCCCCTCGTTATGGATCAGTGGCTTCACTCGTCTAAGCGTCGCAACGTCCAGCAGTGCAGAACAGTCCTCAACGGAGCGTTTGGGCTCGCTGCTCGTTACCGTCTCATCGGCCATAACCCAATGAAAGATGTTCGGCCGCTGAAGACGGCCAAGAAAGAGGTCAATCGACTTACATCTGAAGAAGTAACAGAGTTCCTTAAAGACCTGCGAAAAAGCGATTACGAATACGTTTACGAGGTGTGCGTCCTAGCGCTGCTCACAGGGTTTAGAGCAGGGGAGTTGTTAGCGCTCAACTTCAGCGACATTGACGAGGAAAAAGACCCGCCTGTCCTTACTCTCAATGCAACGATTAGTTACTCGAAGGCAACGGGGAACATTCGCCAGGAGCACGGCAAGACCGATGCGGCCACACGCTCAATCTCGCTAGCGCCGAAGGCAATGGAGATTATTCGAAAGAACAAGGAGCGCCACGGCGAATATCTCCCGATGGTGTTTCCGTCAGCGACGGGAACGTACAGGTGGGAGAACAATTTCAACGAAGATTTTCGGACGGCACGCGGCGAGCGGTGGAAGAACGTCACGATCCACACGCTTCGACGGACGTTTAGCAGCGTAGGCAAAGGCAACCTCGACCCGTGGTCTCTTGCTGTTGCGATGGGACATGCCGACAGCTCGATTACCGAGAAGTTCTACATCGCACGTGACGCGGTGGACGTTGCAGCATTCGCAGACCAGCTAATCCCAGATAAGGACAAGGAAGTGTAACGCGGCGGGAACTGTCCAAAAAATGTCCAAATAATAACCGGAATTACCGAATACGGGCAAAACTAGACGGGTTAACTAGACCATTGACCTGGAATAATAGGAATCTTGGTCAGTGGCAGGAACCAACATTATCGCCCTTTAACACCCTTTCAGTGTGGGTTCGAGTCCCACTGGGGGCACCAAAAGGCCAGGTCAGAGAGTTTTCTGACCTGGCCTTTTGCTATTTGTGCGCGCTACATGCGGATTACGGCAGGACGTTGAACTTCTTGCCGAGGACAAGTGCCGTGTTGAACACCTTCGAGTACAGCTCACGCGGCATCTGCGGCATCGATACCGGGGAAAGACGCTGCACGGTCACCGTCTGCTCATCGGTGTACTTCAACAAACCGCCCGCTGCTTGACGACGGCCCACACCCGAATCCTTGAAACCACCCATCGGGGCATCGACAGACGCGAAGGCCGCAGCAAAACCATCGTTGACATTGACAGTGCCGGCCTCAAGCTGTGGAGCCAGCTCCTTTGCGCGACGCGGGGAGGTCCACAGCGAAGCGTTGAGGCCATAACGGGAATCGTTGGACTTGGCGATAGCCTCGTGGACATCCGAGACGCGCTGGAGGACTACCACCGGTCCGAATACCTCTTCGGTCAGCAGGGCGACGCCCTCCGGGACGTCGGTAAGCACGGTCGGCTCGTAGAACAGCGGTCCCAGATCCGGGCGAGGACGACCACCGGTCAGCACGGTGGCGCCGGCCTCGATGGCCTCGTCGACCATGGACTTGACGATGTCGAACTGGCCCTGCGACTGCAGACAGCCCATCTCGGTTTCCCACTCGTAGCCAGCGCCGATGGACATTGCCTTCACGCGGTCGGTGAATGCCGGGACGAACTCGTCCCAGACGGAGTCCACGACATAAATTCGCTCAATGGATACACACAGGTGACCGGAGTTGGTGAAGCAGCCAATGCGTGCGCCCTCGACCGCGCGGTTGATGTTGGCATCTTCAGCGACAATCAGCGGGTTCTTGCCGCCGAGCTCCGCGGAGAAACTGATCAGGCGTTCGCCGCACTGCTGTGCCAGCGAGCGGCCGGTCTCGGAGGAGCCGGTGAACATCAGGAAGTCACACTGGCCGACAATGCCCTGGCCGACAACGCGACCGGGTCCTGGAATGACCTGGAAGAGATCCTCCGGAAGGCCAGCGCGGTAGAGCAAATCGACAGCGAAGAGAGCGGTAAACGGAGTGGTGCTGTCCGGCTTGAGCACGATGGCGTTACCGGCCATCAGTGCAGCCAGCGCATCGGAAACCGCGAGGGTCAGCGGGTAGTTCCACGGAGCAATAACACCGACGACGCCCTTTGGGTGGTGGTAGACGGTGGTCTTGGAAAGTACCGGGACCGCGCCGTGCGCTCGCTTCGGCTCAAGCAGTTTCGGGCCCTGATTGCCGTAGTAGCGGGCGGTGATAGCGGTGTGTACGAGCTCCTCGTGGGCACTGGCGCGGTTTTTACCGGTCTCGGCCTGCAGCAGGTCCAGCACCTGGTCGCAGTGGGTAAAGAGCAGGTCGTGGAAGTGGTGCAGCACTTCGCCGCGCTTTTCCGGCGCCATGCGGGCCCACTTCTTCTGCGCGGCACGGGCACGCTTGAAGGCCTCGTCGACATCGGCCTGGGTACCGACAGGAATCTGCGCCAGCTCCTGGCCGGTAAATGGTGCCGAGATAGTGGCGGTCTTCGACTTATCAGCTACCGTGACGCGCTGAAGAAGGCGGGCAACGAGCTCGTCGTTAAGCGGATTGCGGATGGTAGTTCGGTTTGTCGTAGCAGTAGATGCTGTCATGGCACAGATACTACTGTTGCGCGGCGCCCCGAGATAGTAAATTTGGCAAAACTACAAAAACTTAGAAAACTTTAGTAAGTAGTCCAGCCCATCCGACGGTTGCGGTCCGGGTCGCGCGGGCCATCGTTGCCGAACTCGAACGGTTCGTGGCCGTCGACATCGCCGTAGCGCATCTCCGGGTCATCATCCAGATCGTCGTCGACGTCGATGTCCGGCTTTTCCTCGGCCAACCGCTTGCCGAGAGTGTCATGCGGAGAAGCGCCCCGCCAGCGGTCCGGCGGATCCATTACATAATTCTCGCCATCACCGGTGAGGAAGTCGCCATCGAGTCCCTCTGAGCCATCGAGCGTGGTCTCGTCGAAATCACCAGTGGTATCCGGATCGTAGTCAAGGCCATCAGACATCTTGACCAACCTCCTGTTTCATAATCACTCATGTGGTGCCCACGCCTGGCGACTGTGAGTTTTTCCGCGATTACAAAATCACCGCCAGCAGGCGAGGAATTACCTTGATACTAACTGTTTTTCAGGGTTGGGAACAATACCTTTACATCGCCCGTTGTAGAAAGTGTAGGCAAACGTAAGCGCGTGTGCCTGAATACAAAACGTAAGAAAAACTGAGAAAAGAAAGAAGGACGACGTGCGCGAAAGCAGCAATCCTGCATTCAGTTCACTTACTAAGACCGTCGCCCGCGGACAGGCGGGCGCACATCACTACGGCCAAGGTCAGATGGGCGCTGGCTACGGGGATAACCCGTACCAGTCGCAGGTTGCCGCCGACTACCGTCCGATGACGGTCGACGATGTCGTTTCCAAGACCGGCATCACGCTGGCAACCATCATCGTTTTGGCTGCGGTCAATTTCTTCATTGCCGTCAGTGTCTCCACCAGCCTGGCCATGATTCTGACCATTGTCGGCGCCATCGGTGGTCTGATTACTGTTTTGGTTTCCACCTTCGGCAAGAAGTACGGCTCCGCGCCGGTTACCCTCACCTACGCGGCCTTCGAGGGCCTCTTCGTCGGTGGCATCAGCTTCATGTTCACTGCTCCAATTCAGGGCGTTGCCGCTGGTGCGCTGATTATGCAGGCCGTGCTGGCTACCCTGGGTGTCTTCATCGGTATGCTCTTCGTCTACAAGTCGGGCGCTATCCGCGTGACCCCGAAGTTCACCCGTTTTATGAGTGCGGCTCTGATTGGTGTCCTGGTCCTCATGCTGGGCAACCTGGTGCTCTCCCTGTTCGGCCTGGGCTTCCCGCTGCGTGACGGCGGCATGCTGTCGATCATCTTCTCTCTGGTCTGCATCGGCCTGGCAGCCTTCAGCTTCCTGATTGACTTCGATCAGGCTGATCGCCTGGTTCGCGCTGGCGCTCCGGCTCAGTACGCCTGGGGTGTCGCCCTCGGTCTGGCTGTGACCCTGGTCTGGCTCTACACCGAGATTCTGCGTCTGCTGTCCTACTTCAGGGACTAAACGCTAGAAAACTAACTAACGCACAAGCGCCGGGTAGCCCGTTATTACGGGTTGGCCGGCGCTTTGTTGTTGGCAGTCGACGTATTGACCGATAGGGCTGTGCAGTGTGACGTCGTAAAGCGCGATATCGAAGCGGGAGAGGGCACAAAAAATGGACCGATAGGCCATATGGGCTTCTATCGGTCCAAGAATCGGGCACTGTGGCCCGAAGTTGCCGCCTGGGTTGAGGCGGTCTAACGCCGGGAGCGCTTAGGCGTCCATCTCCGGGTCGTACGGCTCAGCCTTGACCACAGTGACAGACACTTCGTCGCCGCTCGGGGAAGCGTAAGTGCGGGTCTCGCCCTCCTTAGCGCCGACCAGAGCCTTGCCCAGCGGGGAATCGGTGGAGTAGGTCTCCAGGTTCGGGTTGGAGGAGTCAGCGCCACGGGTACCGATGAGGAAGGTCTCGGTGTCGTCTTCGTCGCCGTCGTAGTAGACGTGGACCACGGTGCCGACCAGAGCCACACCGGACTCCTGTGGAATCTCGCCGACGGTGGCGCGCTGCAGCAGGTCTTCGAGGTAGCGGATGCGTGCCTCTTCCTGTCCCTGCTGCTCGCGGGCGGCATCGTAGCCGGCGTTTTCCTTCAAGTCGCCCTCTTCGCGACGCTCGTTAATCTCGGCGGCGATGACCGGGCGGTTTTCATATAGCGCCTCAAGCTCGGCCTTGAGCTTGTCGTAGGACTCCTGGGTGAGCCATGGGCTATTGTTCTTTGCCTCAGTCATGGTTCCTCCTGTGTTTTTGGCTATTTAATACAAAAGCGGCCCCGCGTGGGGCCGTCGGCTGCGTCACAGGATAGCACTGTCACGCCACATGGCAATAACAGGCGCGTCGGAGTGTTGTCGCGCACGCTTTACGACGTGCCCCCGCAGCGCATGATCCTCAGTCGCGAAGGGAGATTACTTCGCAGGTGCGAGGAACTCCGGAATGTCGGTGGAGCAGCCATAGACATCGCCTGCGACGGCCAGCTCGCGGGTGGCAATGGGGACGTCCATCCGCACGGTAGCGGGGCCGCCGCCCGGGATGAATACGTCGCGACGCCCGACCTCTGCCACGTCATAGTTCAGCGCATAGATAATGCAGTAGCTATCCAGCTCCGGCTTTTCGCGGGTGACGTCCAGCGTGAAGATGAACTGCTCATCTTCCTTACCTGGAGTGCGGCTCCAGCCCGCTTGCGTTGCAGAGACATCCGGGGCGGAGACGCGGTTCATCTGAACGAAGATGTATGCGCCGGCGATGACGAGCATGCCAACAATAGCGATGACAACCAATTTTGCGGGGAGAGTGCGACTGTTGTCCCCATAGCGCTCGCGCTCTCGCTTCGGCGCTGCGGTATTTCGGGTGTTTCGCTCCGAACTTTCAGCCATGCTTTTTAGCCTATCGGAGTTCTCGGTCGACGTGGTAAAATGTTGACAGTTAAACAATCTTTCTGGTGTGGCGCGGTGTCCTGCTGCTATGTCGTTCCACCGAGTAGCGATGCTGCGTGGTCATATGATGGTGCAGCGCTATAGTGGGGCGGTATTGAAACGGTGCTGGAGTAGCATCGTTGCGGTCGAAGGGCTCCGGCCTTGGCCAGAAAACATGGACTGAGATAGTAGCGGGAGTGACTTCAATTGACACTTCGTCTGATGGCAATTCACGCTCATCCTGATGACGAATCGAGCAAGGGCGCCGCAACGATGGCCCGATATGCGGCGGAAGGGCATCGCGTCAAAGTGGTGACCTGCACCGGCGGTGAGGCCGGCAGCATTCTCAACCCTGCGATGGATCGGCCGGAGGTGCGGGAGAATATCGCCGCAGTGCGCGTTCATGAAATGGCTGCAGCCGCTGAGACTCTCGGCGTTGAACATGAGTGGCTCGGCTTTACCGACTCCGGTCTGCCTGCGGGCAACCCGGTGCCGGTGCTGTCGCACGGAGTGTTTGCTCGCCAATCGGTCGAGGATGCGACCAAGCCTCTCATTCGGGCAATTCGCGAGTTTCGTCCGCACGTCGTCATTACTTACGACGAAAACGGTGGCTACCCGCACCCGGACCACATCATGACCCATATCGTGTCCATGCGCGCTTGGCTGGAGTCTGGAACGGATAAGTACCCCGAGCTCGGTGAACCATGGGAAATTTCCAAGCTCTACTACACCCACGGTTTCATCAAGGCGCGTCTCATCGCGCTGGACAACTACTATCGCGACAACGGTTTGGAAAGCCCGCTGGCCGAGTCCTTCCGCCGTTGGACTAAGACTCCCGGCGACATCATGACCCGCGTGACCACGCAGGTTGAGTGCGGCGATTACTTCCAGCAGCGGGATCAGGCGCTGCTGGCGCACGCTACGCAGATCGATCCGAACGGGCCATTCTTCGCCGTGCCGGTAGACATTCAGCAGCGCGTTTGGCCGACCGAAGAGTTTGAGCTTGCCCGCACTCGAGTGCAGACCGAGCTGCCAGAGACCGATCTCTTCGCCGGTATCGACCCCGACGCGGAATAGTCCGGAATTAACGCTAAGCTGGAACTCATGATTGAAAGCTTCGATGCCTTGGCGGCTCGCACGACAATTTTCCTGGCGCAGAACCCCACTGGTCCGCGGGGTGCTGACTTCGGAAAGGCCTCTCCTGTTGGCCTGCTCATCATTGTCGTTTTGCTCATCGTCATCCTGGCTCTCGGCTGGGATCTCTCGCGGCGCGCGAAGCGCATGGCCGCTCGCCGGAAGTTCGCCGAGGCGCACGGCATGGATCCCTTCGATTCCGAGGCTGTGGATAAGGCGATGGCTGCAGCAGAGCAGCGTCGTGAAGCGGAGTAGTCAGCGTCAAGGTGTGTGCGCGTCGCTTGACGACGGGCAGTTGCGCGCGCCCCTGATTGTTTCCCGTGTGGCGGGATTTGGAGTTCGAATTGCGGGATTCTAGGCAGTGCGCTACAGTCGAGCGCATGCGTATGTGGCGATTTTATTTTTCGAAGGCTCCGGAGGCAGTGACGACATAGTCACAGCCGGCGGCTAATCGTCACGTCGCCACCAACCGGAGCCAAAGGCAGCAGCCCCACCAATAGGGGCGCTGCCTTTTGTCGTATCTACAGCCAAATACATGCGTAACGCCCCAGAGAAAAGAGACCTCAGATGACCCCTCCAACTTCCCTCGAAGCCCCCGCCTCTACCGCGAACCGCCGTGTCGTAGCCTTCCACGACCTGCCCTCCCCAGAAGAGGTCATGGCCAAACAGCCACTGACCCCGAACCTAGTTAACGAAGTGGAGCAGTCGCGACTCGACATCGCCCGCGTCATCGCCCGCGAGGACAATCGCCTGCTGGTCGTTGTCGGCCCGTGCTCCATCCACGACCCCGAGGCCGCCATCGACTACGCCCGCCGCCTGAAGGCCACCGCCGATGAGCTCGACGAGGACCTGCTGGTCGTCATGCGCGTCTACTTCGAAAAGCCGCGCACCACCGTCGGCTGGAAGGGACTCATCAACGACCCCGACCTGGATAGCTCCTTCAAAATCAACAAGGGCCTGCACATGGCCCGCGAGGTACTCATCGAGGTCCTGCGCACCGGCCTGCCCGCCGGCGCCGAATTCCTCGAGCCCAACAGCCCGCAGTACATTTCCGACGCCGTCTCCTGGGGTGCAATTGGTGCGCGCACCACGGAGTCGCAGGTCCATCGTCAGCTCGCTTCCGGACTTTCCGTGCCCATCGGCTTCAAGAACGGCACCGACGGCAACGTCCAGGTCGCCGTGGACTCGCTGGTCTCCGCAGCAAACCCGCACTTCTTCTTCGGCATGAACGACCAAGGCCGCGCCGCCGTTGTCGAAACCGCCGGCAACCACAACTGCCACATCATCCTCCGCGGTGGCACCTCCGGCCCGAACTGGGACGAAGAATCGCTTAACGACGCCGAAGCGCGCCTGAACAAGGCCGAGCAAACCGTCAGCATCATGGTGGATGCCTCCCACGCCAATTCCGGAAAATCCGAGGTGCGCCAGGCCGAGGTCGTTGAGGAGCTCGGCAAGCTCATCGGGGGCGGCGACGAGCGCATCACCGGCATCATGATGGAGTCCTTCCTCGAAGCCGGCGCGCAAAAAATTACCGATGGTCGTAAGGGCCTCGTATACGGCAAGTCCGTCACCGATGCGTGCATGGATTGGGAAACCACCGACCGGCTGCTGCGTACGCTTGCGGCAGAAGTTCGGAAGCGTCGGCAGGCACGCGACTAAGCACAAAGTGGCCGTGCCCATTGGGTAGAGTTACATATGTGAAAGAAAACCAGCCGTCCTCACTCCGGCGGATTGCGTATCCGCTCTACGAGCGCAAACTAGCCCAAGAGCTAGAAGGAAAACCTCGACCCAAGCACGTTGCCATCATGGCCGATGGCAACCGCCGCTGGGCGAGGGAGGCTGGCTTCACCGACGTCAGCCACGGCCACCGCGTCGGCTCCCGCAAAATCGCAGAATTCGTCGGCTGGTGCGCAGAGCAGGAAATCGAGCTGGTGACCATCTACCTGCTCTCCACCGAAAACCTCGGGCGAGACCCCGAAGAGCTGGAATTACTGTTCGACATCATCGCCGACGTCGTCGACGAATTGGCGCAATCGCCTAACGACGTGCGCCTGCGCATGGTCGGCCACCTCGAGCTCCTTCCGGAAAGAATGACCGCCCGGCTGCGTCACGACGAAGAAGTCACCGCGAACAACACCGGCATCCAGGTCAACATCGCCGTTGGCTACGGCGGCCGGCAGGAAATCGTCGACGCAGTACGCAGAATCATCCGGGAATCAGTCGCCGAGGGAATCGATGCTTCCGAGCTTGAGGAGCGCATCACCACCGATGCCATTTCTCGCCGCCTCTACACATCCGGACAACCGGACCCCGATCTAGTCATCCGCACTTCCGGAGAACAGCGGCTCAGCGGCTTCCTCCTCTGGCAAACCGCCTACTCCGAGATTTGGTTCACCGATACCTACTGGCCCGAATTCCGCCGCATCGACTTCCTCCGCGCACTTCGAGACTTTTCGCAGCGCTCACGCCGCTTCGGCAAATAACCTCCCTACATCCGGAAAAATTTCCGGATGTTAGAGTTTGCGCATCCGGACCCTCGAAACCTTGTGGTCCCGAGACTTCGTAAGAACTAATGACGCCCGCACTCGAGTGGGCAAAATATTTTCCGTCAGGTTCGGCAAGTTCACCTGCTGCCAAATGCGTCGGGCCACCTCGGCCGCAGCTTCGTCGTCAAGCGTGGCGTAATCCGCGAAGTGCGCGCCCGGAGCGCGAAACGCCGTCTGGCGGAGACTGAGGAAACGATTAATGTACCAGCGTTCGATGTCCGCGCGCGGGGCATCGACGTAGACACTGAAATCGAAAAGATCGGAAATCATCAGCGTCGGGCCCGTCTGCAAAACGTTGAGCCCCTCGAGAATGAGAATGTCCGGACGATCGACATCGACGAACTCATCCGGCACCCGGTCATAGAGCGTGTGCGAATACACCGGCGCCTTCACATGCCGCGCCCCCGACTTCACCGCCGTGACAAACCGCATCAACGCACGCTGATCATACGACTCCGGATACCCCTTGCGCTGCATAATCCCACGGCGATTCAATTCCTCAGAAGGATAGAGGAAGCCATCAGTAGTAACCAAGTCCACCCGCGGATTAGTCTCCCAGCGCTCGAGCAGGACCTGCAGCAAACGCGCCGTCGTTGACTTGCCGACCGCCACCGAACCCGCGACGCCGATAATAAACGGCACCGACGCCCCCTTCGAAGGATTTTCCCCAAGAAAGTTCGACGTTACGGCGTTCAGCTCCCGATGCGCCGCCACACGCATGTGAATCAGACGAGAAAGCGGAAGATAGACCTCGGCGACTTCGTCCAGGTCGATGTTTTCACCGATACCGGAAAGTCGTTCAGCTTCCTCTTCCGTCAGCACCAGAGGCATATTCTTGCGCATTTCGCGCCACTGCTCGCGTTTGAACTCGACGTACGGGCTGGGGGATGTTGCGCGCGTCATACTTCCAATTGTGCCAAGGGGGTGCCGAAAACCGGAAAACGAGTCAATAAAGGGGGCATACCTGAATGGTGCTGCTTTCGTGGTTTGCCCCATAAAGGGCTAGCATGGCCTGTGGCATTGAAGTTTCATTGAAAGGTCGAAAACCTACTCATGACCGGGTCTAACAATAACGATGTCCGCTACCAATCGCTGCGTGAACTCGATCCCGACCTCGCAGAGGCAATGGCAGGGGAGCTCTCTCGTCAGCGTGACATGCTCGAAATGATTGCCAGTGAGAACTTTGTTCCACGTGCAGTGCTGCAAGCTCAGGGCTCGGTTCTGACCAACAAGTACGCCGAAGGCTACCCGGGCCGTCGTTACTACGGTGGCTGCGAATACGTCGACGTCGTCGAGGACATGGCACGCAACCGCGCCAAGGAGCTCTTCGGCGCTGAGTTCGCCAACGTTCAGCCACACGCAGGTGCGCAGGCCAACGCTGCCGTTCTGCATGCGCTAATCAACGCCGGTGACAAGATTATGGGCCTCGACCTGGCACACGGCGGTCACCTGACCCACGGCATGAAGCTGAACTTCTCCGGCAAGCTCTACCACGTCGCCGCATACGGTGTGGACAAGGACACCATGCGGATCGATATGGACAAGGTGCGTGAGCAGGCGCTCGCAGAAAAGCCGGATGTTCTCATCGCAGGTTGGTCGGCGTACCCGCGCCACCTCGACTTCGAAGCTTTCCGTTCCATCGCCGATGAGGTCGGTGCGAAGCTGTGGACGGACATGGCGCACTTCGCAGGCCTGGTTGCCGCCGGTCTGCACCCGTCGCCGGTTCCGCATTCTGACGTTGTGTCGACCACCGTTCACAAAACCCTCGGTGGTCCACGTTCGGGCATGATTTTGGCCAAGCAGGAGTACGCCAAGAAGCTGAACTCCGCTGTTTTCCCGGGGCAGCAGGGTGGCCCGCTGATGCACGCCATCGCCGGCAAGGCCGTGGCGCTGAAGATTGCTGGTACCGAGGAGTTCAAGGAGCGCCAGGAGCGCACTCTGGCTGGTGCCCGCATTCTGGCTGAGCGTCTCACCGCTTCCGACTGCGCCGAGGCTGGCGTCGATGTTCTCACTGGCGGCACCGATGTCCACCTGGTTCTGGCGGATCTGCGCAATTCTGAGATGAACGGCCAGGAGGCCGAGGATCTGCTCCACGCTGTTGGCATTACCGTCAACCGCAATGCTGTTCCGTTTGACCCGCGTCCTCCGATGGTTACATCCGGACTTCGTATCGGTACTCCGGCGCTGGCCACCCGTGGTCTCGACGAGAAGGCGTTCACCGAGGTCGCCGATGTCATCGGTACTGCTCTCGCCGCCGGCAAGAATGCGGATGTTGACTCCCTGCGTGCTCGTGTTTCGAAGATTGCTCAGGAATTCCCGCTTTACGACGGCATCGAGGACTGGAACCTCATCTAATTCTGCGTTTTTGCAGCGCAAGTACCCGTTCTAGCAGTGCGCTAGGACGGGTTTTCCCGTACATCCGGGTTTTAGTCCGGAGGTGGTGGCTCCGGCCCGAGCTGTTTCGTCGTGCCTGCCCGGTATCCGGCGTAGGACCTCCCGGACATTGATGTCACAAATGAGTTGCTAAACAGCGGCGGCCGAGTTTTATCCGGCGGGCGCCATCGAATATGTCCGGATGTGGGGATGCGTTCGAGGTGGCCGTTGCGTCCTTCCCGGTCGTCGTCGTTAAGCCCGTTGTGTTCGCGGCAGACCATGGTGAGGTTGTCCAGCGTGGTTGTGCCGCCGTGTTTGTGGGCGACTAGGTGGTGCGCTTGTCCGCTATAGGCGGGGCGTTCACAGCCGGGCCAGGCGCAGATGGGGTTGTCGATGAGCATCGCGATGCGCTGCTCTTCAGTCGCCAGGCGGGGGTTGCCGATGGGAAATAAGTCCGTAATGGCGCTGTGTTCGTCGTAAAGCACGGCCCACCCGGTGTCGGCGAGTAGGGCGTTGAGGAAGACGTCGGGGGCGAGCGCAGAGCCGTTGGTGGTGGCGGCGAATCGCGGGCTGTAGTCGATGAGGTCTTGTGCGGTGATGATGATGGCGGGTTGGTAGCGCATTTCATCGAGCTTGTCGACGGGCGTTGCGGCATCGGCATGCTCGAGGCGCTCGGCAAGCGCTTGGCCGACGCAGCGGTCGTGGGAAAACTCCGGATGGGACTTCCGGATTTCTGCGGCACGGATGGTAAGCGGCGACAGGAGATTGTCGAGCATATCCGAGGGGCCGGAGATGTGGAAGTGCTTCATTCCCCGGATGTCTACCTTCCGGGAAAATCGGGCGCGCAGATGCTGGGGTGGCTCGTCTTCGGTGTTGAGCTCGGTGAGAGTTTCCCGCATGTAGAGATCGAGTTCTTCGAAGCCGAGGCGTTCGGCGGCAGCGACGAAGGTGAGCCGCAGGTTGTCGTGGAGTTCGGCGTTGTTGGCTTGGCGGCTGCGCTTGTCGATAAGCACGCAGGTGTCCAGGCTGAGGCCGAGCTGGCGCGCAAGGGCGGTGGCGTCTTCGCGGGCTTTGGTGTTTTCCTCGGTGTCAGCGGGTTGGAGATAGTGGGCGGCGACGCGTAGCAAAAGCCGGAGGCGCGCCGGGTCAAGGCCGAGGGTTGCCGCCAGGTGGGAGGTGGCGTCGTGGCCGTCGGGACGCGCGGCGTGGAGTTCCGCTAGCGTGTCCATTCCGCGCGAGGCCAGTGCGGCGAGCGTCCCAAGAACTGTCATGCCTTTGAAGGTAAAAGTCCGGATGTAGGGGGACAACGCCTATGGGGGCAGGCTGTGGATAAGTCAGCCGGTTTAGCAGTTATCCACATCCGGACTTTTCACCGCGCAAACGCACCGCAGCTGCACCGCCGTACCGCCGCACCACGCGCTGCCGTCTGTTACGCCCCGAAGTCACGCAGGGCGCTGCCGGTGAGGCGGAAGGTGTCCCATTCGTCCATGGGGAAGGCGCCGAGGGAGCGGTAGAAATCGATGGAGGGTTGATTCCACTTCAGGACGCACCACTCGACACGTGAGTAGCCTCGCTCCACGGCAATTCGCGCGAGGTTCTGCAGCAGTGCTTTGCCCTTGCCGGTGCCGCGTGCCTCGGGGCGGACGTAGAGGTCTTCGAGGTAGATGCCGTGGGTGCCTTCCCAGGTGGAGTAGTTGAGGAACCACAGTGCAATGCCGTCGAGGCGCGGGCTGCCTCCAACACCGCCATCACCGCCACCAACACCGCCATCACCGCCACCGGCGCCGTCGTCCAAATTTCCGGATGTGGAGTCGACGACGTGGCAGAAAATCGCAGGGTTGTCCCCGAAGAGCTGTTCGCGCAGGCGCTCGGGGGTCAGTCGGACGGCATCGGGTTCTTTTTCGTAGGCCGCCAGGTCTTTGATGAGGTCGACGATCTCGTGGACGTCGTCAGGCGTGGCGGGGCGTGGAAGTGTCATGTGTCCCTTGTTACTCGCGGCGAGTGATTTGGTGCAAAAGTGCGTCCGAGGCGGGGGAGATTGCGATAACCTGCGAGGTTATGAGCAACGTTACTCAAGACTTTTCCGACGGCATTCTAGCCATCACCATCGACCGCCCGGATGCCTATAACTCCCTGGATAAGAATCTCCGCTTGGAGCTGAAAGCCGCTTTTGAGCGTGCGCAGGAGCCGGATGTGCGCGCTGTTATCCTGCTCGGCGGGCCGAAGGCGTTTTGTACGGGCCAGGATTTGAAGGAGCACATTTC
Source organism: Corynebacterium sp. MSK032 (assembly GCF_030232065.1). Classification (NCBI taxonomy): domain Bacteria; kingdom Bacillati; phylum Actinomycetota; class Actinomycetes; order Mycobacteriales; family Corynebacteriaceae; genus Corynebacterium; species Corynebacterium sp. MSK032. The sequence continues at coordinate 4,570 of NZ_JASPJR010000014.1, read as the reverse complement.
TGACCTGCAGTCCGGCGCCGGCATGGGCAAGGTTGTCGAGGAGTACAACCCGATGGTCGCGGAGCTGACCGCGATTAACGTTCCGGTTATTGCAGCTATCGAAGGTGCTGCGGCGGGTGCCGGCTGGTCGTTGGCGCTGCACTGTGATTTCCGTATCGCCGGCCCGAAGGCGTCGTTCAAGGCGGCGTTCCCGTCGATTGGCCTGGCCACGGACTGTGGCATGTCGGCGCTGCTGCCGCGCATGGTCAGTGACGCGAAGGCGCGTGAGCTGTTGTTCTTCGATAAGAAGGTGCTTGCCGACGAAGCCCTGAGCCTCGGCCTGGTCACTGAAGTGGTGGATAATCCAGCGACTCGGGCACGTGAGTTGGCTGCCCAGTTTGCGGCGGGGCCGACGGCCGCGCTGAAGGAGATTAAGGCTCTGCTGCGCCGGGATACCTTGTCTGCCGCTGCGGCGGAGGCGGACGCGCAGGCTCGTTTGGCGGTCTCGGCCGACCATAAGGAAGCGGTGGCCGCGTTCTTGGAGAAGCGACCACCGCATTTCGTAGGTGAGTAAGGCAGATACCTGGAGTGGCAGGGGAGAGATAGTAGTGAAGAACTACTGCTCTTCCTGTGCTCCTAGTACTTCACTGGTGAGCTCTGGGTGATCTCCCAGCTCACCGGAAACCTCGTCAGGGTGCTTGGATAGGCTGACCAGCGAGACTGCCAGACCGCCCCAGATGACGATGATGAACAGTGCCATCATGACAATTGCGATACCGGACATTTGGCTTAAACCTCCTCGGTTTCCGGAGTGTGCTTGCGTGGCAGGTGTGAGGACCGCTTGAAATCTGGCGTCACACCGAAGTCCGAGCCCGGAGGGCCATCGAGACGGTGTTGGCCGCGCCAAGGCAGGATGGCCATAATCAGAGCGCCGATGAGAATCACGCCGATGACACCCCAGCCAAAGATGTCGATTTGGGTGTCGGAGTAGCCTTCGTAGTTTTCCTGGAAAAGTCCAATGAGCTCCTGGAACAGGATGACGGCGAGAATGACCGGCGTGATGTTTCCGACGAAGATCTGCCACATGGTGCCGACCTTGAACGAGGAGACGGCGTTGAGGTGCATGGCGAACTCGTTGGTGCGGCGCAGGATCCAGTCGATTGCGATGATGGTCAGCAGTGCAACCAGGACGATACCGACGTTGTTGGTGAACTTATCGACAATGTCGAGGGTTACCAGACCTGAGGTGGTCGGGAAGGCCAGCAGCGAGATGACGGCCATGGCGCCACCGACGGTGAGGGTGGCCTGGACGCGGCCGAGGTTCAGCTTGTCCTTTACTGCGGAGACAACGACCTCGAGCAGCGACATCAGGGAGGTCACACCGGCGATTGCCAGGGAGAGGAAGAACAGCAGCCCGAAGACCGAACCGATGACCTTGGGCATCTCAGAGATGACCGTCGGGAATGCGATGAAGGCAAGACCAATACCGGAGGTTGCGACCTCGTCAACGGCCTCACCCGACTGCGCTGCCATGAAGCCCAGGGTGGCGAAGACACCGATACCGGCGAGAACCTCGAAGGAGGAGTTTGCGAACGCGGTGACCAGGCCGGAGCCGGTGAGGTTCGTGCGTGGCTTCAGGTAGGAGGCGTAGGTCAGCATAATGCCGAAGGCCACGGACAGGGAGAAGAAGATCTGGCCGTAGGCGGCAATCCATACGCTGGAGTCAGTCAGTGCGGACCAGTCTGGGGTGAAGAATGCATCCAGGCCCTTTGCAGCGCCGTCGAGCGTCAGGGAGTAGATGACCACTGCGACGAAGAGGATGGTCAACAGTGGGATGAAGATAATCGAGACCTTGCCGATGCCCTTGTCCACACCAGCGGCCAGAATGCCGATGACGAGTACCCAGACAATGAGCAGGACGATGGAAATCGAGGGGACGAAGTCCAGAGAGAAGACGCTCTCGGTGTCTACTTGGAGGAAGTCCTTCATGAAGTGGGTCTCGGCATCTGGGCCCCAGCTCTTGCGGATGGACTTCCAGGCGTAGATGAAGGACCACGCGATAATAACGGCGTAGTAGACGGTAATGAAGAAGGCGATACCGACCTGGATCCAGCCGATTGGCTCAGCCCAGGGCTTGATCCGACGCATCGACTTCGGTGCGGACCCGCGGAAGCGGTGTCCGATGGCGAAGTCGAGGAAGAGCAGTGGGATACCTGCGGTCAGAAGTGCGACCAGGTAGGGGATAAGGAAAGCGCCACCGCCGGAGTCATATGCGACATAGGGGAAACGCCAGATGTTTCCAAGCCCGACTGCCGAGCCGATAGCGGCGAAAATGAAGGCTGCTCGGGTGGAAAACACCTCCCTTCGCTGAGGGGTAGCGGTCGAGTTGGTTGTGCTCATACCTCTGGAACTCCAATCCTTCATCTCCGGTCACGCGCTCGCGCGGCCTAGGAGGGAATTTGGTGAAGTGCATCACCATTACCTAACAGAATCTTAGTATATGAGATGGGTATCTCATTGTATAGTTTCGGTTTTGTAGGGGGTAATGTTTTTAGTGGGGGTGTGGCACAGGGGAAGGGAGCTCTAATCCAGCCTCGTAAATAATCGCCAGCCACCTACTTTGAGGTATGCAAAAACCCCGCCAGGAAGACCTGACGGGGTTTGGGGCGAATCGGCTAGGCCGACGTGAGCTGTTTACTCTGCGCCGCCCTTGGCGATACGACGGAAGATGATCTCCTTCATGATCTCGTTGGTGCCACCGTAAATGGTCTGGACCTTGGAGTCGAGGTAGTGAGTGGAGATTGGGTACTCGAGCATGAAGCCGTAGCCACCGAACATCTGCAGGCAGCGGGTAACGATGTCCTGCTGTTCCTCGGTGGTCCAGTACTTGGCCATGGAAGCGCCGGTCTCGTCCAGCTGGCCTGCGTTGTGAGCCATAACAGCCTGGTCAACGAAAGCCTGCAGGGCGGTGACGCGGGTGGCAATGTCAGCCAGGTAGTGGCCGTGGACCTGGTGCTGGATGATCGGGCGACCGAATGCCTCGCGCTCCTGAGCGTACTTGTAAGCCAGGGTCCAGGCGCGGCGGGAAGTTGCGACAGAGCCGCAAGCCAGGGTCAGGCGCTCGTGAGCGAGGTTGGTGCGCAGGTAGCCGAAGGCAGCGCCCTCTTCGCCGAGCAAGTTCTCGGCCGGAACGCGGACGTTGTCGAAGTTGAGCTCAGCGGTGTCCTGAGCCTTCAGGCCGACCTTCTGCAGCGGGCCAGCCTTGGTGAAGCCCTCGAGATCAGCGTCGACGATGAACATGGAGACGCCAGCGCGGCCCTTGGATGGGTCGGTGATAGCTGCGACGAGAGCGAAGTCGGCCATCATGCCGTTGGAGATGAAGATCTTGGTGCCGTTGAGGACGTAGTGGTCGCCGTCCTTCTTGGCGAAGGTGCGCATACCTGCCAGGTCAGAACCGGCGCCCGGCTCGGTCATAGCGAGGCAGCCGATGGTGTCGCCGGCGTTCATGGAAGCCAGGTACTTCTGCTTCTGCTCTTCGTTACCGAACTTGGCCAGGTACGGAGCGACCAGGTCGTTGAGAACGCCGAAGGAAACGACGATGGAGCCACAGTCGGCGTTGGAGAGCTCCTCGTTCAGGACCTGGTTGTAGCGGAAGTCCATCTCTCCGCCGCCGCCGTATGCCTCCGGGGTGGACATACCAATCAGGCCCAGCTCACCGGCCTTCTTGAAGATTTCGCGGTCCGGCTGACCTTCCTTGTGCCAGCGCTCTACGTTCGGGGTGATTTCCTTCTCGACGAAGCCGCGAACCATGTCGCGGAACATGTTGTGCTCTTCTTCGAAGTGAGTACGGGGCAGAAAGTCCTTCATGACATGCTCCTAGAAATATTGTCGTGGAATTTTTGTCTTAAGGCCTTTTCGTACGTCGCAGATAAACGCTGCAGATAAACGCGATGGCCTCGGTTCATCGTCATAGTGACTATGACTGTTGTACCCCATTATGCATGAGTGTGATGAGAGACACTTGTTTTTTTAAAAGTTTTTTCCCGATTGATGACGTGAAATCGCTTGACGACGGATATTGTGCCCAACCTTCCCGGAAAACTACCCCCGTTGCGGTTGGGGGTGCTATTGAATCCAGACTGTCCCCGACAGTCGGCAATGTTAGGTAATGCTAACCTACAGACCCAGGTGAATGGCTATTTTTGTCATATCTGACAGGCGGGACCCTGGGGCTTTGGGGTGGATAGGGTAGGCGTTTTGGATGGTCCTCATGGGGGTGATTAACGAAACATTCTCGTTTTCTTATTCCCATTAGTGCTGGTGGTAGTTAGTATGAGCATCAGGTGGAGACCGGTTCCCTTGATTATCCGAGCTTCTTCCACTGCAGTCATAGCAACCTCCAATTGCACTCGAAAAAATGACGCGACCTGTGCGCCGTCCCTGTGGAATGGACAGCGAGCAGGTCGCGTTATTTTTATTTTTTATTGCTGCGATTAGGCGCTAGTCGGCAATCCGGGTTAAGTAGCAAAAAGTGTGTCCGCTCGGCGTGTTGCGGGGCGGGCACACCGTTTGTTACTTCATGGGGCCTTTT
>NZ_JASPJR010000013.1:0-86719 GCF_030232065.1 Corynebacterium sp. MSK032 | reverse complement strand
CAACCTCGGCATCCAAAAAGGCTGGATCAAATAACCGCAACACGCCCGGAAAAGACACACTTTTCTTTACTTAACCCTAACCCCCGCATCCCCATCAACGGGCCCTACAAAAAAATCACCGCGAGAAAGTTCTCGCGGTGATTTCACTGTGCCAGATGATGGATTCGAACCAACGAAGGCAATGCCGACGGATTTACAATCCGCTCCCTTTGGCCGCTCGGGCAATCTGGCGTGCACTCTTAAACGGTGCGAATGGAATGCTACCCACTACTCTGTCATTTACACAAATCGGCAGGTCGAGAGGATATTTCCCTACCTGGATTCACCCCTCAGCAGAACTCACCCCAGAGCAGAGCTCACCTCAGAGCAGTGCTCGCCCCTAGGCCCATCTCGCCGATGGAGCTCAATCCACTACCCCACGCGCTCCACGGTGTAGCGAGCAACGTGACGCAGGGACTCCTTGGCCGCACAGTCAGGAAGGTCAGCGATGACGCGGTCGGACTCATCCAGCAGTTCATTGACCTTCTCCATCGCGCGAGCCACACCGTTGGTCTGAGCCAGGAGCTCGAGGGCCTCGTCGACAAGCGCGTCGTCGGAAACTGGGCCGACAAGAATCTCGCGGAGGCGGTCAGCGGCTGGGGTGTCCTCCTGCAGCGCGTAGAGAACCGGCAGCGTGAAGACGCCCTCGCGCAAGTCAGTGCCCGGAGTCTTGCCGGACTGATCGGTATTGGAGGAGATGTCGATGATGTCGTCGACAATCTGGAAAACGATACCGATTAGTTCGCCATAGCGGCGCAGTGCGTTGGAAATCTCGGCGGACGCACCGGCGTGATAGGCGCCGAGATAACCGGCCGATGCGATGAGCACACCGGTCTTTTCGGCAATGACCTTCAGGTAGCGCTCGATGCGCTCTTCAATCGGCAGGTCCAAGTCGTTGAGGCACTCGCGCATCTGACCTGTGACAAGAACACCGAAGGTCTCAGCGAAGTGAGCCACGCTCTCGGAGCCGAGCTCTGCCAGCAGGCGGGACGCAGCAGCGAAGAGGTAGTCACCGGCCAGAATGGCGACGGTGTTGTCCCAGCGCGAGTTTGCGGAGGGCACGCCGCGGCGCTTATCCGCTTCATCCATGACGTCGTCGTGGTAGAGCGTCGCCAGGTGCGTCAGCTCCAGCACCGTCGCGGCGGTGATGACCTTATCGCACTCCGGGTTCTCACCGAACTGCGCGGCCAGCATGGTAAACATCGGGCGGAAGCGCTTACCACCAGCGTGAGCTAGGTGGGAAACCCGCTCGACTAGGAAGTCCTCGCCGCGCCCCAGCTCGGTAATCAGGAGGTCCTCGCTCTTGCGCATTCCCTCGGTGATTGTTGCTTCCAGCGCCTCATCAACGAAGTGAGAACTAGTGGCGGTGTGCTCACCAGTGCCCTGAGCACTTCCGGAACTAAGCCCGGAGTAGTCTCCAGTACGCATTCGAGACCTGCCTAACTGACGATAAAAGATAAGAAACTGCTAAATAAACTACCTTACGAGCATAGTGGCTAGCAGACCAGTTCCCATATTTGTTTCAACGTCGTTATACGCTGGGGCAATGACCTCAAGCCCGATTTCGCGAGTTTCCCCCACGTTCGACGGCACCGTCGCTCTACCCAGCAGCACTGACGTGCTCATTGTTGGCGCAGGCCCCACCGGCTCCGCAGCCGCAATTCACGCCGCCCGCGCCGGTTTTTCGGTCACTGTGGTCGACTCCCAGCGCTTCCCGCGCGACAAAACTTGTGGCGACGGGCTCACTCCTCGTGCCATCGCTGAGCTACGTCGTCTAGGGCTTGACGACGAGCTCCTGCGCCGCAACCGCAACCGCGGACTCAAGCTGCACGGCTTCGGCGGCTCCATCACCGCACCTTGGCCAGATGATGCCTCCGGCACTTTTCCCGCTGTCGGATCCGCGATGTCGCGAGTTGAGCTCGACACTTTCTTGCTCAATGCCGCCGCTGATGCCGGTGCGCAGGTCTTTGATGGAGTCGCAGCGCGGAAGGTGGTTCTCGGAGCGCTGAACACTGGCGGCACGCGGGGGCACGGCGTGCGCGCGGTGGAGCTTTCCGACCACGAGGGCAAGCCACACACCATCTCGGCCCGCTGGTTGCTCGTGGCCGATGGGGTCCGCAGTACCGTCGGCAAGCAGCTGGGGCGTGCGTGGCATCGAGACAGCGTCTTTGGCGTGGCCGCACGGTCGTATGTCAGCTTCGACAGCGCAGACGTAGCGGATGACTGGATTCACTCGCACCTGGAACTGCGCGACTCCGAAGGGCATACGCACCCGGGCTATGGCTGGATTTTCCCGCTGGGCGAGGGCCGGGCGAATGTGGGGTGTGGGGCGCTGGCGACGTCGGCACGCCCGGCGCGCACGAATGTGAAGAAGTTGCTGCGTGAGTACCACGGACAGGTGCGCGATCAGTGGCAGATGAGCGAGCCGGAGCACGTGACGTCGGCGCTGCTGCCGATGGGCGGTGCTGTATCGAATGTGGCGGGGCCGAACTGGGCGTTGCTCGGTGATGCTGCGTGCTTAGTCAACCCGCTCAACGGTGAGGGCATTGACTACGGCATGGAGTCGGCGCGACTGGCAGTGGAGCTGATTAGCTCGATTGGTGCGGGCCGCGATGGGCTGACGCACTCCTGGCCCGCCCTCCTTCGCGAGCACTACGGCACCGGCTTCTCGCTGGCTCGCAAGTTGGCGCTGACGCTGACGTACCCGAGCTTCCTTCCCACGGTCGGCCCGTTGACCATCGGCGCCCCGTGGGGAAGCCAGCTCATGGGTGTTGCCGCACGCCTGATGGGAAACCTGGTCACGGAACACGACCGCGACGTAGTGGCGCGACTCTGGCGCGCTTCGGGGAGGACAGCGCTGGCCTCCGATAAGTGGTTCGGGCGCCAGCCCTGGCAGTAGGAATCGCTTTACGACGGGCCCTGCGACAGGGCTTTGCTGCGGGCTAGCGAGCTACTGTGCGGGCTTGGTTGCCGAGTGCAGCGCTGCGATACCGAAGGTGAGATTCTGCCAACCGGCATCCTCCCAGCCAGAGGCATTGATGTCGCGGGCAAGCTGCGGCTGGTTTGGCCAGGCGCGAATCGACTCCGCCAAGTACACGTAGGCCTCCGGGTTCGAGGAGACGACCTTGGCGATCTGCGGCAGTGCCCGCATCAGGTATTCCTTGTAGAAGGTGCTGAACACCGGCATCACGGGGGTGGAGAACTCGCAGACTGTTAGCTGGCCTCCGGGCTTGGTCACGCGAGCTAGCTCAGCGAGGCCCGCCTTGTAGTCCACGATGTTGCGCAGACCGAAGCTGATGGTCACCGCGTCGAAGGTGTTGTCCGGGAATGGCAGCTTCATGCCGTCACCGCAGACCTTGGGAACATCGCGGTGTGCACCGGCCTTGAGCATGCCTCGGGAGAAATCACAGGCAACGACGTATGCGCCAGACTTTGCCAACTCCACTGATGAAACAGCCGTACCGGCGGCCAGGTCGAGGACTTTCTGGCCAGGCTGCAGGTTCAGGCGCTTTGCCGTGCGCACGCGCCAGTAGTGGTCAATGCCACCGGTGAGCACGGTATTAGTGATGTCGTAATTCTTCCCCACGCCATCGAACATCGAGGCGACTTCGCTGGGATTTTTCGTTAAATCAGCCCTAGACACGATGTCCAGATTACGCGACCGACTTCTGACGCGTAGCAGCACCTGCATGGGAGGCATCAATCGCATCTGCTGCGACCTTGCTTGACGTCTCGGCCGCGGAAACCCCAGAAACCTCCTCGTAGTGGCGAACCAGGTCTGCACACAGTGCTTCCCAGGTGCGCTCGGTCACGGTGTCGCGGCAGCGGTTGCGCAGCTGCTTACGTGCCAGCTCATCGTCAACGAGCAGCAGCTTGTCGACCGCCTCAGCCAAATCGCGGGTGAAAGTCTTGGGTTCCAGCAGGTAGCCGTTGACGTCGTTGGTAATCAGGTCGCGCGGGCCGCCTGCGTTCGGAGCGATGGCCGGCACACCGGAGGCGTGGGCTTCCTGTACCGCCTGGCAGAAGGTTTCAAAGTCACCGGTGTGGACGAACACGTCCAGACTGGCGAATGCCGCTGCCAACTTATCGCCGGTGAGCTGTCCGGTAAAGACGGCATTCGGCATCTGCTTCTGCAGCTTCTGCAGCTCCGGGCCATTGCCGACAATGACCACCTGGATATCATCGCGGCCGTTCAGCGCTGCCAGCCGCTCCACAGACTTCTCCGCCGCGAGCCTGCCGACATAACCAACAATCGGCTTGCCCTCCGGGCTCCACTGCTTCCTGAGCTCTTCACTACGCTTTGTCGGAGTAAAGCGAACCGCATCAACACCGCGGCCCCAGCGGTAGACATCACGAATCTTGTGATCCTGCAGGTCCTCAATAGTCGGCGAGGACGGCGCCAGCGTTCGGGCGCAGGAGTTGTGAATCACGCGCGTCCACAACCACGCGGCCGTGGAGAGCCCCGCCAACTTGTAGTTCTTGGCAAAACCCGCAACGTCCGTCTGATAGATGGCCACAGCCGGGATGCCCAGTGCCTTGGCAGTCAGCGCGCCCGCACCACCGAGCACAAATGGCGAAGCCAAGTGGACAACATCCGGCTTAAACTGCGTCAGCGCCGACGCTACCCGACGGTTCGGCACACCAATCGGTAGCGAATCAATCAACGGCACCATCACAGTGGGCACACGCTCAATGCGGTAGTCGCAGTAGAACTCTGCCTCTTCCTGCCAGTCCCGAGCACCCGGCGCAATCACCAGCGCCTCGTGTCCTTCACGGCGTAAGTGTTCCAACACCCGCAGCACGGAGTTTGTCACTCCATTGATGTTGGGCAAGAAGCTTTCAGCAATGATGGCAACGCGCATGGTGCTAGTTTTCCATCTCGTCGGAAAGCGAAAGTGACCCTCTGTTTACCTTTTGGGGATCTCTTTGTAAACGACGGGTTGCGCGCAACGACGACCACCACAACGGCGCGACGACGAGAAATGTAACCACAGCGATACTGGTCGCCGGGAGAAGTGACAGCGTCCATGTGCGCCCGGCGACGCGGACGACATTGGGATCAGTGCGGTCGTATTCGACGCGGACGCGCTGCCCCTCTTCCAGACCAACGGGATAGAGCAAACCGGTTGGTGGCGACTGAAAATCGCCATTCTCGTCGACGAAATCAACCGTGGTGCGAAGGAGCTCGACCGAGCGCACATTGGCTACGGACTGCCCCATGTTCGACTCGATATTGCGGTCATTAATGAAGCAGCCAACCACCATGGCCAGACACGACAGCAACAGGCAAATCATCACAAAGAGCAGTACCTGACGAAGGAAGCGCGGCCAATTGGCCAGGGCAGTTTTCCACTGCATGGCGGTCGCGACCTCCTATTTTTCTGTCCCTGATTGTTTCCAGCTCTGATTGGATGCTGCCGGCCGGCTAGTGCTTGTCCAGCACCCCAATCTCCGCATTGTATGCCAGCTTGTGGTGCAACTGCCGACGCGTCGCACGTGTGGTCGCCACCTCGATGACGCGGATGCCGTCGACATCGGTATCCGGGTGCAGCTGCGCGAGCAGATCTGGGAGGCGGTCGACACGCACGTGCTCGACTCCGTAAGCCTGGCAGATGCCCTCAAAGTCCACGTCCTGCGGCGTGCCGAAGATGCGCTCGAAGCTTCCCCGCAGAGCCGGGCTGCCCGCCTCCAGCGTCTCGAAGATACCGCCACCGGCATCGTTGGCCACCACGATGGTGAGGTTTTCCGGCCTCGGCTCCAGCGGCCCAATCGCCAACGCTGCGGAGTCGTGCTGGAAAGTCAGGTCCCCCATCAGCGCAATCGTGCGCGGTGGTCGGATTTCGTCGGCATACTCGCGGTCGGATGCCAGCGCAATACCGATTGCTGTCGCCACCGTGCCGTCGATACCCGCAGCACCCCGTCCCGCATACGTGCTCACCCCAGGGAAAGGCAGGCCCGTGTACGACGCATCGCGCACCGGGTTCGACGCACCCAGCACCACATTGTCACCCGTGCGCAGGCTGTCCGTCAGCGCTGCCGCCACATGGAATCCGGTCAGCGGCTCCTCCGCCTCGATCGACTCGGCGAGCGTCTTCCGCACGGACTTCACCGCCAACTCACTGGCTGCCTCACAGATTTTCGTCCACTGCGGGTCCTGCTCCCCCACAGTCTGCACATGCTTTACGACGGCCCTTGCGTTCGCCGTCACATCCGGGAACTCCACCCCATAGCCGTGGTTTTCCGCATCCGAGACGACCGTCAGCTCGATGTCCGGATTGGCCAGCAGCTTCGAGATACCTCGGTGCAGCGTCGGCCGCCCTACCAACACAATCTGCTCCGGCGGAATCTGCGCGAAAGTACCCGCCGCAAGCGGGTGAACCGGGTACGCCGGCGCATACGCATTCGGCTCCGCGATAGTTGGCAGATCCTCCAGCTCTGGCAGATGTGGGGCATTCGAACCCGCAATCACGAGTGTGCGGCGGCTGATGTCAATTGTGGCTGTGCTAGCCGCGTTGGCCGGGCCGGTTACGATGGCGGCCGCGCCGACGTTGTTGCTGTTGGTAGGCGCAATCGTGGTCCAGGGGCCGCCGTCGGCGCGGCCCTCGGGGATGTCGGCGACGGAGTCGTCGTCAGGCACGAGCGGTTCGACAAAACGGACGTTAAGGTGGCCGGCGCCGGATGCCATGGCGGCGACAACGCGATCGATGCGGGCGCGGATCTGCGCGGCGGTGGCCTTCGTGACCTGGTCGGTGCCGTCCAGATCGAACTCGACAACGGAGGCATCAGCGAACAGGCGATCCTGGACGATGGTCTGGTTCGCGCCAGTGCCTCGATAATGCGCGGGGCGGTCGGCGGTCAGTGCCAGCAGCGGAATGCCCGACGCGGTGGCTTCCACCATGGCGGGCACGAGGTTCGCCACTGCTGTGCCGGACGTTGTAATTACCGGGGTCACCTTGCGGGTGCGCGAGGCCAGGCCGAGGGCGAGGAAGGCGGCGGAGCGTTCATCGATACGTACGTGGAGGCGAACCTTCGCCGCGTCGGCGGCCTGGACCAGAGCGCGGGCGAGCGGGGCGGACCGGGAACCCGGGCACACCACGGCATCGACCATGCCGAGACGCAGCAGCTCATCGACGATGAGGCCCGCTACCACTGCGGATGGGGCTTGTGTGGACTGGACGGCGTGAGTGGTTTCGACCGCGCCGGTGTCCGGGTCTTGAGAGGTGTCCTGGTTATTGTTCACACTCAATAGGCTACTTGCCGGGAGTTACTGACTAGGTTTATGTCAGTTTGGAAGCCGTTTTTCGGGCTCAAAGTGTCATAAACCTAGTCACTTTCTTGGCGTTATAGATGGGCATACGCCGCGCGGAGGCGGTCGAACCACCAATCGCGGCGGGATCCCGACGCAGCGAGCTCAGCCAGGCGGGAAAGGTCGGGCGCGGGGTTGGTGACGGGCAAACGGCCATCGATGAGCGGCCGGGGCTCGATGACGTCCTCAATAAACAGCGACGACGTGGCCAAACCCGCTGCGTTTGGCACCGGTTGCAGCTCGGTCACAGGCAGGGCCGCCGCCGTGAACAAACCGGCGGCCATGCCAACACCTGTATCCAAGGCACTGGCGACGGTCACCTTCATCTCCAGCTCCTCGGCCAACCGAAGCAAACGGCGTGGCCCGCCGAGCGGCGCGACCTTCATTACGCCCACGTCAGCCGCCTGTTCGCGCGCAACCAAATACGGATCCTCAGCTTTGCGGATCGACTCATCGGCAGCAATCGGGCAAAACTCCCCCACTGCGTCGCGGACCGCGCGGAGCTCGGCGACAGTCGCAACAGGCTGCTCCATGTACTCCAGCGGACCCAACTCATGAGCGGCACGGATGGCCTGCTCCACCGACCAGCCACGATTCGCATCCACCCGCACCACAGGTTCATAGCCATAGGCTTCAGCCACCGCGGTACGGACGGCCGCTACGCGCTCGATGTCGTCGTTAAGCGATTGGCCACTCTCTGCGACCTTGACCTTGAACGTGCGGCACCCGGGGTAGCGCCCCACGACCTCCGGCACCTGCTCGGGCGCGACGGCGGGGATGGTGGCGTTGACCTCGACAAACTCGCGCTTCGGGGTGGGTAGGCCGACGTAGGCGCATTCGATAGCCGAACGCAACCATGCGGAAGCCTCCCGAGCCTCGTACTCCAGGAAGGGAGCGAACTCGCCCCAGGTAACGGGGCCGTCGATGAGAAGTGCTTCGCGGGTGGTGACGCCACGGAACTTCACAGCCATGGGCAGAGCCACGACGTGGGCGCGGTCGAGGATGTCGTCGATCGATGGAAGCGGGACGTTAGGCGCAGCGGACACAGACATACCCCTCATGCTAGAGACCTTTATGCTGGAAGCCATGACTGATACCGCGAAGTACTCGACCGATAACCCCTTCCGCCCTGAGCAGTGGAAGACGGTTGATGGTTTTGAGGATTTGACCGACATCACCTACCACCGCCACGTCGGCGAGGGCCGCGAAAACGGCATTGTGCGCATTGCTTTTGATCGCCCGGAGGTTCGTAACGCGTTCCGCCCGCACACTGTCGATGAGCTCTACCGCGCGCTCGACCACGCGCGTCGCACCCCGGATGTCGGCGTTGTGCTGCTGACCGGCAACGGTCCGAGCACCAAGGACGGTGGCTGGGCATTCTGTTCGGGTGGTGACCAGCGCATTCGTGGTCGTTCCGGCTACCAGTACGCAACGTCACACCAGCATGACGACGCCACCGCGGACGCATCCACCATCGATACTGCGCGCGCCAAGGTCGAGGGAGGTCGCCTGCACATCCTGGAGGTGCAGCGCCTGATCCGCACCATGCCGAAGGTTGTTATTGCCGTGGTCAACGGTTGGGCCGCAGGTGGCGGACACTCCCTGCATGTGGTGTGTGACCTGACACTGGCATCGCGCCAAGAGGCCCGCTTTAAGCAGACCGACGCTGACGTGGGATCTTTCGATGCCGGCTATGGCTCGGCCTACCTGGCGAAGCAGGTTGGTCAGAAGTTTGCCCGCGAGATTTTCTTCCTCGGCCGCTCCTACGACGCTGAGACCATGCACCGCATGGGCGCCGTCAACGAAGTCGCCGACCACGCTGAGCTGGAAGATGTCGCGGTCGAGTGGGGCCGCATGATCAACGGCAAGTCCCCGACGGCGCAGCGCATGCTGAAGTTCGCTTTCAACCTGACCGATGACGGACTGATGGGCCAGCAGGTCTTCGCGGGCGAGGCCACTCGCCTGGCGTACATGACCGACGAGGCCGTCGAGGGCAAGGAAGCGTTCCTGGAAAAGCGTGACCCGAACTGGGACGAGTTCCCGTTCTACTACTAGGGGCAGTTAGGGGGGCGCCGGCTGGGGCGCTCGTCGGGCCCTGCACTTTAGCGCTCATTCGTGGCTGTAGAACAGCCGAGAGCGTGCGCTACAGTCACGGGTCTGCGCTAGAGTGCCTCCGACGCTTCGACCGCCAGCCCGCCATTGCGAGTCGGGAGCACCGCACCTTCTACCTGATAAACCTCTCGCAGCATAGCTTCATTAATGACCTCTGCCGGAGGCCCTGCACTGCTGACCCGACCATCGGCTAGAACAACCACATGTTCGCAAAAGCGCGCCGCTTGCCCCAGGTCATGAAGTGTCATCACTACCGCGCAGGGCAATTCCCGCGCACACTTGCGTACCTGCCCGAGAAGCATCAATTGGTTACGCAGGTCGAGTGCGCTGGTGGGCTCGTCGAGAAGCAATACCCGAGGTCGTCGCACAACCGCCTGCGCAAAACTCACCAACTGCCGCTGTCCCCCAGACAACTCAGACATCAGCCGCGATGACAACGCAACCAACCCAAGTCGTTCAATGGTGGCCTGCACTTCTGCCCGCACTGTGGATCCGACACGCAGTGCGGAAAACCCAGAAAACGACTGTTGCCGGGCAAGCAGGACGCTTTCGTACACGGTCAATGAGCTCAGCGGCGGAGGGTCCTGTGGCAAATATAGAGATCTTTCAGCACGTACCTGCCCCGAGCAGTTTTCAAGGCCCGCCAAACACCTCAGCAGTGTCGATTTGCCAGCTCCGTTGGGACCGACCAACGCAGTCACGCTTCCCATCGGAAGAGGCCCAACGTCGACATTGTGCAGGACATGATGGCCGTCGTAAGCAAAAGACACTCCTCGCGCGCTAAGAGCGGACGATTCTGGAGGGGTTTCGCCGAGGGGTTTACCGTCAGGTTTACTGGGGCTGTCGTGATGACCATGTACAGCGTCGTTCCCGACAAAGCGACTTGCCTTTAGCCAACCCACATTTTCCTCCTCTGGCCAGCGATAATCGCGACAAATACGGGCACTCCTACAATTGCGGTAATAATGCCTACGGGAAGAATTACACCCGGTTGAATCACCTTCGACACTGCCGATGCCGCAACCAGAAGCAGCGCCCCTACCAAAGTCGAAGCAGTAAGAAAATAACGTTGATCTTCGCCTACCAATAAGCGCGCAACGTGTGGGCCGACGAGACCGATAAATCCAATCGTACCGGCCATCGACACAGCGGTTGCCGCCATAAAGGACACCACGATAAGGGTCAGCGCACGCAGTCGATCAACGTCTACGCCAAGGGCTTTTGCGCGGTCATCGCCCATCCGGAATGCAGTCAGCGACCAGGCATTGAGGTAAAAGAAGAGTAGCCCCATCACGAATATCACCGCGAGCAACGCAATCTGCGTCCAGTTCGAGCGGGTGAGACTACCCATCGTCCAGAACACAACCTGTTCCAACTGCGTCTCCGAGGCCAGGTATTGCATCAGGGCCAGTAGAGCGTCGAAAAAGAATACAATCGCGATACCGAGGAGAATCATCCCCTCGACTCCTGGGCCACGAAATCGGGAAAAGAGCAGAATCGCAGCGCAGGCCAGCATCGCGAACACCCACGCAGTCCCGGCCATCCCCAGCACCGCACCGATTCCCTCAGAAGCGAAGCCGGTGACCACAGCCAGGGCAGCACCGAATCCGGCCGCCGCTGACACGCCCAGGGTGTACGGCTCGGCCAGGGGATTTCCCAGAATTGTCTGCATTTGTGAGCCCGCCGCTGCCAGCGTCGCTCCGACGAGCACTGCAGTCACGGTCATCGGAAGCCGAATGTCGAAAACAATCTGGTGGTCAATGGGTCGCGCACCAACCGGATGGGTCAATGTATGCAAAACTTCGCTGGCAGGCATGCTACCGCCACCGAGTAGAAAGTCAGCAAGCGATGTCAAAGCCAACACCACAGTAATCAGAGCGATTATCACCCACTTCTTCCGTGCTGCGCGCTGATACCAGTGAAAAGTTGACTGCACCATTACTCTATCAGGGCTGACTTCCTGCTCCCCGCGAACGGCGTCTCCGCTCCCCTGCGTTGTTGCCAGGTTTCCGTGCGAAACTTGCATGTTCGACATCACTCCAGCCCAGTCCAGAAGGTGCCCGAGGCCTCGATTGGCAGGAACTTATCGTGCAGGTCCTGTACCTCTCGTTCAGTGTCAATGTCGCCGAACAAGTCCGGGTGCATGGCCTTTGCAAACATCTCGACTGCCAGGAAGTTATATGGCGAATCGTAAAAATGATGCCATGCGACGAAAGTACGCTTACTTTTCACCGCGTCGACTTCACGCACAGCGGGTTGCTTACCGACGACATCGTGAAGGGCCTTTTGCGCCTCTTCCTTCGATTCCGAGTAACCCAGCGGTACGTAATTTCCTTCCTTGACCGGAGTCTTACCCTGATCCCAGTCTGCGCCTGTGGCAATGATGACTTCAGGATTCTTCCCGGCCAATGCCTCTGGCGATACCTGCCCTTGCTTCGCATCAATCATTTCGTCGCCAAGGTTTAGTCCACCGGCAAAATTGACAATCTGCGCCAGGTTGGACTTGGCGAAGGTTGAGCAGCAGTCAAAGTAACCGGGTGCTCGCCACAGGAATGTCGGTGTCGGTGCTGGTTTCTTCTCGGCAAGGCGGTCAGCGACCTTGTTGACCTTCTTCTCGTAGTAGTTGATAAAGTCTTCCGCCTGCTTTTCACGCCCCAGCAGTTGTCCCATCATTCGAATACTGGGCTCGGTGTTTTTCACTGGGTCAATGAAGTAGTCGACAGTCACCGTCGGCACGCCTGCCTTTTCTAATCCATCAACGATTCCAGCATCTTTAGCCGCGTCGAAGACACCCGCATTTACTACGAAGACATCGGGTCGGGACTCCAGAGCCTGTTCCAGCGACATAGTGTTGTTGTAAATCTCGCCTGTGGTCGGGATGTCCTTGATTTTGGGGAACTTCTCAACGTAGCGGTCGTAAGTGGCTTTGTCGTTTTCCTTCAGGTCCTCTGGCCAGGCAACGATCTTGTCAGTTGGATTGTCTGGGTTCAGAAGCGCCGTCGTGTAAAGCATCTTCTGCCCGCCCATCAGGATTCGCTCGACATTCTGCGGGACTTTAACTTCGCGTCCTAGCGCATCGACGACGGTACGCTTCTCACTGCTAGCGGATGCGTCTCCATTTCCATCTGAGCAAGCGGCGAGAAGGACGAGCGACATGCATAGGAGTACCGCGAAAAGCACCCTTGCGGGGAAGTCACGCAGTAGCACGCTTGGAGTAAGAGGAGAACTAACCTTCATTTTCTTCTTTCCGGAGCAGGCGGTCAGTCGACCGCATATTCAGCTCCTCGGATCCCCTTCGGTAGAGGGAAAACGTCATCTTTACGTGGATGGTTCAGACTATTTCTGGATGGGTGTTACGAAGCTTCGGCCGTCACACGGAACTAGTGGGTTGCAGGTGACGCTGCAGAGCGCGGTAAAGCAGAGCAGCGGTCGTGGAAAAGCCAAGGATGAGCCCAACCCAAACGCCATATCCTTCCCAACGAAGGCCAAGGCCAAGAATCAGGAGAGCTGGAACCCCCACCGCCCAGTAGCCCCAAAGGGTCGCACTGAGACCCGACTTCGTGTCGCGCAGCCCACGAAGGAGCCCCACCAGCACGTTCTGGGAGCCTTTAGCGAACTGCTGAAGCACGGCAAGGCACAACAAGATTGTCGCTATATGGCGTACATCGGGATTGGCACTAACGTTGGAATCAGTAAGGAACAGTCCAACGACGTACTTGCCCAGTAGCAACCAGAGCAAACCGACGACGGCAAGATAAATACCCACTGCGTGCAAAACCCGACGTGATACCTGTTTGACTGCCTCGGCACCATCCGCTAATGCACGGCTGACCAGTATAGATCCTCCGTGCGAGAAGCCGATACATACTTGGTAGACGATATAAGCGAGTTGGTTAACAACGGTGTGCGCTGCCAGCATGACTGGGCTAACCAGGCCCATCGCTAGACCTGCGATAGTAGTAATCGCAGCTTCAGAGCCGTAGGTAAGCGAAACTGGAATCCCAAGCCGAATAATGCGCCTCATGCATGCTGCGTCGCCGGGCCTCGGAATGACCGCGAAGAATTTCCGTAGCTGACGGTCTCTTTGCAGCAAGCCAGCAAAGGACAGCAGGGTAAAAACCTGGACGCAGGTGGTCGACAGACCGATGCCCACCAGTCCCCATGCAGTTCCCCATTCATTGACACTTGTTAGCCGGAGGAATCCAGCGTTGAGAGCAGCGTTGACAACGATGGAGATGAGCGTAACCACCAGCAGAGAGCCCGGCCGACGCATGCCGACTGCAAACTGCCGCAGGACATTGAGCCAAATCATCGGGATAAGGCCTGGTGCAAGTGCGACCGTCATCGAGAACGCTAGCTCGGCAACAGTGTCGTCGATGGGCAAGATGAGTGCAAGCGCACCAAATGAAATCACGATGAGGCCACCAATGATTGCAGTTGCGGTACCGACGGCCATGCAACTGCGTACCGCTTGGCGGATTCGCTCAGCCGCAACTTCCTCGCCTGTCTTTTCCCACTCCGACGCGGCCTCGGCTACTAGGTTGCCTCCGGCGGTGACCATACCGACACACATGGTGCGAATCTGGTTGTAGAACTGCATTGCGAGTCCGCCGCCGGCAATTGCCACTACACCGAGGGTCTGCAGCATCAGCACATCGGTCGTGGTTAGCGCAACCCCCGCTAGCTGAACGCCCGCGATGGGTAGCGCAAGCGAATAGACATCACGGTAGGACACGGTTTGCTGGCCAATTGCACGAGCTGGATTTATCACCCGGCCACCTCGAAGGAACTAGCAATGGCACGAGAATCACCATAGGCTCTGAGCATTCGCGAAACTTGACGCTCCATAACTTCTGAATACAAATGATTTTTCTGAAGCCAATCAGTATCAAAAATTGTGTCGAGATATTTCTCACCAGCATCACAAACAATGACGACCATTGTTGTTCCTGCCTGAAACTCGTGTAGATGACGCAAACCTTCGTAGATTGCAGCACCTGCTGTGCCTCCAACCATGAGCCCATGTTCCCTAGCCAACACTCGGGCCACGGCGAATGCCTTGACATCGCTAACTTTGACTCCATGGTCGATGAGGTCGTAGCGGGAGTTCGCGAGGCTCCAACTTTTTGGCAGTCCATTAGCGCGTATGGCATGCCGCTTTCATCGTCGTAGAGACTAATGGTGGTGTAGTACTTATCTGGGTTGTCGCTTCCGTGGCGATAAGAGGTCTTGTATCCAACGAGATCACGGTTGGCATCAAAACCGAGCATCGAAAAAGCAATCGAGTCCCGGCTCTCAACCGGTAAGTCAATCATCATTTTTGTCGGGCACTGCGAGGAACCTTCCGCGAATGCCAAGTATCCATCTTCTACTGCACGGATAACCAGCGAAGGTTCGAGTTCGATATCTTCCAAGTCCGATCGGGTCAAAAGTCGAAGCCTTGGAGTTTTTGAATCAATCAATAGAAGTCCTTCAAGCAAGTAACGATTGATAGCCAACCATTCAATCAACAACAGGATAGCCTACAATATCCACCATAGGTATGGCTACCCTAAGTTCTAAATTCTATCGGCGATCACAGGCAGTGAAGGTTCAATGACTCCAAGCTGGGCGCTAAGTAATATCGCTACTCTAAGGCGACGACGCCGTCGCACACGGCGGCGAGAAGCCTGTGTTCATGGCTAATCATGAGAACACCGCCGCCAGATACGGCGAAATCCCGGATGACCTCGACGATTGCCGCGGAGTTGGCGGCGTCGAGCATGGCGGTCATCTCGTCGCAGATGAGGTAGCGTGGACCGGCGGCCAGGGTGCGAGCGACTGCGGCACGCTGGAGCTGCCCGTCTGAGACCTGGCTAGGGAAGCGATCGAGAAGGTCCGGAGTCAGCCCAACGTTTCGGATGAGCTCGTCGATGTCCACACTTTTCCCGGTTCGCTGACCATCCCGCCGCCCTTGCCGCCCCTGTCGTGCGGCTGAGCGAATGGTGCGCCCCAAAGTCATCCGCGGGTCGCAGGACCTTCGGGGAGACTGAAACACCATCCCAATCTGGCCACGAACCCGCTGCCCGGCGCGGCTGCGCACAGCGCCGACCGGCACCCCGTCGCAGAAGCACTGCCCTAAATCGGGCACTTCCAGGCCTGCGAGGATACGGCCGAGCGTGGACTTGCCAGCCCCCGAAGGCCCACGAAGCCCGACGATCTGCCCTGGATCAACCCTGATGGAAACGTCCGATAAAACGACTCTCGCAGAGCCGTCCTTGGCGCCGAATGACTTCGACACGTTCTCGGCGACCAGCGCTTTGCCACTCGCCTGCGCGTCACAGCTCACCGAAGCCTGCTCACTCACCAACGCCTTACTCACCACAGCCTCCTCGTTCATTTCCCCGCCTCCTCGAGCCTGCGCGCGTAGCAATAGTCCTCGTCCAGGTTCGTCAAGCTCGGCACCACGCCGGGCATCGGCCGCATGCCGTTTTCGGGCAGCGCTGCGAGCAGGTCGCGCATGTATTCGCTGGCTGGGGCCTCAATCACCTGTTTTGCCGGTCCCGTCTCCTCAAGGCGCGATGCGTACATCACTGCAACTCGGTCGGCGATGCCGCTATCGCGCAGCTCGGAAATGTCGTGCGTAATTAGCATGACTCCCACACCACTGTCGGCGATTTGGCGAAGCATGCGCAGCAGGGCCATGGTCAGGTCGGGGTCGAGGGAGGCCGTCGGCTCGTCAGCAATCACCAGAGCAGGGTCGCCAGCCAGGGCGAATGCCACTGCTGCGCGCTGCGCCATACCCCCGGAAAGTTCGTGGGGATACAGCGCCGCGACCTCCGCATCCAGGCTGACTCGCCGCAGCATCTCCTCCACCGTGTGGTTGCGCCCCAGAACGGAAATTGTTTCTTTTAGCTGTGCCCCGACCGTGCGCACCGGTGTCAAAAACGTCGCCGCCGACTGCGGTACTAGCGCGATTTGCCGCCCCGCCAGCTCCTCGTCAGTGCGAGCAAGGCCCGCGCCGGTACGTCGCCGCGCCAGAATTTCGATGGGCTCGGCGTTCCTCTCCGCTTCTGCACCACTGTCAGCTGCCCCTTCGCGCGGATAGAAACGCACCTGCCCCTCTACTCTCGCGTGCGGCGGCAGCATGCCAACCACCGCCGAGGCAATAATCGACTTTCCGCAGCCCGACTCACCCACAACCGCGACGACCTCTCCCCTACCCACAGTCAGGGACACGCCCGTCGCGGCATGCACCACGTCACCACCGCGCAGGGGAATCCGCACTGTCAGTCTCTCAATGTCCAGCAGCTTCTCTCGCTTGCCGACGCCCTCCCGAGCACTCACACCAGCACCTCCTGTCCGGTCACCCGCTCCTTCAAATGCGTGCCGACGGCCGCAATACACAACGTTGTGGCGACGAGGAAAAACGAGGGAAACACCAAAATCCACCAATGGCCGAGAAGCAGGGCGCCCTCGGCGTCGGCAAGCAGAGTCCCGAGAGACGGCTTGTGCGGCGGCAGGCCCACCCCAAGGAAAGACAGCGTCGACTCGTGCCAGATTGCGTGCGGGATCAGCAAGATAAGGCCGACCAAGGACTGCCCCAATGCCGCCGGAACAACGTGCCGAGCTAGCACGCGTGCGCGGCTCATTCCGGACAGGAGCGCGGCCTCGACGAACTCGGCGCCCCGCAGATGCAGCACGGACGCACGGACCGTTCGGGTGATGGTCACCCAGTGCGTCAGTACCAGGGAGATGATGATTGCGGGGACCGAGCCTCGGAAAAGGCTGACGATGAGCAGCCCCAGTAGCAGGTGCGGCAGCGCGTTGGTGACGTCGGCGCTGCGCATAATGACGCGGTCGACGCGCCCGCCGAGCATGCCTGCGGTAACGCCGAGGACGATACCGACGATCGCCGAGCACACTGCCGTGACCAGTGCAATGAAAAGGGAAATGCGCATTCCCGCAGCAACTCGAACGAAAACGTCGTGCCCCTTCGAATCGGTACCGAAGAAGTGCTCAGGCCCCGGGGCGACACCGGAATTGGCGAAGTCGGTGAGCACCAGGTCGGAGTCGTGAAACAGCGGAGTTAAAAAGGCGTAGGCAGCGATGAGGACCAGGCACGCCACGGCCACGACCGGGGCGACCGGCCTCTTTGTCGTTTTAAGCATCTGCATCCACCCGTGGGTCGAGGACGACGAAGGCGACGTCGGCAAGCAGATTTCCGAGCAGGACGATAGCCGTCGTCGCGATAGTGAGAATGCTCAGCAGCGGAAAGTCCAAGCTCTGAGCCGATTTGACCAGCGCGGTTCCGAGCCCAGGCCACGCGAAGACCGCCTCCACCAGTGTCGATCCGACGACCAGCTCAGACAGTCGCGCGCCGATGAGCGCGAGGAAAGGCGGCACTGCGGTCGGCAGGATATGGGAGAAAATAATCGTTCGGCGCGGAATGCCGCGGACCTGCGCTCCGGTGACCGCGCCGGAGTCCATGACCTCGACGATGGACTCACGCAACGACAGCACCAGCCACGGCACCTGCGTAATCGCAAGAACGACAGCTGGCAGCGTAAGGTGCGCCACCGTAGAGGAGAAAGTCACGGGCTCGCCCGGGTAGGTCAGGCCTCCGGTGGGAAATAGCTTCCAGGCCAACGCAAAAAGGCCGAGGCCGCCGAGTGCAACGACGAAGGGCGGGGTCGCCTGAATCACCGTCGAGATCGACAGGACTAGCCGGTCTAGCACTCCCCCGCGCCGCACCGCAGCCCACAGTGCCAGAACGAATGACAGCGCGATAGCTCCGGCAAGTCCGCAGGCGCCGAGCAGCATCGTCCACGGCAGACGCTCGGCGAGCACCTGCGTCACCGGCTGTGAGTAGGACCTCGAAATGCCAAGGTCGCCCACCGCCAGGCCCTGCAGCCACACCAACCACGACTCCCACCAGGGCCTATCCAGCCCCAACTGGTGAGAAATCGAGACTCTCTGCGCTTCGGTCAGGTTGCCCGCCTGACCTTTGAGATACGCATCCAAAGGGTCGAAGGGGCTCACCGCCGCCAGCGCGAACACTGCTGCCGTCACCGCCACAACGATGGGAACGGCTACCAGCACTCGCCTCACGACGATTCCTGCGACCTGCCGTTTCCGGCTCTTGAAACGGGGTTGATGCTCAGAGGGGTGTAGACGCGGGTGTGAGTGCGGGCGCGAGCGAGGGTGAGGACGTGGGTGTGGCTCGGCTTTTGTCATTTACTTGTGCCATGCCCCCAGGTTGAACCACGGGCCGAAGTTCAGGCCGTGGGCATGGGGCTCAAGGATGGCATCCGGGTGCGTGTAGCCACGGTCGCGCTCGACATAGACATGGTCAACGTAGACCAGCTGCAGCATGGCGGGCTTTTCGGCGTAGAGCTTCTGAATCTTACGGTAGAGCTCGTCTCGCTTGGCCTGGTCCGCTTCGACGCGCGCCTGGTCGAGCAGCTTGTCGATCTCCGGGTTGACGTAGTCGGAGCCGTTATCCCACTTGGCACCGGCACCCGGCTCAGCGTACTTGGAGTGCAAGATTGAGTAGATCTGGCCGTCGACGGAGTACGGGGTACCGCCTCCTCCCAGCATGACCGGGGTCTTGGCGTAGTCCTCGCGGGTGACAGACTTGGAATCACGGGCGACCGGATTGACCTCAATGCCGACCTTCTTCAGGTCGGAGGCTGCGGCCAACGTCAGGTCTGTGCGGGCGTGATCGCGGTTCGGGAAGTAGATGACATCGAACGCGGCGCGCTGGCCGTCCTTGACGCGGATGCCGTCCGAGCCCTTCTTCCACCCGGCGTCGTCGAGAAGCTTCTCGGCCTTCGCGGTGTCGTGCTTGATCTCGGCGGTCGGGTCGTAGGCGTCGCCGTAGAAGTCCGCGAGGAAGGTGGAGTTCGGCTTCGCGTGGCCCTTCATCACGTCTTTCGCCATGGCCTCACGGTTGACAGCCAGGTTGACCGCATTGCGGATTGCCTGGTCACCGGTGACCGGGTTGCCCGCTGGAAGGGTGATTCCGCGCCAGTCCGCCGAATGCGCCGACTCGACCTTGAATCCCTCCTGGCCTTCAAATTCCTGCGCCAACGCCGGCTCCATAATGGTTCCGTCGCCCTCGCCGCCGCGCAGCTGCTGAGCACGGGAGTTTTCGTCCTGATTGACTCGGTAAATGACTTTCTTCAGCTCAGGGGCCCCGCCGTGATAATCCTCGCGGGCCGTGAAGATGGCCTCGTCGGCACGCAAAGATTCGAGCTTGAACGGGCCAGTTCCCACGGGCTTGGTATTGAGATCTGAGTCCTCGGCGGGCTTCAAATCATCGAAGTTGAAGGCCTCCGACGGGGCGATGCCGTTGAGGAGCTGGTGATCGAATTCCGCGTACGGGATATTCAGCTCGAAGACGACCTTGTCTCCGTCGGCGTGCACCTCATCGAGCATTTCCCAGTTCGGAGCCTCAGAGGAGGCCGAGCGCTCGTCGAGGATGGCCTTGTAGGTCGCCACGACGTCCTCCGGCCCGAAGGTGGTCCCGTCGGAGAAGGTGATTCCGTCCTTGATTGGAACGGTCCACGTTTTGTTGCCATTGCTCGGCTCGGCGGGGCCGGAGGCTAGCAGAGGCTCAAAGTCGACGGGCTTCGTGGAGGTGTCACCCGACACCGGCTTGAGCCGGAAAAGGCCCTCGTAGACCGGGGAATCGCCGGACCTGCTGTAACCAGCAACCGGGTTGTATCCGCCGGTTTCGTTGTTATCCAGCAGGACCAGGGTCTGCTCGGCGCTGGCGCCGGAGTCCCCGGCGACACCGGAGGCGGACTTATCATCGGGGTTCGAACAGGCGGTCAACCCGAGGCCACAAATCGCAAGTGCAGAGACCGAGACAGCCAGGGTTCGCCCCGTGCGGGTAGAAAACATTTACTCCCCTTTATTGAAGGATAGGCACAACTAAGTAGTAACCGTTTTCATTATCTACTCATTGGAAACTTTATTTCAATGGTTCAAAATCTTTTCTTCTTGTTGCGCAAATGTTTAGAACCCAGGTAAAAGGCAGAAAATCCCGAAGACCTGGTACGACGATGGCGGCAACACATAAGTGCTGCCGCCATCGACTCCCCCCATATTCGCTTATAAAGCGCTACGCTACCTTCGTAACCTCAAAACGCTGCTCCGGGTGGACGTAGGCCTCCTGCGCACGAACGAGCTCCAGCTCGCCAGAGCCGGACTCGTGCGTGACCTTCAGCAGCTCAAAGATGCTGGCCGCGGTGTTGCCCAACGCGACCGACAGGTCACCGTCAATACCGCGACCGCGCAGCAGGTTGCCCGCAAACAGCGCAGCCGTGACATCGCCGGAGCCGTTGCGCTTTAGCGGCAAGTATGGCGTCGCCACCAGCCATGCGCCCGAGCCGTTGACGGCGAGCATCTCAATCTCACCCTCCTTGCGCTCCGGACGCAGCACGCTGGTGACCAGCACGGACTCCGGGCCCATCTCACGAGCAGCATGGGCTGCCGCAATGGTGGACTCCAGGTCGTTGACCTCGCGGCCCGTCAGGTATCCCAGCTCAAACTGGTTCGGCGTAATCACGTCTGCCACCGGCACAACCTTGTCGCGCAGCAGCGGCGGGATGTCATCCGAGACGTGGCAGCCGCTCTTGGCATTTCCCATCACCGGGTCACACGAGTAAATGGCCTTCGGGTTGCGCTGCTTGGCCATCGCCACGGCCTCGATGATGACATCCGCAATATCGCTACCGCCCTGGTAGCCGGAGATAATCGCATCGACGTCGTCAAGCTTGCCCAGCTCATCGATACCCTTGATAACCTCGCTCACATCCATGGCCGGAATCATCGGGCCGCGCCACTGGCCGTAGCCGGTGTGGTTGGAGAAATCGACGGTGTGGACCGGCCACACTTCAAAACCTGCGCGCTGCAGCGGGAAAACAGCAGCGGAGTTACCCACATGGCCGTAGCTCACATGCGACTGGATGGACAGGATCGAGGGCACGCGGTTGAACTCCGCGACGGCTTCAGCTGCCTTTTCGGTAGGGGCCTGATTTTCGCTCATTCCTCTATATTGCAACGAATGCGCGAAAATCCCATATTCCCCTAGTAGGAGCTGGGTCGGCGCCTGCTGGCTTTGAGCTCGGAGCGGCGCTGCTTCTGCGCTTTACGACGGGCAATCGAGGCCCGACTCGGTCGAGTCCGCCGGCGCCTCGGAGGCGGTGGCTGCACAGCTTCTCGGATGAGTTCCGCTAAGCGCCGCCTGGCTTCCGCGCGGTTGCGTACCTGGGAGCGCTGCGTGGTAACCGACACGGTGAGTGTCGTGCCATCGAGTCGGTGGCTGAGGTTCTGGAGAGCGCGGCGGCGGTAGACGTCGGAAAGCACGCTGAGCTCGGCGATATCGACCGATAGCTGCACCTTGGAATCCGTGGTGTTAACGCCCTGACCGCCCGGCCCTCCGGAGCGCGCGAAGCGTTCGGTGAGCTCCGCCGCGGGGATGACGAGGCCCTTTGGGATGCCGGGACCTGGTGGGATGTTCAGGGGTTTCATGGTGGCCAGTGTAGTCAGGACGCGTTTGTGATCGGGTCCCGTTTCCTCCAATCCGCTGTTAAACAACAAATGCTCACCTAAGCTGGCAAATAACATTTATCCACTTATAAAAACAGCAAGAAAAGGCAGGATTGAGACACCATGGCCACTTCTGATTCCCCGTCCATTTTCATCTCCGGCGGCGCGCAGGGCATTGGCCGCGCGGTGGCCGAGAAGTTCCTGGCTGCAGGCTGGACCGTCGGCGTCTACGACATCAATGAGGATGCCCTGGCGAAGCTCAAGGCTGAGCGCCCGGAGGTAATCGTCGGCAAGCTGGACGTGACGGACTTTAAGCAGTGGGAGGACGCGCTTGCGGACTTCACCTCCCACACCGGCGGTAAGCTGACAGTGCTGGACAATAACGCGGGCATCATCGGCGATGGCGATATCACTGACCAGTCACCGGAGATTATCCGCGCGCAGGTGGACATCAACTGCACCGGCCTGACACTGGGCGCGAAGGCGGCGCACCCGTACCTGAAGCGCACCAAGGGGTCTCACCTGGTCAACATGGGTTCGGCTTCGGGCATTTACGGCCAGCCGCACATCGCGCCGTACTCCGCGTCGAAGTTCTACGTCTCTGGTCTGACGCAGGCTCTGGATCTGGAGTGGCGCAAGGACAAGATCCGCGTCGTCGCCATCATGCCGCTGTGGGCGAAGACCAAGCTGGCGGACGTTTCCGCCGGTTCCACCCGTCGTCTTGGCGTGCGCATCACGCCGAACCAGGTCGCTGATGCCGTGTGGAAGGCAACGCATCCGCAGAACTTCATTGAGCGCCAGCGCCACTTCTACTCGGTGTCGGCAGCGGACTTTATCCTGCGCTACCTGGGCAAGATTGGTCCGCAGTTCCTGTCCCGCCCGGTTAACGCAATCATCGCGGGTTAAGAGGCAAACTAGACCTATGCTCCTCGATCAGCTCCCGCGCGACGATGCCCGCATCACGCCGGGAGTTGTTCATCTTCCGGGGTGGCTGCCATTGGAGCGGCAGGCGGGCATCATCACGCAACTCCGTGACATCGCCCGCGACCTTGCCGGAACTCCCCTGGCCATGACTCGCCCACAGCTCAAAAGTGGCCAGATGCAGGTCTTCATGCTCCATCTCGGCCGCATGTGGGCCACAAATCCGTACCGCTACGTCACACACGTAGGCGGCGTTCGCGTCCCGCCCGTGCCTGACAATCTGCTGCAGCTCGCCACCGAAGCACTTCGTGCCGCCGCGCTTTACGACGAATCCCTCAACCAGTGGCCCTCCGCTTTTCGTCCCGACATGGCGTTGGTCAACTACTACCCACCCGGGGCCACCATGGGGATGCACCAGGATCGCAACGAAAACTCCCCTGCCCCGATTGTGTCGCTCTCTATCGGCGATGAGGCTCTGTTCCGCATTGGCGGGACTGAAAACCGCAACAAACCCTGGGATGACGTGACTCTCGCCAGCGGGGATGTGATTGTGTTTGGTGGTCCGAAGCGGCTTGCGTTTCATGGTGTGCCCAAGACTCGTCCGGGCACGCTGCCGGAAGGGTGCGGGCTTAAAGAGGGCCGCATCAACATCACATTCCGGCAAGTGGAAAACTCACACTAAACCGCGCAAGCCACCGACCGCTAGCCTAGACACATGCAGCGCACCGCTTCCTCCATGCACGCACAGCCTGCCACCGCGCAGACTCCTGCCCCACTCGACTGGCACAGCCGGGTGCGTTTCTTTGTCGGCTCGTTCCCAGCTGCCGATCTCGCTATTGCGGCTGCTTTCCTGCTGTGCTGCTGGTTGAGCATGACGCCGCTACTTACTTATGGCCCGAGCTTTACTTATGTCACCAATGTGATTCTGTCCGCGATGATTGCCGGGGCCGCAGCGTTTCGTCGTAAAGCAGTGCGTGCATCGTTTGTGGTTACGTACAGCGCCCTAGCGGGTCTCGCCCTGCTGGTGTGGTTATCCCCTGTAAACCTTGGGCTCGACCCTATTATTGTTGCTGCCCCACTATCACTATGGGCTGTGAACAGGTGGGAACCGAATCGCACCTGGGGCATCGTTGGGCTGTTTTTAGGGTTGATTGGCAGCTTCCTCAACCCGGCAGTTCCTGCCTTCGGCTTTACCCCGGAACGACTATTGGTCTTCGGACTACCGGCGGTGCTTATCACGGCGAGCGCGTACGCAGTGCCCCTGTGGCTCCGAATCAACGCCGAGGAACATGCCGCGGAGTTGGAAAACGTCGTAGCGCGCAACAAACTGGAGTTGTCCCGGGAGCTTCACGACGTCGTGGGGCACGGACTCACCTCTATCAAGGTTCAGGCCCAAACCGCGCTGTACCTGGCGGAGATGGATGACTCCCGAGCGAAATCCGCCGCTGAAAAGACCACGCTGGAAGGTATTGCCCAGACCGCAGAACAATCGTTGCGGGATGTGCATGCGCTTGTCGATGCATTACGTGAAGGCGGCGAGATTAGCGCTGACCCGAATGAGATTCCGCGTCTAGTTTCGGCTGTTTGTCCGCCGGGTCGCGATGTTTCGGTGACTCTGCCGGAGTCTTATGGGGACCTGGCGGATTGGCCACTCGCGAAGCGGCTGACTCTTGTGCGGGCAGTGACGGAGTTGGCCGCGAATATGGCCAAGCACTCATCGGGTGATGGTCAGCTGGCACTGGCAATCGATCCACCTGCCGACGCTGATGACAGCCCGGCGCGGGTTCATTTGATGACCGCAAACCGGGCTGAGAGCGATACTTTGGACCCCAGGAAGCGAGCTGGCGCTGGCCTGATTGGTCTGGATGAACGCGTGGCGCAGCTCGGTGGTGAGATGACTTATGGTGAAAGCGACGGCATGTTCCGCGTCAGTATTCGGCTGTAAGCAGTTCGACCGAAGCAAGGCTGACTGGCGATTCTGTCGAGAAAGACGAGCAATGGGTGTAATTCGAGTACTAGTGGCTGAAGATCAGGCTCTGATTCGACAGTCTTTCGCGCAGCTTATTGATGCCCACCCGCAGATGAAAGTCATTGGTGCCGTGGGCGACGGCGCCGAGGCTGTGCGTTGTGCCTCCGGTGCGGATGTGGTCGTCATGGACATTCGTATGCCTGTGATGGACGGTATCGAGGCCACACGGCAGATCGTGCAAGGCGTGCCGTCCAGAGGTGCGGTTCGCGCATCCGCTCCGAAAGTCCTGGTGCTGACCACTTTCCGCGAAGAAAACCTGGTGCTCGACGCTTTAGAAGCTGGGGCGGCAGGCTTTTTGCTCAAAGACTCCAATCCCCGCGAGCTGCTTTCGGCCATTATGCGCATCCACCGTGGTGAAGGAGTCATCGATCCGAAGGTGACACCGATGGTGTTGCGGCATGTTTCACCGCGTGCATCTCACTCTGAACAGCCAGCGAGGGAGTCCTCGGCCAGTGGCTCTAGCTCAGATACCACCCACGCAGCGCCCCAGTTCACACCCCGCGAACAGGAGATTTTGAACCTCGTCTGCCAAGGGCTTTCCAATGACGAAATCGCTCGCAGGTTGGTTGTCGCTACAACGACAGTGAAAACCCATGTGAAAGCCCTGTTGACCAAAACGGGCTCACGCAGTCGTGTGGATCTTGTCATTTGGGCTGCGAAAAACGGGCTGCTGTAGCTTCTCCTCGCGGTGCCGTCACCCTCGCTATTGCCTCCTCCCTAGGGAGGATATTTCCGCCACCTCATCCTCAGGGAGGGCGCGAACCGTGCCAAACACTCCTATTACTTAAGGCATGAACGCACCAACCCCCACTTCAGGCCCTTCCGCAGATGCCGCCGCTTCCCTCCTTCAGCTGCGCGGCATCACTGTCTCCTACGGCAAGAACGAACCTGTCCTAAACGGCCTCGATATGAGCGTCCGTGCCGGCGAGGTCTACGGACTATTGGGACTCAACGGCGCAGGTAAATCCACGTTGATGAGCACGGTGCTTGGGCTAATTCCCTACTCCGGTGAAATCAGCATCGCGGGACACCCGTGGTCCGTTGTCGACCTGGACCGCATCGGCGCCTCCATCAATGGCCCGGCGTTCTACCCACAGCTCTCAGCCACCGACAACCTCAAGGTTCACGCGCACCTGACCGGCACGGACAAGAGCCGTATCGCCGAAGTCCTCGACATGGTGGGGCTGCACTCGG
This sequence comes from Corynebacterium sp. MSK032, assembly GCF_030232065.1. Classification (NCBI taxonomy): domain Bacteria; kingdom Bacillati; phylum Actinomycetota; class Actinomycetes; order Mycobacteriales; family Corynebacteriaceae; genus Corynebacterium; species Corynebacterium sp. MSK032. Next base: position 60,581 of record NZ_JASPJR010000013.1, on the reverse strand, counting down.
GCAACAAGCGTGCCCGCGCTTTCTCAACGGGCATGAAGGTTCGTCTCTCGCTGGCGATGGCGCTGCTCACCGACCCCGACATTGTGCTTCTCGACGAGCCCACCAACGGCCTCGACCCCGAAGCTATCGTGGGCCTGCGCACCTTGTTGCGAAATCTTGCCGCTAGTGGCAAGGCCGTCGTGGTGTCCTCCCATCAACTCGGAGAAGTCGAAAAGAGCGTTGACCACCTTGGTGTCCTCGCCGGTGGCCGACTGGTCTACGAAGGCCCGCTGACTGACTTTGCGGCCTCTGGTCAATCCCTCGAGCAAGCTTTCTTCACCGCAGTAGGTGTTGCCCGATGAGCACTCAACCGCACACGCGCACTCTTAACACACGCACCGTTCCTACTCGCCGCTACTTCCGCGCCGAGCTACTGCGGGCGAAGTGGTCACTCACCATGTTTCTTCCCATCATCATGGTGGCAATCGCTCTGGTCAGCATGGTCTTTTCTAGAGGCGTTGACGCCACCGCCATGGCGAGCGCCCACATCTACTCGCTTATCCTGCTTCCTCCCCTGGCTGCTATTACGTCCGTCATCGGCCAAAACCGTGAAGAAAAACTCCGCCAAGGCGGCCTAATCTGGCGCAATATCTCGGGCACTCGAGTGCTCCTTGCCCGCGCAGCCACTGTCATTGCCTCCGCGGCCCTCGGTCACGCATTGATGGCTGCACTCCTTGCCCGGAGCGTGAGCACCGCATCGCAATTCACGCTCTTTAGCACGTTGTCATTCTTCGTCTTCTGGGCATTCGGCCTTGCCCTATGGCGCCTTGTGCCACGCGCAGCTCTCTTCCTCGCTCCGCTCGCTTCCATCGCTTGGGCCATCGCAGGAACACTGGACGCCATGAGCCCAAACTGGAAAGTTCTCCCGTGGACCTGGGCAATCCGCCCAACGTTACCTATCCACGGAGTGCAGGCTAATTCCATCTCGGCTCCCGCCGACAGCGAGATCTGGAACATCGCCATCCTGCCGCCCGCGTTGCTGCATTTACTCCTCGGGCTAGGTTTATTTGCCATCGCATTGCTTGCGCACGGAAAATCTCTCAGCTTGCCGACGGGCCGGGAACGCAGCACTTCGTCGTTAAGCCATGGTATGAGCGCGACCCTTCCGTGGCGCGCCTGGTGGAGTCTCGCAGCGCTGATGCTTGCCGGACTTGCGGTCGTGCGTGTGGTGTGGAACCCGGAGTATGCGCTGGGGCTGCTGAGTTTCGTCTGCGTGCCGACGGCTGCAACCGTGGTCGCCATCATGACCTGGACCTCGCAAGCTGATGCCTGGCCAGCGCTGATGTATCGGCGTGCGCGACGGAGCATCACACTCCGACTGTTTGCTTTGGATATGGCGTTTCTCGTGCCGGTGCTCGTGGTTGCGGTGATTATCAGTGGCGCGGGCGGCCAGACCAATAGCCAGACGGGCATTAACCCCTGGCCGTACCAGGCGGTCATCGCGTCTCTTGTGGCCGCGATGATAGTGGCCGTGACCGGCTTAATTGCGCGTCGAAGTGTGGCGGCCGCAATCTTTGTCTCGGTCGCGCTCGGCGGTTGGGCGGTGATGGTTGGCGGTGATGTCCTCAGCGCCTCACCGCTGTGGTGGACCTCGGAATGGGGATGGACCTGGGTAGTACGTGATTACCCCCAGCGGTGGCCGTCGATGGTTCTCGTATCCGCCATTGTGATCGTGGCTTTCGTGGCTTGGGCTCGGGCGACATCGCTAAAGGCCATCCGATCCCAAGATTGACAGCGGTGCCGCGAGCACCCCACCTACTCCTCGATAGCCTCGCGAACCTCTTCGACACTGAGGTTGGAGTCTTCAATCTCCTCGCGGGCCTCCTTGTTCCGGCCACGGCGGACCAGGCGGAAGATGCGCTTGCGGCGGGAAGTCTCTTCACTGATGCGCTCGCGGCCGCGCAACCAGGCAACAAGCATGACAGTAATGAGCAGCAGACCGATGTAGCCCAGGATTGGGTAGACCCAACCGATTAGGTTCTGGAAGCCCATGAAGCTCAAGGCGAAACCGAGCAAGACCAGCGCGACGTAGACAATCTTGAATTTTTCCGGGTGATTTGCGGTGACGCGACGCCCCAGTGCGTAGAACATGCCAAGTGCCGTGTTGAAGATCATGCCAAGGATTACCACGGCCATGGCCTGGCCTAGCCACGGGTGCAGTCGATTAATGACGGTGAGCATTGGCACGGCATCGGTGGCGACGGTACCAACAGTGTGGAACAACGTGATGGTGGTGATCAGCAGCATCGCGGAGTAGATCAAACCACCGGTAAACCCACCGGCTCCAGCGGCGCGGGGATTGAACAGGCTACCGCCAATAACAATCGCCATGGAAACCGCAACCATCAGGTTAAAACCGACATAGTTCACTGCGGCGACAACCCAGTTCGGCAGAGTGGTCGGGACTTCCGCAACGGCAGCTGCCTGCTCCGCGGCTGGGGTGGCATCGGTGAACGCCAGCGTATAAACACTGGCCAGCAGAATAAAGCCGACGATAAACGGCGTGATGGAACCGATCACTGTGGTCACTCGGTCAACATCGAGGAAACCGGCTGCAATGGTAACCAGCACCATGATTACGGCACCGATCCACACGGGGATGCCCCACTGCTGCTCCATGTTGGCACCGGCACCGGCGAACATGACGAACCCTGTGGCGAAGAGCGTGATAATCACGCCAATGTCCAGTACTCGCGAGAAGATGGGGTGCGATACGCGTCGGAAAACTTCGCCGTGCTCGCTGGCCTGAAAGTAGCTTCCCAGCTGCAAAATGATCATCGCCATCAGGCTCATGATCACCGCTGAGAGAACGGCACCCCAGACACCATTGATGCCAAAGGCGACGAAGTATTGCATGATTTCCTGACCCGTCGCAAAGCCCGCGCCGACGACCACGCCGACGAAGGCAAATGCAACGCGCAGTACTTGCTTCACCACAAGGGTTCACTCCTATTCGACTATCTGATTGATATAACCACCTTACTTTTCTCAGTGAGTTTTACTAATCGCGACTGACCGTTCTAAAAAGCTTCGCCTTTAAATTCCGCAGGCCACGCCGGTCGAATGCACTGGGCAGTAGCCGTTCGGATTCTTAAACAAGTACTGCTGATGCTCATCCTCGGCTCGGTAGTACTCCCCTGCCGGAGTCTCCGCGAGTGGCTTAATCTCCGTGGTGATGGCCCCCAGGCCAGCGTCGGCAAGCTTCGGCGCGTAGGCATCGGCGATCTCCTGTGCCCGGCGCGCTTGCTCGGGCGTCGTCGTGTAGATCGCGGAACGGTACTGCGTGCCGACATCATTACCCTGGCGGTAGCCCTGCGTGGGATCGTGGGCTTCGAAGGCCTTGGCGATCAGCTGGTCGAAGCTAATCTGCTCCGGGTCGTAGACGACCTCCACAATCTCGGTGTGGTTGGTGCGTCCGGTGCAGGACTCGCGGTAGGTGGGATTTGGCGTCACGCCACCGGCGAACCCGACCGATGTGCTGAGCACGCCCGGTGTTTCCCAAAACAGCTTCTCAGCGCCCCAGTAACAGCCAATCCCGATGTAGACGACCTCCTGGCCTTCCTCCCATGGGCCGGTGATCGGCGTGCCGAGCACCGCATGCGGCTTCGGATTTTCCAACACCGGGTGCGAGCCGCCCTTGAGCGCCTCATCTTCCGGCACCAGCTCTGCGGACCTGCCAAAAATCCAACCCATCTTCTACGCCTTTCTATCTATGACTGTCTTTGGTCTGCGCAACGCGCCCGAGGCCACGATTGTTCCGACCTCGCCACCAGAAACTACGGCACAACACGGGCTATGGTTTGGGTTGTGCGTACGCTCAGCCTGCTTTCCGTCAATCCCCACGACCCGACCGCCATCCTGCCCGACCTCCGCGCCGCGCTGGACGGTGAGGTCTCTCTTCTTCCCGTTCCGCTTCACGACGGCACGCGCGCCTCAATCTTGCGGAACTCGCAACGCGCAGGTGAGCCGATTGATGAGTCCATCGCGCTTGTTGTCGGCACTTCCGGTTCCACCGGCACACCGAAGGGTGCACAGCTGACGGTGGATAACTTGGTCTCCTCTGCTACCGCTACACATCAGTGGCTCGGCGGTGAAGGACAGTGGATGCTGGCGATGCCGGCCTACCATATCGCTGGCCTGCAGGTTCTCATTCGTTCGCTGCTCGCTGGCACGGATCCGGTGTGTGTGGATGTGACCGACGGTTTTGATGTTGCCGCATTCGCCGACGGCGCCGAGGCCCTCACCAGCGACCGTGCCTACACCTCGCTGGCTCCGATGCAGCTGGCCAAGGCCATGGAAGAACCCTTTGGCGCGGCAGCCCTGCGCCTGTTTGATGCTGTCCTTGTCGGCGGCGCAGCCTTGAACCCGCAGGTGGCAGCGCGCGCCGAAGAACTCGGCATCAACGTCGTGACCACCTATGGTTCCTCCGAGACAGCCGGCGGCTGCGTCTATGACGGACAGCCCATCGAAGGTGCACAGGTCGCCATCGAAAATGGTCGCGTTTGGCTGGGCGGACCGATGATTGCACACGGTTACCGCAACGCGCCCAGTCACGAGGCTTTCCATAAACCAGGTTGGTTCGCCACCTCCGATGCGGGCGAGATCCACGATGGCCGACTAGTCATTACGGGACGCCTGGACACCATCATCGACTCCGGCGGGTTGAAGCTGCACCCCGAAGTCCTCGAACGTGAACTGCTCGCCATCGATGGAGTTACGGGAGCCTGCGTGGTCGGTGTGCCACACCCAAGGCTCGGCCACGCTATCGTCGCAGCGTATGAAGGCATCGCTGAGCTCGGCGATGTCATGGACGGGCTCGGCGATGCTGAAGACGCCGGGCGAATCAATCACTGGATGATTCCCAAGGACCTGCGTCGCGTGGAGGTCCTGCCACTGATTGGTCCGGGCAAGGTCGACCGGAAGAAAGTCGCGGCGCTCTTTTAGCTCATTCAGACACGCATTAGTTCAAGGCATTTGGTGTCACGTCCTATTATTAATTCATGTCTGAAGCACCAAAGAGTCCTGCAACGGCGTCGTTAAGCGATTGGCTGGAAGGCGCGCGCCCCCATACCTGGGCGAATGCGTTTGCGCCGGTCATCGTCGGTGTCGGAGCGGCATCGACGCACGCGCCGATTATCTGGGGACGTGCGGTGCTCGCGCTGGTTGTCGCGTGGGCGTTGATTGTGGGCGTGAACTTCGCCAACGACTACTCCGATGGCATCCGCGGCACTGACGATGACCGCTCGGGCCCGCTGCGCCTGACGGGTTCTGGTCTGGTCGAGCCGAAGGTTGTGAAGTACGCGGCGTTCGGTTCCTTTGGTGTCGCCGGTCTTGCCGGTGTGGCGCTGTCCCTGATGAGCGCGTGGTGGCTCATTCTGGTCGGTGCACTGTGCATCGCGGCTGCGTGGTTCTACACCGGCGGTAAAAATCCCTACGGTTATCGCGGACTTGGCGAGGTCTCGGTCTTCGTCTTTTTCGGTCTCGTCGCGGTGCTCGGCACGGAATTCACCCAGACGGGCTCGCTGTCTTGGGTCGGCCTGGCCTGCGCAATTGGTATTGGTTCGGTGTCTTCTGCCGTGAACCTGGCGAACAACTTGCGCGACATCCCCACCGACGCCGCTACCGGCAAGATCACCTTGGCAGTTCGCCTGGGCGACTTCCGCACCCGCATCGTCTGGCAGATTCTCTCCCTCATGCCCGCGCTGGCCAGCAGCTTTATCGCTTTCTGGCGCCCATGGGCGCTGGTGGGTCTGCTCATCGTGCCGCTGTGGGTGAAGGCCTCCGAGCCAATTCGCATGCATAAGAAGGGCAAGGAGCTCATCCCGGTACTGGGGCTTACCGGCAAGATGATGCTTGCCTGGTCCGTCATTACGGCACTCGCACTCGCGCTCAGCTAGGGGGTACCGATGGACTTCCGCACACTGACGCACAAGGCGCTTGACGACGTCCAGGAGGCCGCAACCCGAGTTGGCGACACAGCAGCCAAGGCTCCAGCTTTCGCCCGCAGCGCTGCTCTGCGTTTGACCAAATCGGGACGCCGCCGACTGGCGCTGGAGCACGGTGCGCTGCATTCGCAGACCCGTGAACCGGGACTCACCGATCTCACGTCAACCGGCGTGGTGCATATCAAGACCGCACCGGTCACGGCCGAGATTGCGGCCAAGGACGACGAGCGGAAGGCCAGCGACAAGCCGGATGCTGTCACCACCGATATTCCGGTGCACTGGTACGAGGTTGAACCTAGCGAACCCGCCAAAGAACCCGTGACCATCGTCTTCGTCCACGGCTTCACCCTGGCTGGTGAGTCCTGGTACCGGCAGTTCAACGCGCTGCGCAAGTCGCACCCGGAAGCACGCCTGTTGACTATGGATCTGCGCGGCCACGGCCTGACCGGAGCGGTTCCGGCTTCACTCTGCACGGTCGAAGGGGCTGCGGCCGATGCGCTGGCCGTGATCGCCGAGCGTGCCGCGACCGGAAAACTCATCGTGGTTGGGCATTCGCTAGGCGGTTTGATTGCACTGCACATGGTGCGGGCTGCCGAGGAAAGCATTCGCCGTCGGATAGCAGGCGTAGTGTTGATTTCCACGTCTATCGACAAGCTGGCCGCCCAGGGTGTGCCGCAGATTCTGGCGTCCCCGGTGGCGGATGCGGCGCGCAATGCAATTGAGTCCTCGCCGAAGGAGATTCGCAAGTTCCGCGAGGCAATCGCGTCACTGATGGCGCCGTCGTTGGCGGTGGCGGTGTTCGCCCGGCGCACGGACTACGAGATCATCGAGTTCCACGCGGCCATGATTAATGAAACACCGCTGGAAACTTTCGTGGGATATCTCGACGACCTGCAGGATCACGACGAGTTCGCATCCGGGCCTTACTTGGAGGGCTTGCCAGGAGCGGTACTGGTGGGCACGAAGGACGATGTCACTCCGCGCAAGCAAGCAGACCTAATTATGGAAAAGTGGCCGGACGCCGAACTGGTTGAAGTCGACGGGGCCGGCCACATGTTGCCGCTCGAGGCTCCGGAAGCGGTGAACCGGGCTATCGAGCGGGCCCTGGAGAAGGTGCGCTAGTTTTCCTCGCGGTCCTTAATCTGCTGCGCAATGTATTCCTTGTGCGCGCGGCGGTTCTCCGACCACACTGCAACAGACTCATTGGCCTGGACGCGCAGCTTCGGGAACACAAAAACCGACAGCGGCATCGCAATAATCAGTGCGAACACAGCCGTAATTGCAGCCGGAATCTGCACATTAACGAGGTAGATAATCACGAGCAGAATGAAGAACAGCACTAGGAATAGCAGCAGACGAGCAAGGCCGTACCAGAACAGCCCCTTCATGGCATTGCCGCGACCAGCATTCTTGGTCACCGGAGCTGCTGGCATCTGAGCCTCAGAAGCCAACTTGTCCTGCTCTGCTGGATTGGTCATTAAACCCTCACCTCTACGTGTTACGCGTGTGCTGTGCCCGGGCGTTGCTAGCGTCCATGGCTGTTCGTGTCCAACGTTCCTTTGTACCCTAACGAACTCTGTACGCCGTACCGCATGCAGTGCGATACCCCTCGTGGGCACTACGGGACTCGTTGCGTATTCTAGTCGGTAAATCCAGGAGGTTAGCTATTACATGGGTCGGCTCATTCTGCTGCTGTTCATCATCCTTGTCGTAGTCATGCTGTGGAAGGCATTTGGCCCCGGCAGTCGCGGCAACGGCATGCGACGTATTTCCGCTCCGCAACCGGAACCCCGTCCGCTCGCTCCCGACGATGATCCGGAGTTTCTCTGGAAGCTCAAGAAGGCCGAATTCGATCGCCGTAAACGTGAGCAGGAGCTGCAGGAGCGGCGCGAACGGGAGCAGGACGACAACCCCGATAATCCCGGCGAAACTGACTAAACGTCCTTGCCACGCAGCAACAACTGCTGTAGATATTCCCCGTAGCCACTGGCGCTGAGGGCGTCGGCACGCGCGCTAAGCGCAGCATCGTCAATGAATCCCATGCGCCACGCCACCTCTTCCGGCGAGCCAATCTTTAGCCCCTGCCGCTGCTCAATCGTGCGCACGAAATCACCCGCGGCCATCAGATTGTCCACCGTGCCCGTGTCCAGCCATGCCGTGCCGCGCGGCAGCACCTCTACCTGCAGTTTCCCGCGCTCCAAGTAGGCGCGGTTAACATCCGTGATTTCCAATTCGCCGCGTGACGACGGTTGCAGCGAGCGAGCTATCTCAACAACCTCGGCATCATAGAAGTACAAACCAGGCACCGCGAAATGGCTGCGTGGTTTCTTCGGTTTCTCCTGGATCGCCACGGCTTTGCCGCTTTGGTCGAAGTCCACGACTCCATAGGCTGTGGGATCTGCGACCCAGTAGGCGAAGATCGCTCCGCCATCGACGTTATGGAAGCGGCGCAGCTGCGTGCCCAAGCCAGCACCGTAAAAGATGTTGTCGCCGAGGATGAGGGCAACGGAGTCATCGCCGATGTGGTCCGCACCGATGATGAACGCTTCAGCGAGACCACGGGGCTCGTCTTGGGTGGCAAAGGTGAGGGTGAGGCCCCACTGCGAGCCGTCGCCAAGCAAGCGTTCAAACTGCGGGGCATCATGTGGCGTGGTGATGACGAGGATGTCCCTGATTCCCGCTAGCATCAGCGTGCTCAGCGGGTAGTAGATCATCGGCTTGTCATAGACGGGAACCAGCTGCTTGCTTACGCCAAGTGTGATGGGAAACAGCCGAGAGCCCGTACCACCTGCGAGGATGATGCCCTTCATAGTGCTCGCGCCTTTCTGCCTTACTGCCCGGCCGCTTCGTTGGCGATTGCCCACTCGTCGCGAGCCATGTTCTCAAGATCCTTGCAGTCAAACTCACTGGGGAGCTTATTGCCCTCGGCCTCGAACTGCTCGATAGTCGGAGCCTTCTGATCGCGCTCGGAGAGAATCATGTCCGCGTCGGTGAGACCACCCTTGGCCAGCAGCGCAGCCAGGTCAATTCCGAGAGTCGGGTCCTGGATGCTAACAGCACGCTCTGCCTCCGGGTTGTAACCGGTGGAAGTGAGGTAAGTGAGCACAGAGTCGTCGGCAAGCGAGACGAAGCCATGTCCGATGCCGTTGGGCAGATAGACCACTCGGCGGGTCTTGCTGTCGAGCTCGAAAACCTCGACCTTGCCGAAGGTATCGGAGCCGCGACGCAGGTCAACCGCAATGTCGAGGATGTGGCCCGCGGGACAAGTAACCAGCTTCGCCTGGCCGGGGTGGCCATCTGGCGCGGTGCTGACGTCAGCGAAGTGCAGGCCACGGACAACGCCTGCGGCGGAGACACTCATGTTGGCCTGCTCCGGGAAGAACGGGTAGCCCGTGGCCTCGGCGAATGCGTCGAGGCGATACCACTCGTGGAAACTACCGCGGCTGTCGCCGTGGATGACCGGTTCGAAGGTGAAAACGCCGTCGATAGAAGTGGGCTGGAATGTGCTCTTAGGGCTCATGGGTAACAAGTGTAGACGGGGCGCCCGGGCTGAGGCTGTGGCACGCGTTGAGTGTGCACTGAGTGTGCGTTGAGGGTTCGCTAGGCATGCCCCAGCAGCGAACTACAACTCCTGCTCGCGCTCCGCGTAGCCAGCCTCAGCGGCATCGTAGGCCGCCGCCCACCAGGACTCGTTGGCGCGATACCAGTCGATGGTCTCGGCGAGCCCCGCGGAAAAGTCTTGGTAGCGCGGCTGCCAGCCAAGGCTGCGGATGGATGCGGGGTCAATCGCATAACGACGGTCATGCCCCGGGCGGTCAGTGACATGGACAAAGTCGGACCGCTCACGACCGAAGCCCTCCAGGATGTCTCCGACCACGTCGAGGTTGGAACGCTCGCCATCGGCACCAATCAGGTAGGTCTCCCCCACCTCGCCAGAATCCAAGATTGCCCAGACCGCGTCGTTGTGGTCATCGACGTGAATCCAGTCCCGAACATTCTCGCCAGTGCCGTACACGCGAGGGCTACGACCGCGCAACAGACCACAGATCTGGCGGGGAATCAGCTTCTCCGGATGCTGCCTCGGCCCGTAGTTGTTCGAGCAGTTACTAATCGTCGCAACCAACCCGAAGCTGCGCACCCACGCCCGGACAAAGTGATCCGCTGAAGCCTTGGAGGCCGAGTAGGGGCTGGAGGGTTTGTACGCGGTGGCCGTCGTAAAGCGTGCTGGATCGTCGAGAGCGAGATCGCCGAAGACCTCGTCGGTGGAGATGTGGTGAAGGCGGACGTCGTGGGTGGCGCAAGCCTTGGCCAGATTCACGGTGCCCATGACATTAGTGGTGACGAAGGGATCGGCATCCACCAGCGAATTGTCGTTATGGCTCTCTGCGGCGAAGTGGACGACCACGTCGAAGCGGGGCACGAGGCGATCGATCAGCTCCGCGTCACGAACAACGCCGCGGATGATTTCACAGTCCGCGCCATCCAAGCTCGCAGGGTTCGCGGCATAGGTGAAAGCGTCCAGCACCGTGACATTCACATCGGGCCGTGTAGCCAGAGTGCGGAGAACGAAGTTGGAACCAATAAAGCCGGCACCACCGGTGACGAGAACGCGCATGGAAGCGATTCTAGTTCACCCGGCGATGCCGGCTTTGTACAAGTGTGAAGACTTAGTTCAGACCAGCGTAGGAGTGCAGGCCCGAAACCACCTGGTTGATGAAGAAGAGGTTGAACACCATGGTGGCAAAACCGAAGATGTTGATCCACGCGGCCTTGGTATTACGCCAACCCGAAGTCGCGCGAGCGTGCAGGTACAGGGCGTAGATAATCCAGGTAATCAGCGCCGTGGTCTCCTTCGGGTCCCAGCCCCAGTAACGACCCCATGCGGACTCGGCCCAGATAGCGCCCAGCACAATGCCCAGACCGAACAGTGGGAAGGACCAAATAGCGGTGCGGTAAGCAATCGCATCCAGCTTTTGAGCATCCGGCAGCGGCGCGACCAGTTTGCCCAGGAAGCCCTTTTCCTTGCCCTCGCGGTTGTACATCCGCAGCATGTAGAGAATCGAGGCAACACCGGAAATCAGTGCGATACTGCACCCGATAGAAATAATCGAGACGTGAACCGGAATCCAAATCGACTGCAGTGCCGGCACCACCGGAGCAGCCTCAACATATAGGTTCTTACCACCGTAAAACATCAGCGCCAGAATCGGAGCCAACAGCCACGGCCAGAACACACGCATGGTTTCACGATGCAGTACGCCAGCTGCAATTGCCATAGCAAAGAGGATTGAAACTGATACGTACTCGTAGAGGTTGCCCCACGGGAAACGCTGCACGGCCAGGCCACGCAGCAGCACCGATGCAAAGTGCACGGCCACCCCGACGTAAATCAGCATTTCCGTCACAACGCCGAGTCGGTTCGTCAGCACCTGGTTCTTAGGCTCGCTTGCCGACGACTTCGTCGCCGACTCCCCAGAGTCAGCAACACTAGCGGTGGTAGCTCCCTCACCCGCACCGGCGGCTACCAGCTCGCGTTCCGCAACCTGGCTTTTCGCTTCAGCGGCCGCGATACGACGACTGTAGTAGGCAATGGAAATAACAAAGGCCACAAGATAAAAGGCGAAGGCCGTGAAGTACGACCAGTCCGAAAACTGCGCCAGTGTCTTATTGACGAGCATGTACTTGGCTCCAAAGTGTGGAATTAGCGGAATACTTCTTCAAACCCTAGTACTAAAGCAGGACTAAGCAAAAGGGGACCGGGGACACGGGGGACGCAAAAATGCGCGGAGGCGCAATTCTCGCCCCCGCGCATTCACCCTGCAGTAATGATGGACCAGACTTAGTGGTCAGTTAGCTTTTGTCCTTGTCGTCCGCGCTCTCGTCGGTCGCAGCATTGTTGTCAGCAGCATCCTCGTCATCACTGTCACGTTCCAGGATGTCATCTACGATGTACTGGAACTCCTCGCCCCAACCTGCCTTGTCGGTGCGGGCAAGGCCACCGAACTCAACGCGAGTGCGGCCATCTTCCAGCGGGAACATGCGCACCCAAACACGTCGGCGCTTAATGCCCAACGAAAGAACCATGCCCGCCAGTGCGGCCACAGTTGCCACCAGCACCCAGAACTGCGTGGGATCGTGCGAAACCTGCAAGTTGACGAATTCCTTCGCACCGAGGAATTCAATCTTGGTGCCGTCGGCAAGCTCGGTGGATTCGCCCTGCTTGAGGTTGACGCGGGCTTCCTTAGCCAGCTGACCCGAGTGCATCAGATCGCGGTCGAGGGAAAACAGCCCCTGCGAACGACCGGTGTCCAAGCCCGCGTCGCCGCGGTAGATGTCGACAGCCACGGCCGGGTCTTGCATCGCCGGGTAAGAGGACTGCAGCAGAGCACCCTTTTCACCAGTAAACTCCGCGGTCGGAGCGAACAGTCCCTCGATTGCAATCTGGTTCTGGCGGCGCTCGAACAAGTCCGGGTACATGCCTGCTGGTGGGTCGAAGCGCAGCGCACCAGAGGACAGGAAGAAGGTCGGATCATCCGGACGGAACTGGACAATCGACGTACGCGACTCGCCATTCGGCCAGGTCACCTTAAAGGCCGGGGCAAAGCCGTGCCCCTGCAGGTACACACGGTCACCGGCGACGCGCAGCGGATGGTTGACCTGCAGCGTGGTCTTTTCCCACTCATCGACCGGCTTGCGCATATCCTCTTCTTCTGCGAATCGGATATGAGAGGTAAACATCTTGGCCTGACCGTTCGGCAGGTAATCGGCGAAGAAGTCATCGACCTGAATACAGAACGGGTTCAGAGTTGTACCGTCGAAGGTGTTGCCAGCACGCAGCGAGTCATAGTTCGCAGCAGCGGTGTTACAGAACGGAACGCCCACCGCGCTATTGACGTTGTCGTCAGAAATCTCGGTGCCGGTGTTGGTCAGCAAAATGACCTGACCCTCGTAATAGATCATGCGGCCCAAGCCGACGATGATAATCAGCAGCGCAATGCCCAGGTGGAACACCAGGTTGCCAAACTCACGCAGGTATCCCTTCTCCGCGGAAAAGGATCGTGCCCCAGCGCGATCTTCATCTGCTGGAGTCTCGGTCAACGCCCACTTGTTCAGGCGCTCACGCACCCGCTTAGAAACTTCATCCGCAGAGGCATCGACCACGGCTTCGTCGTGAAGCGGAAGACGCGCCAACCGTTTCGGCGCCTTGGCCGGTGGCGTCTTCATGGCCTTGTAGTGGTCGATGGTGCGCGGAATAATGCAGCCAACCAGGGAAATCAGCAGCAATGCCACGATGGCGACGAACCAGACGGACGAGAAGACATCGAAAAGCTGCAGCTTATCCATGATCTCGGCGGTCTTGCCGTTGGCGGCTAGATACTGGTCGACCTTGTCCTTATTCAGCGAGCGCTGTGGCAACAGGGCGCCCGGAACCGCTGCGAAAGCGAGGATGAACAGCAGAATCAGCGCTGTGCGCATGCTGGTCAACCAGTTCCAGACCTGCTGGAAGGGCTGTCGTACCTTATTCCAATTCACCGACATCGAAAAATCTTTCACTAAATTGGCGTTACCGTATCAGTAATAAAAGCGGCCTGAACCCAGGCAACAAAAACATCCCACAGTCCCGTGACCAGGGCAATTCCGACCAGCACCAGCGCCACACCACCGATGAGCTGAATAGTTCGCGAGTGCTTACGCAGGAAGTCCACTCCACGCATCGCGCGTGCCGACCCCAGCGCCACCAAAATGAACGGCAGCCCCAGCCCCAGGCAGTAAGCGATAATCAGCGCCACTCCCCTGGCCGCGGTCATACCCTGCGTGCCCGCGGACACCGAAATAATTGCAGTCAGCGTCGGGCCCAGACACGGCGTCCACCCCAGCGCGAACACCGCGCCAAGCAGTGGCGCTCCCAGCCACGTGGTCCAGCGCTTCGGCGCCATGCGGGTGTCCTTCTGCAGCGCCGGCACCATGCCCATGAAGGCGAGTCCCATCACGATGGTCACCACGCCACCGACAATCGTCAGCGTGCGCGCCTGCAGACGCAGCGTGGACACGAGCCCGAAAATTGAGGCCGACCCCAGCACGAAAATGACAGTGAAGCCCAGCACGAACAGCAACGCAGCCAGGCCGACGCGGGCAGTTGCGGAACGCTTGCCACGCCCTCCATCGCCGTCACGCTTATCGACGGCGGTTGCGTCCGCAGTGCCCGTCGTCAAGCCCTGGCCCTGCGCCCCCGATGCTCCGGAAATACCGGTGAGATACGAGACGTAACCGGGCACGAGCGGAATGACGCACGGGCTGGCAAACGAGACGAGACCAGCCAGCGCAGCAGCGAGCAGGCCTAATAGGATGGGACCGCCGGTGGCGGCGTCGGCGAACTGCTGGCCGATGCCATCGGCAAGATAAATCGTGTCCATGGCAAGAGTTCCCATGCTGGGGCCTAGCCCTCCGCCTTCACTTCATTAACAGCCTTCATCAGCATGGTGTGATCGACCTCGCGGAGGAAGACCTTGGCCGGGCGGTGCTGCTTGTCCAGAATGATGGTTGTCGGAATCACCGAAGCCGGGATGCCGCCGAGTGCGCTGGCGTTGACGAAGGCCGGGTCATAGATGGACGGGTAGGTGATGCCGTTGTCCTTCACAAAGTCGATGGGAGCCTGGCGGACATTGTCGCGGACGTTGATGCCGAGAACGGTGCCGATACCTTGCTCTTCCATCTGTTCCTGGACATACTGCAGGTCATCCGATTCGGATCGGCACGGTGCGCACCACTGCCCCCAGGCGTTTAGGACCACAATCTGGTCCTTGAAGTCATCGAGGGAGATTTTCTTGTCGTCGTCCTCTAGAGAAGGACCGAACACCTTGCCGACCGGTTTGCGCTCCTCGGGTGCGTAGTCAATGATCTGCTGACCCCCTGGAGAAACAAACTCGAACTGACCGCCGACGGCAACGGCATCGTGTCCCACTGAATCTCCGGGGTTACATGCTGCGAGCGACAGAGACAGAGTTGCTGCCGCTAGCGTTGCTGCAATTCGGGACGATGAGACCTTGGCCACTTGGGGTGCCACCTTCCGGGGGTCAGTGAAACTTCAACAAAACTATTTATTCACCTTACAGGTGACCGGCCGGTTCACTGTAGCGCACGTCGACAATGGTGTCGCCGACGAAGACCAAGGAGGTCACGCTGGCCAGATCGCACTGCCTAGTTGCCGGGTTGTGGGCGAGCTTCAAGTACCGCGCACGACGCTGAGCTGCAATGATGCACAGCTGGTGTGTCACCAGCACCGCTTCCGCTCCCTCGGCGGCCTCGCGGGCTCGCTCGATGGCGTGGAACATACGGTCCGCGATCTCCTCGTAGGGCTCGCCCCAGCTGGGCACGCTCGGACGACGCAGTCGTGGCCAGTACTTCGGATTCCACAGTGCGGAGTCAATGCCCTTGATGTGCAAACCCTCAAAGGAGTTGCCAGCCTCCAGCAAATCTTCATCCAGGGTCGGCTTCATGCCGATTACCTCGGTGAAGGGCCGTGAGGTTTCCTGCGTGCGCTGCAGCGGAGAGCAGGCGAAGTAGCGGATGTCGTGGCCTTCGAAGGACGCGGCCGTGGCCGCTGCCTGACGCTGACCGCGCTCAGACAGGTGCCAGCCGGGCAGGCGACCGTAGAGAATCTTATCCGGGTTATAAACCTCGCCGTGGCGGACGAGATGTACGACCGTGGTCTTGGCGTGCTTTGTTGCACGCTTAGACGCCTGGTTTTCCGGCGGTGTCGGCTGCGATTCCTGCTGTGCTGCCTGCTGCTCGGCCTGCGAATTGGTCTTGTTCGACACGTGTCACCTACTCCGGCTTGGCGGCTGCCGCCGCCTCGGCCGCGCGGGCTGCTGCACGCTCGATGATTTCGAAGTCGGCGTCGGTCAGCGCAGCGGAGACGAACCAGGTCTCGTAGCAAGAAGCCGGCGGGTAGACACCATTGGCCAGTAGGGCGTGGAAGAAAGCCGGGTAGCGGAAAGTATCCGCTGCCTGCATCTGCTCAAAGTTATGGCCCTCGCCCTCAGCGAAGCGTGGCGAGAGCATCGTGCCCGCACGCTGAATGTGGTGGGCCACGCCCTGCTTGGTCAGGGCGTCGGACAGAATCGTGGCCAGGCGATCTGCGTTGGCTGCGACGGTGTCATAGACATCCTTCGTGGCATTTTCCAGGTTGGCCAGTCCAGCTGCCATAGCGACCGGGTTACCGGAGAGTGTGCCTGCCTGGTACACCGGACCGTTCGGAGCCAAGTACTCCATGACGTCGCGGCGACCACCGAAGGCAGCTGCCGGCAGACCACCGGAGACGACCTTGCCGAAGGTGGTCAGGTCACCGGCCACACCATCAATGCCGTACCAGCCGTTGCAGGAAGCGCGGAAGCCAGTCATGACCTCATCGAGAATCAGCAGTGCGCCGTCTGCGTGGCAGACTTCCTTCAACTTCGCGTTGAAGTTGTCCTGCGGTGCGACGGTACCCATGTTGCCCGCTGCCGCCTCAGTGATGACACAGGCAATCTCGCCCGGGTTCTCAGCGAATGCGGCCTTGACGGCCTCAATGTCGTTATAAGGAACAACAATGGTGTCGGCAGCCGATGCACCGGTGACACCCGGCGAATCCGGCAGACCAAAAGTAGCGACACCGGAACCGGCCGATGCCAGCAGCGCGTCCACGTGACCGTGGTAGCAGCCGGCGAACTTGATGATCTTGGAACGGCCAGTGAAACCGCGAGCCAGGCGTACTGCGGACATAGTGGCCTCAGTGCCGGAGTTGACCAGACGCACCTCATCTACCGACGTGCGCTCAACGATGTGACGAGCCAGGTCGGTCTCAGCCGTCGTCGGAGCGCCGAAAGACAAACCGCGAGTGGCGGCGCTCTGAACGGCCTCCACCACTGCCGGGTGCGCGTGGCCCAGAATCATTGGACCCCACGAGCAGACCAAGTCCACATATTCGTTGCCATCAACATCCACGAGACGAGAGCCCGCGGCGTGGTCAATGAAACGTGGGGTGCCACCGACGGAACCGAAGGCGCGGACCGGCGAGTTCACGCCACCCGGCGTCACTGCCTGAGCCTGCGTAAAGAACTCTGCCGAACGATCGGTGAGCTCAACGTTTTCTGGGACATGAGGAGCATTAATGTCTTGAGTCACGGTGACCATCGTAGACGGCCACTCGGATGAAGGGCTACCCTGCCCTACCAACGTCCCAGCTTCACCCTGAATAGATGCTTGCGGCGAGAGGACACTCGACGGGATCGCCAGTCGATCCACAAGCTGGAGAAAATCATCAAAAGCGATGCCAGCAGCGGGTGAATCATACCGGTCATACCCAGCAGGATGACCGCAACGTTGTAGAACCACGCAAAGTAGATGTTGGAGTCCATCATCCGCACCACAGCACGTGCGATTTCAATGGCCTCCGGAATCGACAACACGTTGTTACGCAGTGCCACGACATCGGCGTAATCAACATCAAGATTCTGATTGCCTTCGGTGTTGTCCATCAAAACACCCACGTCAGCGGCACGCAGAGAGTCCCGGATGTCCTTGTCGCCAACCATCACGACAGTCTCGCCGTCACTGTGGACCGAACGCACCGCAATGGCCTTGCGGGAGGCAATGATGCCCGCGAATACTCGTGAGATATTCAGCCGGTCAGCAAAACGACGGGCTACTGGATACGGATCTCGCGTGATCATCATGGTGTCCACGCCCATATCCTCAAGCTGGTCAATGCTCTCGACCGCATCGGGCTTAATGTCCTCACCAATGGTGATGACACCACGGACCTTGCCACGCCACGACACCACCATCGGAGTACCGCCACTGAGCGCAGCCACGGCCATTTTCTCGCTGAGTGCAGTGAGATCACGCGGACGCCAAACACGCCCCTCAACAAAGCGCATCTCCAACTTGTCGTCCGAGTCCTTCACCGGGATCTCTACCTGGCCAACGAACGCACCGTCTTCCGCAATTGCGACGTGTACAGTCTCAATCCAGTGCGGCACCTCGCCACCGCCGGAACCGGCGTCGCGGGATACACGGCACGCGCGCACGATTGCCGCTGATGCCGGGTGGTTGCTCTCCATCATGAGAGCGCCCGCCACACGCAGAACCAGATCCGGATTTTCATTGCGCTCAGCGGCGACACCGAGCACGTGGGTGTCACCCTCGGTCAGCGTTCCAACTCGGTTAAAAATCACCACATCGGCAGCGGCCAGCTTTCGGAAAGTCTCATTGCCACGAATCAAGATTCCGTTACTAGCACCGGCCAGAATCCCGATGCGCTGCACGGTCGACGTAGACATTGCCAATGCCACCGGCGCGATGCCCGAGAGCATAGCCAGCGCCACCGCGAGGGCACCGCTCATCGTGCCAGTCGCCAGCCACCAGCCGCAAAAAGCCACGCCCGCCAACGACAGCGTCCATGGCACCAGCTCTGATGCCGAGTGCACTGCGGTCTGGTGCATCACCGTTTCTTCTCGAACCGCTTGACGAAGCCAGCGCGCTATCGATGACGCCCGGGTCTTGAAACCGGTGCGTTCCACGCGCACCTTGAGCTCCGAATCCAGGTTGATTGCACCGGCCCAAACCTTGGAATTGACCTTGACCTTCTGCGGTTCAACGCCGATACCGAGTAGCTGCGCATCCATCGTGGACGCACCACCGATGACTGAGCCATCAACCGGAATCACCGAGTGCGGTGGAACCACGATGTCATCACCGATATTGAGCTCCGCGACCGTCACCTCCACCCGTTTCGGCTCCGCGGATTTAGCGCTCTTGCGCACGACTGTCACGTTTCGCTCAGCTGGAATGCGCAGGTTGCGCAAGATTTGTCCAGTACGCACCTTGTTGTAGCGCGTAAACATGCGACCTGTTAGCAACAGCACAGTCAGGCCGCACGCAACGTCGAAAAACACCTCTGCCGAGGCGCTTTCCCGGTAGTTGAAAGCAAACCAAGTGGGCGCAGTGGTATATCCAATCTGTCCCGCGGGACCAAAGATAAGCTGCGCTAGCGACCACAGCCACGCCAGCAGGATGGCAATGGAGCTCGCCCCATCCAGCGCCGACATCCGCCGACGCAGGGACGCCGCCATTGCCCGGTGGAACGGCCAACCACCCCACCACACCACAATCGTGGTCAGCACAAGACACATCCACTGCCAACCCGGGAACTGCCAGTTGACGTTCAACGACGTCACCAGCACCGGAATCGATAGGAACAGGCTTCCCCAAAAGCGTTGCTTGGTCACCAGTTCACGCGCCGTGAACAGTACTTCCGCGCCACCGCCGCTTCGGCGCAAGGCCGCTTCACGACGGCGAATGCGCTCCTCCTCATTCTGTTGAGCGGCAGCCGGAACAGCGGGACGGCGATGTTGTGACACATCCAGCCGAGTTGCACGACGCCGAAGCGTGCTGCGCGTGAGGTACGACTCGACCCCAATTTCGCGGAGAGCTTCGATGAACTGATTCGGATCGATGGTATCGGGCGCGGTAATCCACGCGCGTCCGGGCTTGTAGACCACAGAGGCGGTCACATCTGGAAAGGATTCCAAAACATGCTCAGCACGCTCAGCGCTCTCGGCGTTTTCCAAGTTTTCCAGGATGAGTGCGAAAGCTGTGTTGGACTGGCCTCTGCGGTGTGCAAGCCGCTGATGGGCACTTTCTTCGTCGATGTCCTGACGGCTTCGTGGCAATGCCTTACGAGCAGCGACCTTGGCATCCACAATCGCTTGTTCAACGCGATTGTCCAGAGAGAAATCAAACTCACCGGTGTCACTCATGGCCTTTGAAACTTTCCGTCTAATCCTGTGGCTGGTTGGCGCGCGTGAGCGCTAATTCACGATAGAGCAACAGTAGTCCACACGCCATCGCCAGGCTGGGCGCGATAACCCATACAGTCAGCGCTCCAGCCATAATGGCAAAGAACATGGCGAGAGCCGTGATAATCACCATGATGAGCAGGCAGTTCCGGGAGAGTTTGAACTCAGTGGCCGTCGGCAAGCAGCCGCTACCAATAAGCGAGCAGACCAGCGTCACACCGGCGACGATGTAGATATCGCGGCCAACGGCGGCGGGAGCCTGCGAATAGTCGCCGGTGACCAGTATCAAGCTCAGGACAATCTGGGCGATGAGCGCGACGAAGAGCACCCACTGCCAGGGCCGACTCGGCAGGGACATCATCGCTTGGACTCCTCAGGCTGCTTGGATTGCTTGGGCTGTGACTGGCCCAGCTGCTGTTGCCGCTTTGGATCAGCGCCATGCTTCGACGCTCTCGGCAGATGCGATTCCGGAGCGGACGGGGTCCACGGTTTCGACGGGCGCTGATGATCGAAGTAGTCCTTGGATTCCTTCGAAGCGGCGAGCACTAGACCCGCTACCGCGGCAGTGGCCGAGGCGATTCGCACAATTCCGCTGATAAGAACGAGGGATGCCGGCACTCCCGATTCTGAAGCCGTAGAAGAGAAGAAGGACATCAGCGCCGACAGTGCCAGGTAAAGCGAGCCGATAACCAGCACGGTGCGAGCACCTTCGCTCCCCTTGCGCATTCGCTCGATAATGGCGAAGAACGCGATGCAAAGCCCCACTGCGAAAAAGAACGCGATAACGATAGTCGCCTTCATGGCAGCATCAATCTGGCCCTCGCTGAAACCCGGGAAATTCTCCTTAGCGGTTGAGGGGCTCATCAGCATTTCCGGATGCAGCCAGTAGGTCACCGTAGCTACCGCAGCGACGAGCAGCTGCAACACGGCCGTAACCCGCCACGCCTGCCTAGCTCCCTCGACCTGCTCGGGAATTGCGGGCTTCTTCTCTTCTTTAGTCATCCGTCCACTTCTCGATATTTGCTACTGCACGTTCACCCGAGCGAATTAGAACTGGGCGCGCAGCTTCTTCGCCAAGTCCACCGCTGCGTAGGTCAAAATCTGCTCCGCACCGGCACGGCGAATGCTCAGTACTGCCTCCATCATCGCAGCATCCAGGTCAATCCACCCGTTGGCGGCAGCGGCGTGAATCATCGCGTACTCACCAGAGACCTGGTAGGCGGCAACCGGCACCGGCGACATATCCGCGACCTCGCGCAGAATGTCCAGGTAGCTCATGGCCGGCTTGACCATCACCATGTCCGCACCTTCGTCAACGTCGAGCTGCACTTCAAGCAGGGACTCACGACGGTTTGCAGGATCCTGCTGGTAGGTACGGCGATCACCCTGCAGCGAGCTGCCCACAGCTTCACGGAATGGACCGTAGAAGGCGGAGGCGTACTTTGCCGAGTACGCCATGATGGAGACATCCTCATGGCCAGCGGCATCCAAGCCCTCGCGAATTGCGGCAATCTGGCCGTCCATCATGCCCGAAGGGGACACGATATGGGCACCGGCGTCGGCCTGCGCAACGGCCATCTTGATGTAGTTAATCAGCGTGCGGTCATTCTCAACGACCGTGTTGCCGAAGCGGTCCTTGCCCAGCACACCACAGTGGCCGTGGTCAGTGAACTCATCCAGGCAGGTGTCGGCCATAATCAAAATGTCATTCCCGAACTCGTCGCGGAGACGACGCAGGGCACGGTTGAGTACGCCCTCCGGATTCCAGGACTCAGAGCCCTCGCCGTCCTTGTCCGCATCCAGCGGGACACCGAAGAGGTCAACTGCCGAGATACCTGCCTCAACAGCCTCGCGCACAGCTTCTACCAGGGAGTCCTCGGTATGCTGCACTACCCCGGGCAGGGAGCTGATTGGCTTCGGCTCATCAATCCCATCTGCAACAAACATGGGCAGGATGAGATTTTTCGGAGTCAGTGTCGTCTCCGCCGTCATCGCACGCATCACCGGGTTGGTGCGCAGCCTGCGTGGGCGACGAATCGGGAGAGGAAATCCAAACTGTTCGAGATCGATTTCGCGGGATGATTCAGAAGCTCCAGATGTAGTCATAAAGACAACCTTAATCAAAACGCGAACTCGCTCCGGTACGCCCCTGCTCAGTCCTTGGTTTTACGCGAACGACGACGCTTCTTGCGCGGTGGTGGCAGCTGCCCTGCCGCCCGCAGTTGCGCAACATGCTCTGCCAGCGCATCCACCAGCTCCGGGATGCTTGCGCGCTCCGGCACGACATCTACCCGCAGGCCGTACTCGCGAGCCGTGGCTGCGGCCATCGGCCCGATGCAGGCAATGATGGTGCGAGCATGCGGCTTACCCGCGATGCCGACCAGGTTCTTCACCGTCGACCCCGAGGTGAAGCACACTGCGTCGAAGCCACCGGACTTAATCATGTCGCGGATATCCGCACTCGGTGGCGCTGCCCGCACGGTACGGTAAGCGACCACATCATCAACTTCCCAGCCCAGGTCAATCAGACCGTCGACAAGCACATCGGTGCCGATATCGGCGCGCGGCAGCAGCACGCGGTTGACCGGATCGAGATCCTCGATGTACTCCGGGAACACGTCGACAATGCCCGCGGCATTTTGACGAGTGTCATCCGGAAGCAGCTCCGGAGTGATGCCGAGATCGCGGATGGCAGCGGCGGTGCGATGGCCGACGGCTGCGATGCGGACCCCAGCGAAGGAGCGCGCGTCCAAGCCGAATTCCTGGAACTTCTCCCACACTGCGGTGACGGCGTTGACGGAAGTGAAGACAACCCACTGGTAACGGCCGTCGACAAGCCCCTTGATGGCGCGTTCCATCTGCGCCGGGCTGCGCGGTGGCTCGATTGAGATGGTCGGGACCTCAATCGGGATGGCGCCGTGCGCAACGAGACGGGCACTCATCGGCCCTGCCTGCGCCTTGGCACGTGGGACCAGCACCTTCCATCCGTAGAGAGCGCGGTTTTCCCACCATGAGTACTTCGAACGATTGTCCACACCCTTGCCAAGCGTGACCACCAGCGGACCGGTCAGGTCACCCGAGAGCTGCGCCAAGGTGCCCAGCGTGACGTCGTAGGTGCGCTGCAGACGAGTCGTACCGTTGACAGTCACCGACACCGGCAACGACGACGGCAGACCGCGTTCACCGAGTTCGGAGGCAATGGCGGACAGGTCGTCCTGCACGGCCTGCAGTACCAGCGGCTGCGGTGCCTGGGCCAGCTCGTCCCAGTCCACATCGGCGCGACCGAGATCGGTCTCCGTGTACGTCGAGCCCAACGCGATACCGGCAAATGCCGGGACGGTGGAGGGCACGGACATGCCAGGGACGATCTGGAACTCAACATCGGCGTGCGAGACCTCGTTGATTTCGGCCAGCAGCGAATCGTTGGTCAGCGGATTGCCTGCCACCAAACGCACCACGTCATTGCCTTTAGCGGCTTCCTCGACGAGCAATTCTGCCATCTTCTTGGGATCGTCGATAGGCGTGCGCAGATCTGCGGCGGTCGGTGGTGCCGGACGCGGCGGCTTACGACGAGATCCCTTGGCCTTGGCTGCGGCGCACATGCGCTCGTACTCTTCCTCGGCTTCCTTCAGCAGCTCGGGAGGAACAGGCACATCGGTTGCGACGAGCTCTCGAACCCCCGGCATGACATCGGCGTCGACGTAGGCGATAGCGGTGTCTGCGAGAATCTCACGGGCGCGAAGCGTCAGCAGGTCGGGATTTCCAGGACCAGCGCCGACGAACAGGATGCGTCCCGTTGCTGAGGGGAGGGAGGTGTTCATCGTTGCGGAGTGATTTCTTTTCTATTGGTTGTTCACTTTTCGTGCCGATGAGTCTCTAAGGAAGAAAGCGGACATGCGCCAACGCATGTGAGGGGCAGGTAGATACCTGAATCTCACATGCGAGCACACGAAGGAAACCCTTATCCCAACGGCATGCATACAGGCCTATTAGCATAAAGGGTTTGAGCCAAATTAACTAACCGGCTACTTTTGAGATTCCCGCAGGGTATCGCCCATTACCTCATGAGCACCCCGTTCGAGCAGGGCCGCCGCAACCTTCCGGCCAAGCTCATCGGCCTTATCCACGTTTGCGGTAGCGGTCTCGAGCAACTGACGCGAACCGTCGAGTGCGAACACCCCCGCCTGCAGGGTGAGTTCACCACTGTCGCTCACGGTTGAGTAGGCCGCGACCGGAGCGGTACAGCCCGCTTCCAGCTCATTGAGTACCGCGCGCTCAGCGACAGCGCGGGCATGGGACACCGGGTGGTCAATCTTGCGCAGAATATCCACAATTTCGCGGTCAGCAGTGCGGCACTCCAGCGCCAGGGCGCCCTGAGCCGGGGCCGGCATGAGGACGTCCACGTCCAGGGATTCCGCAATCTCTCCGAGGCGACCCGTGCGCTCCAGTCCGGCGCGAGCCAGAATGACAGCGTCCAAGTCCTCAGAGACGCGCCCCATGCGGGTTTCGATGTTTCCACGCAGTGGTACAAGTTCCAGGTCGGAGCGCAGCGCACGCAACTGAGAGACACGACGCGGCGCGGAGGTACCCACTCGAGCACCCTCAGGCAGGTCCATCAGCGGCGTAGCATCACGGGAAATCAGCGCCTCTCGCGGATCGACGCGCTCCGGCACAGCTGCGACCATCATGTCGTCTTCCGGCAGGGTCGGCAGGTCCTTAAACGAGTGCACGATAATGTCGCACACCCCCTCGCGGAGTGCATGACGCAGCGCCTGGGTGAAGACACCGATGCCAATCTTTTCCACCGGGTCGTGGCGGTTATGGTCACCGGCGGTCTTTACAATCACCAGCTCTGCAGGCTGTCCCAGCTCAATCAGTGCATCACGGACGTGACCGGCCTGTGTCGTGGCCAGTTCCGAGCCCCTGGTACCGATACGAATAGTCGCTGGGTCAGGCATGTTTCCCTCCGGGTGTTAATTTTTGGTGGTTTCAGCAACGCCTTCAATGATGGCACTACTGTCAAGACCATACTGCTCAAATCCCTGCATCCGCCCAATTCGGCCCTCTACCATGAGATCTGCGGGGATATCGGTGTCAGCATACAGGCCAGAGGGGGTGGATAGGGGCAGGTCGAAGAGCTTCTGCAGGGCAAGCGCGTAGTTGCCACCACCCTGCTGGCTAGAAAGCTTCTTGACCTGCACCGTTGGCGCGTGCAAGAGCTTATCGACGACGCGGCGAACCGTGGACTCGACCTCGCGACGTTCCTTTTGAGTAAGACCCGGTGTCTTCGCCTCCAGGCGAGCGAGCTCAGCCGCCGCCACATCCGCCGCGCGCTCACGCAGAGCGCGAACAGTCGGTGCTACCTCGCTTGCGCGCTGCGCCGTGAGGTAGGACTCCAACTCTTCGGCCACAATGTCGCGCGCTGCAGCCTCATCATCACGACCCGGAACCTCCGTGCGAGTCATCTGCAGCAATTCGATGTTGAAGAGTGCGATCCCCTCAAGCCCGGAGACATCCTCCGCGACGTCGCGAGGCATAGACAAATCGACGATGGCGAGCGGGCCGTGGTCGATGACATCGGCAGCTGAGACCACTGGAGTCATGGCTCCGGTGGCACTGACGAGAATGTCCACATCATCGAGGACATCAGCGAAATCATGCAACGCAATAGCAGTAGCGGGGATGCCCGCTTCGATCGAGTGGTTAGCCAGGTTCTGCGCCCGGTCAACGGTGCGGTTGGCAATAATCAGACGATCAATGCCGCAGCGTCCCAGGTAGCTAGCGGCCAGCGAACTCATCGCACCGGCGCCGAGGATAAGGGCCGAACGTCCGGCCAGAATATCGGTACCCTCAGCGACGTCAACACCAGAGTTGAACCCAGGATGCAGCGCAGCAATCGCCTCGTCGATGGCCACGGAGACCATCGATGCGCCCGCATTATCGATCAGTGTTTCGCTGTGGACTCGCTTGCCTGTGTGCAGCGCCTTCTGCGCCAAGTCATGCAGCATGCGACCGACGGTGCCGGCTTCATCCGCTTCCTGGTAAGCATTGCGAAGCTGACCGATAATCTGCTGTTCCCCCAGCACCATCGAGTCAAGACCAGCACACACCGAGAAGGCATGCTCCGCTGCGGCCTGTGCGTACCGCACATAGAGGTGCGGTGTCAGTTCATCGAGTTCGAGCCCAGTACGACCGACAATTTCACGGACCACGGCCGATAGGCCAGAGTGGAAGCCGTTGGCCACCACGTAGTACTCAACGCGGTTACAGGTCGACAACAGCATCGCTTCGCTGATCGCTTCATCCGCGACCAGCCGAGCCAAAATGGCCTCTCGCTCAGTTTCACCGACGGAGACCTTTTCAAGAAGGGTCACCGGTGCAGACCGGTACGACATTCCGACGAGAAGCACACTCACCGCTCAATCACCGCTCTATTGCTCCTTCACAGGCCCCGCTACGGGCTTTTTCACACAGCTATGACTGTTAACGCTAGACAACTCTGCCATCTCGTCACAACAAAGGCATACTTTACTTAGTCTCTACCTCGATGTTCGCAGCACTCCCCTACTTCTTTGCCGCTACTCCACATTCTGCCATGTCTCCGCAGCTCCTAGCAGTTCGGCAGAGTTGTCTCCCGAACTTATTCGGCCTCCGCTATCGCTTCCAGGAGTTCATCATCATCGATTTCCCAGCAAGCGATCTCCTCATCATTGACCAAAATCACCGGCACGCGATCGCCAAATTCCATGGCCAAGTTCGGATCGGTATCGACGTCTTCCACCTGGAACTGCGCATTTTGGTCCCGAACTAGCGGCTCAATCTGCGCAATCACTCGGGCGCACGAACCGCACGTCTTCCTACTCATCACCGTCACAGTCACCATAACGGCCAGTCTAAAGGTCGACTGTTTCGCTTTACGACGTCCCCCTCCCCACACTTCCCCTGCAAAAGTGACTCTTCTTATCCTTGCCCCATCCGCTCCTTGAAT
Organism: Corynebacterium sp. MSK032; assembly: GCF_030232065.1. NCBI lineage: Bacteria > Bacillati > Actinomycetota > Actinomycetes > Mycobacteriales > Corynebacteriaceae > Corynebacterium > Corynebacterium sp. MSK032. The sequence goes on along the minus strand of NZ_JASPJR010000013.1, from coordinate 33,771 downwards.
CTCAGCGCGCAGCTTTGCCTAAAGACCGGATACTATTCAACAAGAGCTTCCGATAACGGATGTCGGTTGCATACACCGTGGAAAGAGATTTTCGTGCCGTGAGTGAGTTCAGTGCCGACAACCGCTCCCCCTTCCCCATCGACATGCTGGGTGACCTTGCGTCCTCGCAGGGTAACGTCCGCAACTTCCTCGAGCAGGTAGTTCTCGCTCCGCTCAATGACGAAGCACAGGAGGAAGCTGGTGCTGCAGCGGCTGCCAATGCACTGGAAGCTCTCGGCGAAGTCTACGACGTCGGCGGCGAAGAACTGGCTACGGGATTTCGCAGTGTAGCTGGTGCCGAAGATGCCGCTGGCGGTGCCCGTGTGCTCTCGCAGCCCATTCCAGGTGTCGAACGCGATCAGGGCGCAGCCGCTTTCTTCGATGTGGACAACACGCTTGTCCAAGGCGCATCAATCTTCCTCTTTGCCATGGGTTTGGTCGAGCGCGGCTTCATCAAGAAGCGTGATTTGGCCGGCATGATTTGGAAGCAGCTGAAATTCCGAATCTCAGGCGCGGAAAACGCTGCCGACGTAGCTAAGGCCCGTGAACAGGCATTGGAGTTTTTCGCCGGCCACGATGTGAATGAAATGGTCAAACTCGGCGAAGAAATCTTTGAAGAAAAGATCAGCGACCGCGTTTACCAGGGCACCCGCGATCTGGCGGAACTACATATCCAGGCTGGCCAAGAGGTCTGGCTGGTCACCGCCACCCCGGTGCAGCTGGCCCAGGTTATCGCTAAGCACATCGGACTGACCGGCGCCCTTGGCACGGTCGCCGAGGTCAAAGATGGCAAGTTCACTGGCCGCCTGGTAGGCGATATTCTCCACGGCCCGGGTAAGAAGCACGCGGTGGCAGCTCTGGCAGCCTCTTCCGGGTTGGACATGTCTCGCTGCACGGCATACTCAGATTCCGCCAACGACATTCCCATGCTGTCCATGGTGGGCACCGCCGTGGCCATCAACCCGGACCGCAAGTTGCGGAATTACGCCCAGAAGATGGGGTGGACTATCTACGACTATCGCCACTTTCGCTCCGCAACCTTCGCCACGATGCGGTGGCTCTCGATCGGAGCACTGCTGGCAGGAGCTGTCGGGGGCGCGGGACTCGTCGGCAAGCGACTGTGGGACGCGAACAAGGAAAGTTAAACGCTGCTAGGCGCACTCGAGAGTTAGTGACTGCGTTTATGACAAAAATGGCTCGAAAAATGGCATGAAAGTGTCATAAACTCCTACAGTTTCACATTTGCAGCCCGTAATCGGCAGCCCGTGATTAGCCCCCAACGACAAAACCCGCCCTATCTCAACGAGACCGGGCGGGTTCTGCTTTTAAAACGTGTACGCGACGCAGCACGCGCGCTCCTGCGATAACGGCAGGAATGCTGGCTTACTTGCCGAGCTTACGACGCTGCACGCGGGTACGGCGAAGCATCTTGCGGTGCTTCTTCTTCGACATGCGCTTGCGACGCTTCTTAATGACGGAACCCATCGGCTCGACCTCGCTATTCGTTGACGGAAATTTCTTTTCTTGCACAATGGCGGCGTACTCAATGCGGCCTTACAACCGCCGAGATGTCACGCCCTTTTTCCTTCCGCCTTCACAGCTAGATACTTCATGACTTGAAGACGATAGGAAACAGGGGCGCAGCACAGCACCATGTACTAATCGGATTAATCATAGCGGGGACATATGCGTTCAGGTCAAACAGCCCCGCTTAAAGGCAGAAAAAATTAACCCGCGTTGTAGAAGGAGGAGTCCAGGTATTCCTTGACTGCGGACTCATGGACGCGGAAAGAACGGCCAACGCGCACTGCCGGCAGCTCGCCAGCGTGAACCAGGCGGTAGACGGTCATCTTGGATACGCGCATGATGTCAGCAACTTCTGCAACGGTCAGAAAGGTGCCTTTATCTGCATTCTGCATTAGTAAATATTCCCTTCAGCGCACGCGACGCGCTGCAGGCTTCCCCTCCTGCAGAAAATCGTGACACGCACGTGCTTTTCATATCCTACCGGTAGGCAAGGTGCCGGTGCGATTTTTGATAAAAAATAGGGGCATTGGCGAATGGTGTGACAGTTGTGACTAACCCATCGTCCCTGCGTATCGGATTAGCTACTGCCGCTGACCATTTCCAATGCCCCAAATATTGGGGTTACTTGTACACCCGCCTCTACTCGGCGAAATGCTTATTTACCCATCTCGTTGGCCTTGTCATAGCAAGCCTGCAGCGCACGATGCACCGCGCGACGAATGCCTTCTTCCTCGAAAACTCGGGTGGCCGCAGCGGTTGTACCGCCCGGAGAGGTGACATCGGCACGCAACGCAGTCGGGTCCGCGCCTTCCTGCATCATCATCTCGGCTGCACCAGCAGCCGTAGCCGACGCCAGACGCTTAGCCTGATCACGCTTGAGGCCCAGATTCACACCCGCGTCGGTCATCGCCTCGACGAACTGGAAGAAGTAAGCCGGACCGGAGCCCGAGACTGCAGTGACTGCAGACATCAGCGACTCATCGACAACCTCAACGCTGCCGACCTTCTTCAACAGTTCGACAACCTCGTCGGTCTGGCTCTCCGTGACAAAGCGGCCCGGCGCGACTGCACAGACCCCCTTGCCCACCAGCATCGGGGTATTCGGCATGACGCGGATCACCGGAGTACCGACAGCACAGACGCTTTCCATCTTGTCCAGCGTGATGCCAGCCGCCATCGACACCACAATGGTGTCGACCTCAGAGTCATCGAGCACGTCGGCAATCTGCTCGAGCATGTCGATAATCAAGTACGGTTTTACGCACAAGAACACCACGTCGGCACCGTCGACGGCCCCTACTGGGTCGTCGGCATCGACAATGCCGTAGGTCTCCTTCAGACCGGCCAGGCTCTCCTTGGTGCGCCCCACCACATAAATCGAGGAGGGCGAGACACCACCGTCGATGAGACCACCGACGAGTGCGCTACCAATCTTTCCGCCACCAATTACAGCAATTCTTGTCATGGACGCTAAGTGTGCCAAAACTGGCCCACACATGCGAATGCAGGGACCGGAAAACTACGCTTCCGACCCCTGCATCAGGTGATGATTATTCTGTTGACCCCACTACAACTGGAAGAGAATCCAGGGGCCAAATGTCAGCGCCAAACCGACAAGTCCTGCGAGAATCGGTGTCAGTTTGTCCTTCTCACGGCGCAGGTAGTTCGCCATTCCCGCGAAGCCACCAGCGACCACGAGAGCCATGATGACAACCACAATCTTTGGCAGCGACGACCAGGCCATGGTGAAGCCCAGGAACACCAATGCACCAGCAATCAGACCCACGAAGACCTGGATTAGCAGCAACGGCACCGAGAGGGAATTGTCCTCGGCGTAGCCATCGCGCGCGACGGCCTTGCCCTTGGAGCTCTTGGATTCTTCACGCTTAACGACGTCCCGGGGCTCCGCCTGCTTCTCGTCAGCTGCGGCCTGGGTCGGTGTGGTCTCGACCTGTGCAGCCTCAGTGGGGGCGTCCTCGGCCTGCTCGATATCGGCCTGTGCGTCTTCTGCCTGTGCAACTTCAGGAGCGACAGCGGCTGCCACTGCCGCCTTGGAAGCGGCACCGGTATCGGCGTCAGCGTCGGCAGCCTCGAAGGTAGCGGTTTCCTGAGCAGCTTCAGCCTCAGCAAATTGTTCACCGTCGACGTCATCCGATTCAGCGGATGCCTCGGACTCTTCGTCGACATTGTCCTGGACAACCGGAATGGAGGCAGTCGGACGGTCGTCGTAAGCGTTGGAACCGGTGAGTACCGCACGAGCGACTGGCCCCGGCTCCCCAAGCTGCTGCGACTCGTCTGCCATGTCACGCAGTTCGGTGAAGGTGTAGGTAATCTCCGAACGCTCGGAGTTGACCATGACCGGACGGGGTTCCATCGGAATTGCCAATGGCACCGCAGGGGCTGCTGGCTGCGCAGTTGGTGTGCTCTGCGCGGCTTGCTCCTGCTGCGGAGCTGCCGGTGCAACCGGTGCAACCGGTTCTTCAGCAACTTCGGCAACCTCGTCAGCTTCGGCCTCAGCGACCTCGGCGTCAGCTACTTCGGCGTCAGCCTCAGCTAATTCCGACTCCTCTTCTTCCTGATCAGCAGCTTCAGCCTCGGCCTCAGCTTGAACCTCATGCTCCGACGAATCCGCCCCTTCAGCAACTACCACTGGCTCAGCGACAGCCTCCGAGTGCTCCGGAGCTTCTACCTCCGGTTCGGTTGCCTGCGCTTCTTCGGCGGCGTTGGCCGCAGCTTCGTCGGCAAGCAAATCACTCGTAGTCGTCTGATCGTCGTCTGCGTTGGAAAGAGCGTGAGCACCACGTCGCGGTTCGTCGGCCTTTACACGAGGGATTGAGCCGGTGAGCTCCTGAACAGACACACCGCCTTCTTCAAGGCTGCGTCGACGGCGGCGCCGCGGTGGTTCAGAGGGGGCTCCCTCCTTCTGCCGCCGCGCCAGCAGTTCGGCAACGGTGAGCTTTTCCTCGCTCATCTCAACCCTTTCCGTATAGGTCACTGTCCAGTCGTCGGAAGATAATGCCCTCACGCAGCGCCCAAGGACAAATCTCGACCTTCTCTAATCCCAATGCTCGCATACTAGCCTCTGCAACGAGAGCACCTGCGACAATTTGGTGAGAACGATTCGCACTAACACCCTCAAGTTCAGCACGGTCAGCCGCCGTCATGCGGGAAATAAACGCAATCAACTGGCGCAAACCAGCGGCAGTCAGAGTGCGCTTAACCCGGGGACCAGCAGCGGAAGGCGCCGCACCGGTCAGGCGAGCGAGAGTGCGGAAAGTCTTCGAGGTGGCGACAGCCAAGTCCGGCTCACCAAGCGTACGCAGATGACGAGCTGGCTCAGCGAGCTCAGCATCAATGTAATCGCGCAGCAGGTCAATCTTCTTGCGCTCCGGCGGATCGGTCTCGAACCACTCGTGGGTCAACCGTCCCGCACCGAGCAGCAGCGAGTACGCGGCCTCCGGATCTTCATCAGTACCCGACGTCAGCTCAAGAGAACCGCCACCGATATCCAGGTTGATTAGACGACCAGCAGACCAGCCGTACCAGCGCCGTACTGCCAAAAAGGTCAGACGAGCCTCATCCTCACCGGAGAGAATCTGCAGCTTAATGCCAGTTTCTTTCTCAACGTGGGCGAGAACCTCGTCCGCATTCGTGGCATCGCGAACAGCTGAAGTGGCGAAGCTAATCATCTCTTCGCACTTCATCTGCTCAACCAATTCCTTGGATTCAGCGACGTAGCCCGTCAGCTTGTCAATGCCCTTCTTGGACAGGTTGTTGTCCTTATCCAGGTACTCGACCAGCTTCATCGTCGACTTGGAATCGCTCATCGGAGTCGGATGTCCGCCCCGGCGGGCGTCCACCATCACCAAGTGGACGGTATTACTACCTACATCTAATACACCTAATCTCACTCTTAGTAGGTTAGACGGTCTACGGTGTATTGGTGTGAATCAACCCCACCCCCGCCCCGGTCGTGGACCGCAACCGTCTCCCGCTGAAGTCGCCTATGACTTTCCCCGCGAGTGGTTCGAGTTCGCCCACCCGGAGGACCCAGAACATATCATCACCTGCGACCTAACCTGGTTGATGAGCTCCTATCAATGCGCTTTCGGCACCTCCGCTTGCCAGGGCATCGACTCCGCGAACGCGGATGTCGGATGCTGTGGCCATGGCGCCTTTATCACCGACGAAGAAGACCGCGAGAGGGTTATTGACGTCGTAAAGCGAATGGAAGGCGACTCCGCAGAGCCCCAGTGGTGGCAGAACCGCCCCGAACAAACTCTGAAGTGGCTTGAAACCTACGAAACCGACCCCTCCGAACCGTTGGAACCGTGGTTAGTGTGGGACGAGCTTGACGACGAAAACGGAGAGCCTGAGCCTGCTCTGAAAACGAAGGTCGTGAAGAATGCCTGCATTTTTGCCAACCGTGACGGATGGCGCAATGGTGCGGGCTGTGCCATCCACCAATGGGCGATGGCCAACGACATTGACCCCGTAAAGGTCAAGCCGGATGTGTGTTGGCAGGTGCCGCTGCGCCGACTGGAGGACTGGGAGGAACGCCCGGACGGCCAGGAGATTCTGCGCACGACCATTACCGAATACGATCGTCGTGCCTGGGGCGATGGCGGCGAGGACTTTGAATGGTTCTGCACGGGCGCGCCGGCCACACATACCGGTGGCGAGCCGGTGTGGCGCACGCACAAGTCCGAGCTAATAGAGCTCATCGGCGAAGAGTGCTACGAAATTCTGGCGGAGCACTGCCGTGCCCGAGAAATAGCGGGCGCGGCCAAGGCTTTCGGGCCGAGTGGCTACCCACTGCTGGCGATTCACCCGGCCACACGCGCAGCGGCCGAGGGGCTGGCGCCGGACGAGGTTTAAGTCGGGGTTTCTCAGACCGACGGCGGAGATTGTCGGCAGCAGTCTGCTGAGCTAGTCCTCGAACTTGTAACCCAAGCCGCGAACGGTGACCAGGAACTCCGGCGAGGAAGGATTGCGCTCGATCTTGGAGCGCAGGCGCTTGATGTGTACGTCCAGCGTCTTGGTGTCGCCGACGTAGTCGGAGCCCCAGACGCGGTCGATGAGCTGGCCACGGGTTAGCACACGACCACGGTTGCGCAGCAAGTACTCCAGCAGGTCGAATTCCTTGAGCGGCATTGCGACATCATCGCCGTCAACGGTGACTACATGGCGCTCGACGTCCAGCACGACCGGGCCGCCGCGCAAGACCTCCTCGTAGATATCCTCGACATCGTCGGAGTCGTCGTGGCGACCGCGGCGCAGCACAGCCCGGATACGGGCAATAAGTTCCCGAGAGGAATACGGCTTGGTCACATAGTCATCCGCACCAATTTCGAGGCCGACGACCTTGTCAATCTCAGTGTCACGGGCGGTCACCATAATCACTGGGACAGAGGACTTTAAGCGGATGTTTTTGCAGACCTCGGTGCCACTCATACCTGGCAGCATGAGGTCCAGCAGCACAATGTCCGGTTCTGCCTTGGAGAATTCTGCAAGTGCTTCCTGGCCGTCAGCGGCCATCCGCACCTCGAATCCTTCGCGCTGCAGCAGAAACGCAAGCGGCTCCGCCAAAGCCGTCTCGTCTTCGACAATAAGTACCTCAGTCACGGATTACTTCATTCCTTCCTTGGAATCCTTGTTCTGGGAATCCTTATCCTTGCCACGGGTTTTGCCCGTACCGCGCTGCGCGTTTTTCTTAGCCGCAATTTTACCCGCAGGCTGGGTGTGGCCGATTGGCAAACGTGCAGATACATCGCCATCATTCGACGCGGAACCGTTCTTTTCCATCAGCGGGAGCTCAATGGTGAAGGTCGATCCTGTGCCCAGCCGACTCCACAGCTTCACGGTTCCCTTGTGATTCGCTGCGACGTGCTTAACAATTGCCAAGCCCAGACCGGTACCGCCTGTCGCCCGCGAGCGTGCCTTATCCGCACGGAAGAAGCGCTCGAAGATACGCTTCTGATTCGCCTGGGAAATGCCGATACCGCGGTCAGTGACGCGGATAGCGACGGTGTCGTTATCCTCCTTGACCGCAGTCACAGATACAGGCGTGGCCTCTGGCGAGTAGTTGATCGCATTTGAAATCAGGTTGGACACCGCGGTGATCAGCAGGCTGCGTTCACCTTCAACCACCAAATCCGGCTCACAGTCAACGGTGATTTCAATACCCGCCTGCTCCGAGAGCATCTGGTTACGACGCACAGCTCCTTGGACAATCTCTTCAACCTTCACGGGAGACATGTCCGGCAGCGGCTCTGCCCCCTGCAGCTTCGACAGCGAGATGAGTTCCGTAATCATGGTCGACATCCGCTTGGACTCCTGCGTCAGGCTCTCACTAAAGTGACGCACGGCAACCGGGTCGTCGGTAGCTTCATTCAGCGCCTCGACCAAGAGGCTGATGGCCCCCACCGGAGTCTTGAGCTCGTGGGAAACGTTAGCCACAAAGTCACGTCGCGCGGCCTCCATACGGGCCTGTTCGGAGACATCCGCCGCATAAATCACCACAAAACGGTCGTCCACCAGTGACAACGGAGTTAGCTGACAGCGGACAATTGTGTCCGGCGCCCCCGCCCGGCGCGACGGCAGCACCAGCGTTAGCTCCTGGTCCTCCTGCGAGTCAAAGACCTTGAGCGCAGCTTCCCAGCCCACGTCATTGAGGCGGCGCTCATAGACCAGCCCTAACTTGTGCGCCATGGAGTTCGACAAAATCAAATCACGTGAGATGTCAACGACCACCACACCCGTCGGAGACTTCTGAATGGCCAGGTGCATGACCTGCGCCATGGTGGTTATTGAACTTTCCTCGTCGCTCTTCTGACGCCGAGCGGCGTTATAGGCACCCGAGACAACTCCACCAAGAATCAGCACAGCTGCCATAACCGCAGCACCTAATAGAGCGGCGATAATGATTTTTGACACGGGTCTTACCCTAAGCTCTTTTCACAATCCGCGCGCGCTGAAAATCAGTGCGCTAGCTAGCTCTAAATAGACCAAGGAGCACAGCCCCACTTGGCTGCGCCCCTTATCGGCCTATCAAACACCTACATTTTTACTTGTTGCCCTGAGCAGCAACAGCAGCAGCACCTGCAGCTGCAGCTTCCGGATCCAGGTAGGTGCCACCCGGGTTCAAAACCTTGCCCTCAGCATCAAAGTCGTAAACCAGCGGGATACCGGTCGGGATGTTCAGAGCGGCAATGTCCTCGTCCGAGATGTTGTCCAGGTGCTTGACCAGTGCACGCAGGGAGTTACCGTGAGCTGCCACCATGACAGTCTCACCGGCCTTCAGACGCGGCAGGATTTCCTCTTCAAAGTAAGGAATGAAACGCTTCACGACGTCCAGGAGGCACTCCGTGCGCGGAACCTCATCCAGGTTGGCGTAACGCGGGTCATTAGCCTGCGAGAACTCGCTGTCATCCGACAGCTCCGGCGGCGGAGTGTCGTAGGAGCGACGCCAGGACATGAACTGGTCCTCGCCGTACTTCTCCTTGGTCTCTGCCTTGTTCAGACCCTGCAGAGCACCATAGTGGCGCTCGTTCAGACGCCAGTCACGGATAACCGGAATCCACAACAGGTCAGCGGTATCCAGGGCAATGTGTGCGGTGTTAATTGCGCGACGCAGCAGCGACGTGTAGAGAACCTGCGGCTTCAGGCCTGCCTCTACGAGCATCTCACCGGCACGTACTGCCTCAGCGCGGCCCTTGTCGGTCAGTGCAACGTCGACCCAGCCCGTGAACTGGTTGGATGCGTTCCACTCACTCTGGCCATGACGGACAAGAATCAGTTTTCCATTGCTCATACCCCTAATTGTGCCCCAAAACGGGAAAGCCCGCCGTTCGTTGCCCCGCTATGTGGGTTGCTACCCCCCGGCTACTCAACCATGTGGCGGAACTGCTCCAGATTGGCCAGGTTTTCCCCACGGTCAACCCGCCACTCCCACTCACGCTTAATTGCCGATGCAAAGCCGCGTTCGAGGATCTGGTTGAAGTCCCCATCGGCCGTCTCCAGCAGCTGACCGAGGAGACGGTCGAGGTCATCGTCGGAAAGCTCAGCGGGCAGTTGACCGACCAGGTAGATGTCGCCGGCGGCATCGATGGTGTAACCGATGCCGAACAGACGACGGTTGCGCTGTAGCAACCACTTGTAAACGGCCTCGTGGTTTTCTTCGACCGCGCGACAGACGAAGGCTTCAACACGCAGGGAGTCCGGCGCCGGGATGAGGCCGACGATAGTCTTGAGCTTCTTCTTACCAGGCAGGACCACCACGGCGGCATTGTCTGCAATACCATGCTCGACACCGAGGCGTTCCAGCTGCTCACCGAGGGATTTCAGCTGTACTTGGATGTCCGTGCTCATCGTGAATCATCTCCCTGCTTTTGTGGCTACGGCTCTGGCGGTACTGAAGCTAACGAAACCTACCGGGAGCCGCCCGCATCCCGGATAGAGCCGGGACAATTTTCCTTTTGGAGTTCGGTTCGATGATAGACATCGGCCAACCGATCCACGGTCTTTTGCCAGGAAAACTCCAAGGAGTGCTCACGCGCCTGGGTGGCCAACTTAATGCGCAGCTCGTCGTCCTCCACCAGGCGACCGAGGGCATCGGCCCAGGCTGCGGGCTCGTGACCGTCGACAAGCAAACCGCTGACCCCATCGTCGACAGCGATGGAGAGCCCGCCGACATTCGCCGCGACAACGGGAGTGCCAGTGGCCTGAGCCTCCATCGCCACCAACCCGAAAGTTTCGTTGTAACTGGGCACGGCGACAATATCTGCGGCCTGGTAGAGCTTCGCCAGGTCCTGCGGCGGGCGCGGGGGCATGAAACGGACCAGGTGGTCGATCCCCTCTTCCGCGGCGAGATTGGTGAATTCGTCGGGCGCATGCAGCCCAGAACCGGAAAGTCCACCGCAGATAATCACTCGGACATTAGTGGCGGGATGGCGACGCATGAGCTCACCGACACCCCGCAGCAATACCTGCGGGCCTTTCAGCCGCTGCAGCCTACCGACGAACAAAATGACCTTAGTGTGCAACGGGATGCCCAGCTCACGACGGGACCGCTCGGTGGCACGATCACTGCCCGGCGAAAAGAGCTCCACGTCCACCCCGGGCGGCACGACATTGATGCGCCACGGGTCGGCATCGTGGAGATCCGCGAGCTGCTTAGCCTCGGCATCTGTGTTGACGATGAGCCGGCACGCATTGTCCACAATCTGCTGCTCACAGATACGCCGAGACTCCGGCTCCGGCGTATCTCCCTCCGCCAGATGGAGATTCTTCACTGCCGCCAGCGTGTGCGCCGTGTGCACAAACGGAATGTCAAGCAAATCCGACAGCAGCCACCCCACCTGGCCAGAGAGCCAGTAGTGCGAATGGATCAGGTCGTATTCAATCCCCTGTTTGCGGGCGAATTCAATGACCCCACCGGCAAAGGCCGGCATCTGCGTAGCCAGGTCTGACTTCTCTAACCCCTCATAGGGACCAGCCACAATGTTGATGACGCGGAAGTTCTCACTGACCTGAATCACCGGCCCATCGCTGGAACGCGTGGCGCGGGTGAAAACATCCACCTTCACACCGCGTCGCGCCAGCTCCTCGCAGGTGCGCAGCACGTAGACATTCATGCCACCAGCGTCACCGATGCCCGGTTGCTCCAGCGGAGAGGTATGCATGGAGATCATCGCGATGCGGTTCGGCCACGCCGGGGTGTTAGAGGTGGCCGCGTCTGCGCCCGCCGTTGCCGCCGGAAATGTTTCGCTCATACTGCCCAGAGTGCCTATGCCAGGGGCAACCCCGCAAATGAGTACCTCAAATACGTGTATTGGAATTCCGGCATCGCAGTGCGACGTACGGCACAATAGAGGTCGATACCTACTACGTCGTAGGTTATTATCACCTCACGACATAGTCAGGTGCTAAACAAAAACCTAGGAGGACCCCATGGCCGATACATCCAGCTCACACGCTGCAAATGACTCCGCCCCAGCTCACGGTTCCACACCCAACGCTGCGGCCTCCAAGGCCTGGCTGAACCTGTATCCGGAGTGGACCCCACCCCACATCGACTACAACTTCGACACCCTCCTAGACGTCTACCGCCACACTCTGAGCAACCACCCGCGCCGCAAGGCATTGACCTTCTTCGGTCGCTCCACCTCCTACGCCGAGCTAGATGCCAAGGTTCGCAGCGTTGCCGCCGGCCTGCGCGCACTTGGCGTACGCAAAGGCGATCGCGTGGCACTGCTCATGCCGAACTGCCCGCAGCACGTCATCGCCTACTGGGCAGTTCTGCACCTCGGCGCTGTTGCCGTAGAGCACAACCCCCTCTACACCGCCCACGAACTGCGCCACCCATTCAACGACCACGGCGCCCGCTTTGCCATCTGCTGGGACAAGATCGTCCCCGTACTTGAAGACCTCCGCAACAACACCCCGCTCGAGACCATCATCGCGGTCAATATGCTGCAGGACCTGCCGTTTGTCATGCGCACCGCCCTGTCGATCCCGCTGCCGAAACTCCGCGCCGCCCGCGCTAAGCTGCACTCCTCCGCACCGCAGGTCATGGGTTTTGACGCTTTGCTTCACGACGCCGTCGGCGGAGACGGCCACGACCTCCAGGCCGATGAGTCCATCACTGCCGATGACACTGCAGTGATGATGTACACCTCTGGCACCACGGGCTCGCCAAAGGGCGCACAGTTGAGTCACCAGGGGTTGGTAGCGAACATTCTGCAGGGCAAGGCCTGGGTGCCGGGCCTTGGCAAGGAGCGGGAAATCTCCCTCGGCGTTCTGCCGATGTTCCATGCCTACGGCCTGACCATTGTCACCAACTTGTCCATGCTGATTGGCGCTGAACTGGTGCTGGTGCCGGCACCGGAGATTCCGCTGATTATGAAGGTGATGAAGAACAATCGCCCGACATGGGTGCCTGGTGTGCCGACTCTCTACGAGAAGATTGTCGAAGCCGCCGAGCGCGATAATGTCGACCTCTCCGGCGTGAAGTTCGCCTTCTGCGGTGCTGCTACCCTGCCGGTTTCCCTTGTGCAGAAGTGGGAGAAACTCACTGGCGGGCGTCTTGTCGAAGGCTACGGCCTCACCGAAACGTCACCGATTATCGTCGGCAACCCGATGGACGGCAACCGCCGCCCGGGCTACGTTGGCCTGCCATTCCCTGACACCGAGGTCGCCATCGTTGACCCCGAAGATCCCACCAAGCTCCGCGCTGACGGCGAGGAGGGCGAGGTCATCGTCCGAGGCCCACAGGTTTTCGCCGGTTATCTCAACCTCCCGGAGGCAACGGAGAAGTCCTTCACCGATGGGCCTGCTGAGCTTCCCGCTGGCGATCGTTGGTACCGCACCGGCGATGTCGGAGTCATGGAGTCGGACGGCTTCATCAAGCTGGTTGCCCGCATCAAGGAGGTCATCATCACCGGTGGCTTCAATGTCTACCCGGCCGAGGTCGAGGAAGTACTGCTCTCCCACCCAGACATCACCGATGCCACGGTCGTCGGCCTCCCGAAGAGTGACGGCTCCGAGATGGTCGTGGCCGCCATCACCCTTGCTGACTACGCCCGACTGGATTCCGACGCCTACCGCGACCACTGCTACGACAACCTGACCCGGTACAAGGTGCCGCGCGCATTCTTCCACCTGGAGGAACTTCCTCGCGACCAGATGGGCAAGGTCCGCCGCCGCGATGTCCGCGACGTGCTGCTCACGCAGCTGGAGCAGAAGGGCCAGAGCGTCGATTCGCTTTCCCACCGCAAGCACCATTAGTTCACGGTGGTTTTGTAGTTGGGATAGGGGCCTGAGTAGAGCGGGCTCCTATCCCTTTAAGGCGGACCCCGGCTCCCCCCCCAGACTTAGTGACTAGGTTTATGACAAAAAACTGAGGGTGAATAATATTCACATGTCATAAACCTAGTCACTTTCTCTATCCCCGACCCTGAGAGAAGGCCCGGGAGCGCAAGCTGAGGACTACTCAGCGGCTCCAGCGACTCCAGCGCCCCCCCATCAAGCCCGCCAGCCCCATCAGGCACGCCAGCCTCTCCAGTCCGCCCCCACTGGCCATCAGCCACCCGCCGCGGGCCTAATCGATGCTCACGCCGACCCACACCGGCTCGGGCACCAGGGTCACGCCGAAGGCCTTTTCCACGCCAGCGCGCACATCGCGCGCCAAAGCCACCAAGTCGGCGGCGGTCGTAGGCGTACCGTCGCCGGACTCCCCGCGGTTGGTCAGGGCAAGAGTGTGCTTAGTCGACAGTCGTGCGGGCGCACCGTCACCGGGGTAGCCCTTCGGGAACCCGGCGCGCTCGATAAGCCACGCCGCCGAGAGCTTCACGGCTCCCTCGTGGCCGGGGCCAGCGGGGAATGCGGGCATATTCGCGGCCTCATCGGCCCCACGCAGCGCGGCAACCTTTGCACGCACGGCCTCCACCGAGTTCTCCGGAATGATCGGGTTGGTAAAGAAAGAACCCGCCGACCAGGTATCGCGGTCAGCATCTTCGAGCACCATGCCCTTGCCCCGGCGCAGCTCAAGCACCTTTTCGCGCACCAACTCAGCCGGCCTGCGAATCTCGCCAGCCGCAGCCTCGGCCTCGTCGACGCCCAGGCGCCGCGCCAGTTCGCCATAGCGAAGTGGCGCGGACATGCCATCCACACTGAGCTCGAACCGCACGGCCAGCACCACTGCCCGTGCGGTGAACTTCAGGTTCGAGTAGCGGTAGGAAAGGTCGAGAGACTCCGGTTCCACCCACTCGACCGAGCCGGTTGCGCGATCGTAAAGCTGCACCGAGTCCAGGACCTGCGACACCTCAGCACCGTAGGCGCCAACGTTCTGCACCGGAGTGGCTCCGGCCGATCCCGGAATACCCGACAGGCATTCAAGGCCGCCAAAACCTGCGTCGACACTCATCTCCACGACCTCGTCCCAGACCGCACCGGCCTCGGCCTCCACGATTGCCGACACGGACTCCAGCCCGTGTCCGCGAGTGCTCATGGTCACGTTGTCGGCCTCGATCACCACGGCCACCAGCGGCTCGAGTTCATCGGCTACCACCAGGTTGGATCCGCCTCCCACGATGAGGAGGGGCACGTTAGCGTCGTCAAGCGCGCGTACAACATCGACCACAGCGTCCGTCGTGCTACACCGGACGACGGCACGCGGCACCCCGCCGAGGCGGAGCGTCGTCAAATCCGCGAAAGCGGTATGCGTGCTGAGCTCCACCCCCTCTAGCCCCGCAAGCCCATCGATGGCTTCTTCCATGTCGGAGGTCAGGTGAATTGGGTTCGGCGATTGGTCGAGATTTTCCACGCCCCTAGCGTAGTGCAAATTACGTATCATCAAGCGCATGACTACGACTAACACGCACACCGTCAACTTCGACCAGCCGATTGAGAAGGTTTACGAGGCCCTCACCGACGCCGGTTTCTGGGAGAAGGTCGCAAACCGTTTCTCGGCGGCTGACGGCAAGGTGGAAAAGTTCGAGACCACCGACGCTGGCACCACCGTCGTGATTCGCCAGACCGTCTCTGCTGACAAGATTCCGGCGCAGGCACAGAAGTTCGTCAAGTCCGGGGTCGGCATGACGCGCACGTTCGTCATCAGCCCGCTTAACGACGACGGCGCGACCTCCACCGTGACCACAGAAGCTTCGGGCGTACCGGCGTCCTTCAGTGCGTCCCAGAAGCTCACCGCCCAGGGTGAAGGTTCAGTGCTGACCACCAACTCCGAGTTCTCCATCAACGTGCCGCTGCTCGGCGGCAAGCTCGAGGAGAAGGCAGCTCCGTACCTGGAACGCGTCCTCAACGCTGAGACCGCTGTGCTGGCGGACTACGTCGCTAAGTAGGTTGCGCACTGGGGGGGGGCACTCCGGGGCGACACCGAGGGGACGGATACCGGGCGAAGATAAGTGGTAGCGACGGAGCCGTCGTTAAGCAAGACTGGGAACCATGAGTTCTGCTAAACGCTCGTCGAGCGTCAAAGTCCTGCCCACCGTCCTCGGTGTCATCATCGTGGTGGCGCTCATTGCGATCGCCGGCGAAATCGGCGTCCGGATGTTCGTGAGCAAGGAGATTTCCGACGGCTACCGCACCTCCGCCGAAGAGCGTGGTGCGACGGTCACTGAAGACCCCAAGGTTTCTTTCGGCACCCGCCCGATACTGCTCGCCTTGGCCACCAAGTCAGTGCCCTCGATGGATCTGTCCACTCCGAACACACTGGAGGTCAAGAACCCGGAGGCGCTGGGTGGCGCACCGGAGATCAACGGTGACCCGGCAGCGGAAGTGCACCTGGAAAACGTGGATCTGAGCAATCGTGCGGATCCGACGGCAGAGTCGCTGCGAGTAGACGTCACAATCCCACCTCAACTGCTGCAGGCGCTAATTAACCGGGAAAGCGGTGTACGCGCTTCCACAATCACGCCGTTGCCGGACGAAGGCCTGTTCAACATTGAATTCGCCTCCGGATTTGCGACCTCCAAGTTCCGCCCGATTGCCAACGGCGGTCATATCGAAATCAACTTGGAGGGCGGCTCAATCCTCGGCTTAAACCTCGATGGCCTGGCCGGCTGGCTGGGAGAAGCGAGCGGTACGCTGTTGAGCTACGACATCGGCCACGGTATGCAGGTGGAGGAAGCGCACGTCACCGGGGAGGGCCTGGCGTTGACGCTGACGGGCGCAAATCTGCCTTTGTCGACCGTGAGCGAACTTACCTTTAGCTAGCAGGTAAGATACCGAGAATGACTCGCTCTCTCATCACCGCAAATAGCGGTACTCCCACCGAGCGCCAGTACATCTTCTCGCTCGGCTGTCCAGACCGTACCGGTATCGTTTCCACCCTGTCGACCTTCCTGTCCGACATAGGTGCGTGGATTACCGAGGCGGACTTCTTCTCCGACCCGGAGACCGGATGGTTTTTCACTCGCCAGGCGGTCCGCGCCGACGCTCTCGACCTGACGGTAGAAGAGCTGCGCGAGAAGTTCGCTGAGCTCGTCGGTGATTGGGGCCCTGAGGTCCGCTGGAAGGTCACCGACAACGCTGTCCCGAAGCGCGCTGTCATCCTGGTGACCAAGGAAGGCCACTGCCTGCAGGATCTGCTCGGCCGCGTCGCACAGTCCGACTATCCGATGGAAATCGCTGCAGTAATTGGTAACCACCGCGATCTGGAGCCACTGGTCGCAGCGTATGACATTCCCTTCCGCCACGTGCCCTTCCCCAAGGATGCCGTCGGCAAGCGTAAGGCATTCGATGAGGTCGCCGAGATTGTCGATGCCGAAAACCCGGATGCCATCGTGCTCGCACGTTTCATGCAGATTCTGCCGCCGGATCTGTGCGAGAAGTGGGAAGGCCGCGCAATCAATATCCACCACAGCTTCCTGCCGTCGTTCATGGGCGCGCGCCCGTACCTGCAGGCTTATCGACGTGGTGTGAAGCTCATCGGTGCCACCTGCCACTACGCCACTGAGGACCTCGACGACGGCCCGATTATTGAGCAGGACGTCATGCGTGTCTCCCACAAGTACACCGCTGCGGACATGCAGCGTGAGGGGCGCGATGCGGAGAAGCAGGTCCTCGCCCGCGGTTTGCGCTGGCACCTGGAGGACCGTGTGCAGGTCTACGGCAACCGCACCGTGGTGTTCCAGTAGGTTACCGTGGTGTTCCAGTAGGTTTTCGGGGAGCCAGACCTATCCCTATCCCCCCAAAAAAAGAAAGTGTCTGGGTTTATGACAAAATCACCGGGTTTTTCACCCAGAAACTGTCATAAACCCAGACACTTTCTCAGTTGTGCGGGCTAACACCCGCCCTGGACTAACACCCGCCCGGGACTAATAACCGCCCTGTGCGTTCGACAAAATGTCCTTGATCTGTGGGCGAACATCCAACCAGTAAATCCCCGTGATGACTAGTCCGGCAATCAGCGGGATGCCCAGCATTGCCCAGCCCAGCCACGGCAGGAGTAGGAAGATAGCCGAACCGACCAGCATGCCGGCCCAGACGTTGCGGCTCTTGCGGTCTGCAGCGTCAAAGGCATCCGCGCGGGTGGTGATGACAAGCACCGCACCGATTAGCGCCAAGATGCCGATGACAAACGGAATGGCGAACTGAAACAGGACGTCCACATAGACGGAAATTGCCATCAGCGGCGAATCCGCAAGACTGGGCAAAGATGGTAACAGGCGCACCGGGGGAACAACTCCTTTAACAGGGATGCATTGCTTTTTACATGCTAACGCACACGGTCTGATGTGCTGGGTTGTGCTGCTAAATAGCCCCAAACACCAAGGTCGACAGGGTGTAAATAGCCAAACCGGCCAGTGATCCGACAACAGTGCCGTTAACGCGAATGAACTGCAGATCGCGACCGACCATCAGTTCAATCTTGTCGGAAGCCTCATCGGCGTCCCAACGCTCGACGGTCTCGGAAATGATCGAGGTAATCTCGCCCGCGTAGTTCTCAGCGATGAAGACGACAGCCGCTTCCAGACGGCGGTCCATTCGTTTGCGCAACTCAGGATCGGACTGGATTCGCTCGCCGTAGCGGGCGGCCGTTTCCGAGACCTTCCGACGGAGCAGGGAGTCCGGGTCGCGGGCAGCGTCGACAAGCTTTGCGGATGTTGATGCCCAAATCTTCGCCGGTGCCTGTGTGACAGCGGCGGACGAAAGAATGTCAGTCTTAATTTCTTCGACCTTGGCGATGGTCTTCTCGTCGTTCTGCAAATCAACGGCGAGCTGCGTGAGGAAGCGGTGGAGCGCCAGGCGCGCGTCGTGCTTAGGGTCATGCTGCACCTGCCAGGTCCAATCAACCAGCTCGCGATAGACCTTGTCGCCGATGAGATCGTTGACAAAGCTCGGTGCCCAGGAGGGGGCGCGCTCTCCGACGAGTCGGTCGATAAGATTCTGCGAGCCCAGCGACTTCCGGTGCAGCCACTCAGCCATCTGCTGGACAATAGGCTCGGTGCGCCCTTCTTCGATCAGCTGCTCGAGAACCTTACCCGCTGGTGGCCCCCACTCCGGGGCTGCAACTTCGTCGATGACTGCTGACTTCAGCACTGCGGCGGCATCGTCAGGATTAATCGCCTCCAGCACATTTCCGGTGAACTTACCGACCTCTGCGGACACTTTGTCGGCGTTTCCCGGCGCTACCAGCCATTCGCCGATACGCTCAGGAATCTCGGCCTTACGCACCTTGTCCACAATCAAAGCGGGGTTCAGGAAGTTATCACCGACGAACTGCGCCAGGGACTCACCGACCTGGTCCTTCTTGCGGCGGACGATAGCGGTGTGTGGGATAGGAATGCCGAGCGGGTGGCGGAACAGAGCTACGACTGCGAACCAGTCGGCGAGGGCACCGACCATGCCAGCCTCAGAAGCAGCGCGAACGTAGCCCACCCACGCGGGCACAACTTCGCCTGCGGATAAGTGTGAAGACTCAATACCGCGGCATGTGAAATACACAGCGGTTGCGATGACCAGCAGCATCGTAGCGAAGGCCTTAGCCTTACGCAGTTGCGCACGTTTTTCCGCCTCAACCTCTGGTGATGGCCCGGGAACTTCGAGACGGTCCGAGACCGTATCTACAGCTGCCGGGAGCTTAGCGGGGTTGTTATCCATGTGTATAGATTAGGCGCCGAAAACGCGAAAATGCCACCGCGCCGCAGTCCGCTGTTGGTGAGAGAGGTACTTCTCAATACTTCCCTACCCCAGCGCACTGTGCACAGTGGCATCAACTGTGGAGGTGCTAGTTCAAAAGGCTAGCGTTGCATCCGCCTAGAGGCGAGCCCCTTTAAACTGGGGCAAGCCTTTAGTGGTGAGTGCCGAATTCCTTTCGGTAAGCCTTGTAGTCACGACGACCGATGGAGATGCAGGCCAGACCCGCAATAACCATAACCAGTCCGACTACCAGGCCAGCCCACATGAACACGCTGCCGTCGAAGTTCCAACCACCGGTGTAGTCGGTGTAGTTGGCGGCATCCTTAGCCAGGAAACCGTTGCTGTGAGAGGCAGCAGTCTGGTCGGCAAAAACGGTCGTTGCGAGACCGAAAATGAAGGTGCCCCAAGCCGCCAGAGAGGCGAGCATGAGTCCCATGCCAATCCAGGTAATGCTCTTGTGAAGCGAGGAGTATTCGGCATTCATGCTCTGAGGCACGTAACCGTCGACGAAGTGCTCTTCGCCCTGGTAACGCTTGACTGCATTCGCCATAATCTATGTCCCTTCTGGAAAACTCTAATCGAGAAAGAGTTTAGTCGTCCTTACCGCGGAAGAACGAACGAGCTCGTTCCTTGGTAACGGCGGCAACCGCAGTCAGCGGGATACCTGCCGGGCAGACGTCAGCACATTCACCATAGAGGGAGCACGGACCGAAGGTGCCTTCGACCTCGTCAACCATCTTGCGAGCACGCTTGCCACGCTCTTCCTTACCCAGCGGGACCAGGGAGAGGTGAACCAGCTTTGCGCCGGTGAACAGGTGTGCAGCACCGTTCGGGCAAGCTGCGACACAAGCACCACAGCCGATGCAGGCTGCGTGGTCAAGTGCGAACTCAGCCGTCTCGTGGTTCAGGTGCAGAGTATCTGCATCCGGAGCGGTACCAGCGTTGATGGAGACGTAGCCACCCTGCTCGAGGACACGGTCCAGAGCGGAGCGGTCAACGACCATGTCCTTGATGACCGGGTATGCGGCGGAGCGCATCGGCTCGATCTTCAGGGTGTCACCATCGCTGAACTGGTGCAGACGCTGCTGACAGGTCGGGGTGTTCTGGCCCGGGCCGTGCGGACGACCGTTGACGTTCAGACCACAGGTACCACAGATACCCTCACGGCAGTCAGATGCGAACGCGAACGGCTCCTTGCCGGACTCGACGTACTTGGAGTTGACGTGGTCAAGCAGCTCCAGGATCGACATCTCTGCGACGGCGTCGTCAACGTCAACGGATTCAAAGTGTCCCTCGACGTTCGGACCTGCTTGGCGCCAGATTTCAAGGTGCAGTTTCATTACTTGTAGTTCCTTGTCATGAGCGGGACGGCTTCGAAGGTGAGCGGCTCGGCGTGGCGAATGAATTCGTGACCGGACTGATCCCATGCAGGACCATTGTTGCCTCGCTCCCATGCGGAAACGAAGCACCAGTTAGCGTCATCGCGCTCTGCCTCGCCATCTTCGGAGATGTGGTCATCGCGGTAGTGAGCACCGCAGGACTCATCGCGGTCGAGGGCGTCGACACACATGAGCTCACCGAGGTCGATGTAGTCAGCAACGCGGTTAGCGTACTCGAGCTGCTGGTTCATCTCGTTCGGCTCACCCGGGATGAAAAGGTCAGACCAGAATGCTTTACGCAGTTCGCGGATCTCCTCGATACCGCGAGCCAGGTCTTCCTTGTTACGAGCCACACCACAGTCGCGGTAGAGAATCTCACCGAGCTGACGGTGGAAGTACTCAGCGCCGTGCTTACCCTGGATGCTCATCAGCTTGTCCAGGCGAGCCTGAGCGCGGTCCAGTGCTTCCTTGGCCTCCGGGGCATCCTCAGCCAGGCGGTCGGTACCGAGCAGCGGGCCGAGGTAGTTCGGAATGGTGAACGGCAGGGTGAACCAACCGTCGACCGAACCGGACAGCAGGGAGTTTGCACCAAGACGGTTTGCACCGTGGTAGGTCCAGGATGCCTCGCCACCGGTGAACAGACCCGGGATGGAGGTCATCTGGTTGAAGTCAGACCACAGGCCACCCATGGTGAAGTGGCAGGTCGGAGCAATACGCATCGGAACCTTGTACGGGTCCTCACCGATTGCCTCTTCGTACATCTGAATCAGGTTCGAGTAGCGTTCCTTGATGACCGGCTGGCCCAGGCGCTCAATTGCGTCACGCAGATCCAGGTAGACGGAGTTCTTCAGCGGGCCAACACCGTAGCCGGCGTTAATCTGCTGAGAGTTGGCACGGGAAGCGACGTCACGAGGGACGAGGTTACCGAATGCCGGGTAGCGACGCTCCAGGAAGTAGTCGCGCTCGTCCTCCGGGATGTCGTTGGCCGGGCGCTCGTCGCCCTTCTTCTTCGGGGTCCAAATACGTGCGTCGTTACGCAGGGACTCGGACATCAGAATGGTCTTCGACTGCCAGTGCGCGTTGACCGGAAGACCGGTCGGGTGGAACTGGATGAAGGACGGGGATGCGAAGTAAGCACCCTGGTCGTATGCACGCATGATGGCCGAAGCGTTGGAGTTCTTGGCCAGCGTGGACATGTGGTAGACGTTGCCGTAACCACCGGTAGCCAGAATGACTGCGTGAGCAGTGTGAACGGTCAGCTCACCATTGATGAGGTTACGCATGATGGCACCCTGGCAACGGCCGTCGGCGACGATGATGTCAACCAGCTCGTTGTGGGTGAAGATCTCGACGTTGCCGAGACCAATCTGACGCTGCAGAGCCGAGGTAGTCGACAGCTGCAGCTGCTGACCCGTCTGACCACGGGTGTAGTACGTACGGGAGACCTGCACACCACCGAAGGAACGGGTTGCCAGGGTACCGCCGTACTCGCGAGCGAACGGAGCACCGATCGCATTCAGGTGGTCGATGACGCGGACGGACTCGACAGCCAGACGCCAGCAGTCGTTCTCGCGGCAGCGGTAGTCGCCGCCCTTAACGGTGTCCTTGACGTGGCGGTAAGCGCCGTCGTTGTCGACCTTCTTACCGCGAGCGGAGTTGACACCACCCTGTGCAGCAATGGAGTGCGCACGGCGCGGAGCGTCGTGGTAGGTGAAAACCTGCACGTCGTAGCCGAGCTCACCGAGGGCAGCAGCGGCAGCGCCGCCAGCCAGGCCGGTACCGACGACCATGACGCGGAACTTACGACGGTTCAGCGGCGAAACCAGGTTGGCGTGATCCTTCTGGTACTGCCAGTGGTCCTTCATGGAGACCTTGTCACCCGGGGAGTTATCGGACAGAACCTTGCCGATCTTGACCCCGTCGACAGCGCTTTCCGGCGCGCGGAAGTCCGCAGCGACGGTTGCTTCAGTGTTAG
This sequence comes from Corynebacterium sp. MSK032, assembly GCF_030232065.1. Classification (NCBI taxonomy): domain Bacteria; kingdom Bacillati; phylum Actinomycetota; class Actinomycetes; order Mycobacteriales; family Corynebacteriaceae; genus Corynebacterium; species Corynebacterium sp. MSK032. The sequence continues at coordinate 11,190 of NZ_JASPJR010000013.1, read as the reverse complement.
TCATAGTAAATTTCCTCCTCGACCTACGAGACCAGACCGGTCAGGACGGCGACTGGGATGAAGATGTTGCCGACAACAACCAGCAGCGGCAGCAGGCCGGACAGGAACAGCAGAACCTTGCGCCAGCGCTTACCGGTGATACCGAGGTCGGAAGTAGCGGTCCACAGACCGTGGGACAGGTGCAGCAGCAGAGCGAGCTGCGCAATGATGTACCAAACAACAACACCCGGACGCGAGAAGGACGCAACCACGTTCTGGTATGCCTCACCGTGCTCGAAAGAAGACGGAGCAACGCCAGCACCGATGGTCAGGTCCAGCAGGTGGAAGATGATGAAGGCCAGCAGCACGATGCCGGTGATCACCATCGAACGTGCGGTAAAGGTGTTCCAGCTGGACACCATGCCCTGACGGCGGAACTTGCCGCGGGACTGCTTAGCACGTGCAGCCAGGGTGAGGCCACCGAAAATGTGCAGGACAATAGCTACCAGCAGGACAATGCGGAAAATCCACAGAATGCCCTCGTTCGGAACTGCCGGAGCACCGACAGTGCGCAGGAAGGTCGCGTATGCGTTGAAGTCTTCCTCGCCAGCGAAAATCTTCAGGTTACCCAGCATGTGGACAATAACGAAGAGACCAAACAGCACGCCAGTGACGGCCATGGTCAGCTTCAGAGCCCATGAAGGGTATTTGGGCTGCTCGCGCAGCGGTTCTACATTAATTTTGCCGTGCGCGATTGCGTCACGGTTTGAACTTTTAACAGTCATGGCACCTCCAGTGTCATATTCACTCTAAAGTCACACAGCGCCTGGTAAACATTTTTCCCCCTTTTGGGTGGGGATTTTCACAGGTTACCTAGGTCTTTTCTCCGCCTTTTCTCAGGTTATCGCATTTTAGCCACTTCTGACGTCGTCACTGCATAAACCCTCTCCCCCACCATAAAAACGCGCCTACCCCGACTTTTGCCGATTTTTCACCTGCCCTAACCAGCTAATAACGCAACATAAATAGCACGAAAATAAAAAACCGCCCACTTTTCTCAGGTGGACGGATTTAATACTCAATAATTATGTTGCGAAATTCTTTATTTTTACCCCTGCCGAATTCCCCAAAGGCCCAAACAACCACCCCCAACAGGCAATCCCCCCCCATTGGCGCCGTGTACGGCCGAAGCCGTCCGACTAATCCTCGCTCTGATCCGAGTTCGCCATCACCACGGTCAACGGCTCCGGGCCAATGATTACCTCATGGCCTGCGACCATAATCGGCCCAACCTGGTGGTCTCCCTCCTCCAGGACGACTTCCACCGTGCGCCCGCGCACCGTCACTCGGATACGACAACCACGAATAGTGACTCGGTACGTCAGACCACTCCAGTCCTCCGGCAGACGCGGGTCAATACTGTAGCGGCCGTCATGATCGCGGAAACCACCGAAGCCATAGACCAGGGACTGCCACACACCACCGGCAGATGCGACGTGGACACCATCGGCAGCGTTGCCATGCAAGTTCGCCAGGTCCACATAGAGTCCGCGGAGGAAGAAGTCCATTGCCTGCTCCTGCAAGCCCAACTCGGCCGCAACAATGGACTGCACAACGGCGGACAGCGAGGAATCACCGGTGGTGAGCGGATCGTAATACATGTAGTCTGCGCGCTTTTGTTCCGTCGTAAAGCGATTGCCCATGAGGAACAGTGCGAGGACGACGTCCGCCTGCTTAATGACCTGGTGCCGGTAAATCGTCAGCGGGTGGTAATGCAGCAGCAGCGGGCGCAGGGGTCCGACCTCGGGATCGTCGAGATTCCAGCGCTTACGCAGTAGGAACTGGTCATCCTGAGGGTGAATGCCGAGCTTCTCATCGAACGGGATGTACATCGCCTCAGCAGCCTGCTCCCATTCTTCAACCTCTCGCTCGGTGAGGTCGAAGCGGTTGGTCAGTTCGCGATAGGCAGCAGGGCGATCACGCTTCATCTGCTTGACGACGTCCGCAGCAACCCGCAGGTTATACTGCGCCATCACGTTGGTGTACAGGTTGTTGTTCACCACGGTGTTGTACTCATCCGGACCGGTGACGCTGTGAATTTGGAACTCTCGCTGTTCGGCATCGAAGAAGCCCAGCGACATCCAAAACCTGGCCGTGCCGAGCAGCAGATCCGTGCCCTCCTTGAGCAGGAACTCCTCATCGCCGGAGGCATAGACGTACTTCATCATCGCGTACACGATGTCCGCATCGATGTGGTACTGCGCCGTGCCGGCCTCAAAGTAGGCCGAGGACTCCTGACCATTGATAGTGCGCCACGGGAAGAGGGCACCGTCGTGCGCCAGTTCGTCGGCACGCGCCCACGCGGCTTCGAGCATGTCCCAGCGGAAACGCATGGCATTGCGCGAGAATTGCGGCGACGTATAGGTAAGGAATGGGGTCACGTAGATTTCCGTGTCCCAGAAGTAGTGGCCGCCGTAGCCGGTGCCGGTCATTCCCTTGGCCGGGACGCCTTGGAATTCGGCGCGGGCGGCGGCCTGGATAATCTGCCAAATGTTCCAGCGCACTGCCTGCTGAATCTCCGGCTGATTGTAAATGACCACGTCAGAGCGCTCCCAGAAGCGTTCGAGCCACTCCTCCTGGTTCTCCATCAGCCCCAGCATGCCGATGCGACCGACGCGGTTCAGGGTGCGTTCACAGCGGAATGCCAGCTCTTCAGCACGCACCTTACGGGAGGAGTGGTACGCGACCAGCTTCTCCAGGCGTATGACAGTGCCGACCGGCGCATCCAGGTTGAACAGGGAGCTGGCCACATCCGGCTCGGTCGACTGCGAAATCTCTACGAACGGCTCCGTGCCGTCGGGAGTGCGGACAGTAAAGGTGTGGTCCATGGAGGTAGCCACGGTCATACCGGAGTTCGCGCAGCGGTAGCCCAGCGTCGAGCGCTGCCCGTGCGCCGATTCCGACTGAAATGCCGGAATGAGAACGCGGTCTTCCAGCGCCTCGGCACGACGGGGATCCAGTTCGGTGCCCTGCGCCTTAGCGGCATCGTGGTATTCGTCCTCGCCGTCCTGGCGGTTGAGGATCTGCGAGTTAATCATCACCGCAGCATCCGCATCCAGCAGCTCGACTTCCAGACTCATCGCGGCGACATGCTTTTCCTGGAAAGACACCATGCGCTCAGAGGTGACGCGAACGCGCTTGCCACCCGGGGTGCGCCAAATGAACCGACGACGCAGCACACCCTCGCGGAAATCCAGGCTACGTTCGTAGTCGCTGACCTCAGCATTGCCGAGACGCAGGGGCTCATCGTCAATGTAGAGACGCATTGCCTTGGCGTCCGGAGCATTGGCAATCGTCTGCCCCTGACGGGCTAGGCCGTAGGCGTCCTCGGCGTGCCTAATCGGCCAGGTCTCATGCAGACCGTTGATATAAGTGCCGTGCTCACTGGAGTCACGGCCCTCCGGCGGGTTGCCACGCATGCCGATGTACCCGTTCGACAGCGCAAACAGCGTCTCGCCCAAACCGAGCGGGAGGCCGTTCGGCTTCGTCTCAATCAGACGCCACTCATCGACCGGAGTGATGTCTCGGTCCATGAGTCCCTCGGCATTTACAAGGTGGTGGTGCTTATCCGCACGATCCGCCGGGAAGTTACGACGCTGCTTACGACGAACTGGGGACACCGTCTCCTCCTGTTTTTCAGCCTCTGCGGTCTCCGCGTCGTGACCCTGCCCCTGCGGAATCACACGCTCGGTCTCGTCGACTGCTGCCGTGGTCGAATCGTTGGCCATGATGCCTTCCGGTTTTGTCTCAGCCATTTGTCACGAGCCAGCCTAGACGAGTGCCGCCAAGTCACTGACCACAACGTCGGCGCCCGCTCGGCGCAGCGCTTCCGCACCAGCACCGCGGTCAACACCAATGACCAGACCAAATGCGCCGGCTGCACCCGCTTGCACACCACTGATGGCATCCTCGACCACCACAGCATCGCGCGGCGCCACCCCCAGATTCTTCGCCGCGTACACGAAAGTATCGGCGGCTGGCTTACCCGGCAGGTTGTTCTCATGCGCCACCACGCCGTCAACAATCTCCACGAACCGCTCACGCAGCCCAGCGGCCGTCAGCACCGGCACCGCGTTCTTCGACGAGCTAACCACCGCCAACTGCGGTTTTTCGCTTGCCGACGAGTCCCCCGCGCCCTGTAACTCGTCGAGCAGCGCAACCGACCCCGGGTAGGCCTCAATTCCCCTCTCGACTCGCGCCAAGAAGTCATCATTTTTGCGCTTCCCGAGTCCGACAATCGTCTCGTCTTTCGCTGTGTCCTCATCGCTACCGTGCGGCAGCGAAATGCCGCGAGATTCCAGGATTGCTGCGATGCCCTCATCGCGGCGGCGGCCATCGAGGTAGGTGAAGTAGTCCTCCTCTGTGTAGGCCGAGACACCCTTGTGCTCGAAGTAGTCACTAAACATGTCCGCCCACGCCTGCTCGTGCACATCGGCGGTAGGGGTAATCACTCCGTCGAGGTCAAAGAGGATTGCGCCCGCGCTATGGAGGAATTCTTTGGCCTTAGCGAGGTTGGTAGCACTGTCGGTCGTGGAATTAGTCATGGGGGGGGGTCGCAGCTCCTTGGACGTTGCAGACTGCATTTTCTCAATTAACTTCCCAATCAACGCTAGCAACGTTGCCCCTACCCCGCTTGTGAACCCGGGTATCTCGAATCTGAGAATCATGGTGCGATTCCAACCCGAGCACCCAATGCGAGTGCTCCCGGCACAAGCTCGCCCTGCACGAAAAACAAAACTGCCGGCGCGCATGCGCGCCGGCAGTTTGGGTATCTATTTTGTTATTTCAGGCTCGGCAGCCGCAGCCCGACCAAGAATTAATCCTGGTCGATGCCCTCGCGCTTCTTGAACTCCAGGCGACGGCGGTGCAGGATCGGCTCGGTGTAACCGGACGGCTGGTTCACACCATCGAGGATGAGCTCCTTGGCAGCCTGGAAACCAATGGACTTGTCGAAGTCCGGAGCCATCGGCAGGTATGCCTCATCGCCCTCGTTCTGGCGGTCAACGACCTCGGCCATGCGCTCCAGCGAATCGATGATCTGCTCCTCGGTGACAACACCGTGCAGCAGCCAGTTAGCCAGAGTCTGGGAGGAAATACGCAGGGTAGCGCGGTCCTCCATCAGGTCAACATCGTTGATGTCCGGCACCTTGGAGCAGCCAACACCCTGCTCAACCCAGCGGATAACGTAGCCCAGGATGGACTGGCAGTTGTTATCCAGCTCGTTGGCCTTGTCCTCATCGGACCAGTCAGCGCCCGGCTCGCCAGCCTTAGCTGCCGCTACCGGGATGGTGAGCAGATCACCGAAGGTGTCGCGGCGACCGTCGGTAAGCAGCTTGTCCTGAACGCCGAAGACGTCAACCTCGTGGTAGTGGGTAGCGTGCAGGACACCACCGGTCGGGGACGGAACCCACGCGGTGGAAGCACCCTGCTTCGGCTGACCGATCTTCTGCTCCAGCAGCTCGGCCATCTGCTCGGTCATGGCCCACATGCCCTTACCAATCTGAGCCTTGCCCTGCAGGCCGTGTGCCAGACCGGAGTCGACGTTGTTGTCCTCGTAAGCCAGCATCCATGGAGCGGTCTTCTGGACAGCCTTGCGGAACATCGGACCAGCCTGGATGGAGGTGTGGATCTCATCACCAGTGCGGTCCATGAAGCCGGTGTTAATGAAGACGACACGCTCGGAAACAGCCTTGATGGCGGCGTCCAGGTTGACGGAGGTACGACGCTCCTCGTCCATCAGGCCGACCTTCAGGGTGTTGTGCGGAAGACCCAGCAGCTTCTCAACGTCTGCGAACAGCTCGTTGGTGAATGCAGCCTCATCCGGGCCGTGCTGCTTCGGCTTCACGATGTAGATCGAACCGGTACGGGAGTTCTTACGTGCGTTGTCCTGGTCCAGGCCCGGGATTGCACACACAGCGGTGACGACGGCATCCATGATGCCCTCGAAAATCTCCTCGCCGTCGCGGTCGAGGATGGCCGGGTTCTGCATCAGGTGGCCGACGTTACGGACCAGGTTCAGGGAACGACCGTGCAGGGTGACCTCGGAACCGTCAAGAGCGGTGTAGGTGCGGTCGTCGTTGATGGTACGGGACAGCTTCTTGCCGCCACGGGTGAACTCGACTGCGAGGTCACCGACGTTCAGGCCCAGCCAGTTGGTGTAACCCAGGGTCTTGTCTGCAGCGTCAACTGCGGCGACAGAGTCCTCGAGGTCCATGATGTTGGTGACAGCGGCTTCCAGGATGATGTCCTTGACGCCAGCCTTGTCGGTCTTGCCAACCGGGGACTCCGGGTCAATCAGCAGCTGGATGTGCAGACCGTTGTGCTTGAAGTAAATGGACTCCGGCGCGTCCTTATCACCGGTGTAGCCGACCAGGGTCTCCGGCTCGCGCAGACCGGAGGTAGCGCCACCTTCCAGGGTTGCCTGCAGGTGACCGTCGACGATGTCGTAAGAGGTGACGTCCGCGTGGGAACCGTCAACCAGCGGCAGAGCCTTGTCCAGGAAGTTACGACCCCATGCGATAACGCGGTCACCGCGGACCTTGTTGTAGCCCGGGGTGTCCTTCTCCGCACCGCCATCTTCAGGAATAGCGTTGGTGCCGTACAGCGCGTCGTAAAGCGAGCCCCAGCGTGCGTTCGCAGCGTTGATGGCGAAACGGGCGTTGAGGACCGGCACAACCAGCTGCGGGCCAGCGGTGGAAGTGATCTCGGTGTCGACGTTAGCGGTGGTGACCTGGAAGTCACCCGGGTTGTCAACGAGGTAGCCAATTTCCTTCAGGAATGCGACGTACTCATCCTGATTCTGCTCGCCCGGGTGTTCCTTGTACCAAGCGTCGAGCTTTTCCTGCAGCTCATCGCGCTTGACCAGCAGCTCGCGGTTGCGCGGAGTGTACTTAGCGACAATGTCACCGAAGCCGTTCCAGAACGCGTCCTTGTCCTCAATGCCGGCGGCGGGGAGTGCGGTGTCATTAACGAAGTCGTAAAGAACCTTCGCGACCTGCATTCCACCTGCCGAAATACGCTGTGCCATTGCTCTCCTCAAAACTATTGATTGCAATTTGCCCATCCAGCCATGGCCACGTCAGCGGCTCACACTGGATGCGTTGTTCCCCTACTGTATGTGATTCGGCGCACTTATGAACCGTCTTTTTCCATAACCGCCAACCGCCAGCCCGGTATAGCGCCGCTCACATTTGCCATTTCATTCGCTTTACGACGAGCACCCCGCGAACAGGCCCCACCCCTCCCCGATGACCATTCGGGCATTCAATCCTGACGCCACAACCAGCCCTCCCCCACCCGCATTGACCGCAGCATCCCCGGCGCTCTTTCCTCCAGCCACGGAACACCACACGCAATGGGAAAGTGTCGTGCCTCACAGGCATTTACTATTACGACCTGCACATCAACGGCCAGCGACCAATCACGTCGCTACAGTCTCCGCCTTCAAACCAGACCATAAAAGCGAGATGACAACCGAGACCCTGGCCACTACCCAGGGATGCTCCGGCGGGGTACTGACGGTGTAACGGCAGTGTATTTAGAAGCCCGTTTCTACCTTTGCGGCCGTAATTTCGGGGGTAGCGAAACACCCCCTAAACCCCAAACACTGTTAACGGCCAGCTTTGATAATTACCAAAATATAAATCACCCCAAAGCGGGGGGAACATTATTAGCGAGCCAGCCATAGGGAAATAACAGTACAAATGTACCGGCCGGTCACAGGCGAAAATTGTTAAAGCCAAGCTACACATCACAATGTTTGCAATCTTCACAAGTGTTATCCGTATTACATACTTGAATTCACATCGGAAGCTGCTTGACGAACGTAGCGCTATGCCCCAAAATGTGAGACATGGCACGCGGAAGCGGACATTGTTTTTGTTCGCGTGTTTGCGTGCAGGGGTACAGCATTTTGCTAGCGCCCCTGCATTCACGTGACACCGCGGTCACTATCGGGTCAGCCTGTAGATCGGTTCTGTCGGAATTGTTCTTAAGTCAGCACCCGGAGTTCAAAAAGCAAGCAAAAGGAAGTGACTCCGTTTATGTCTAACGTTGGTAAGGCACGTACCGCCGCCGAAATCCAGAAGGATTGGGACGAGAACCCGCGCTGGGAAGGTATCACCCGCGACTACACCGCTGAGCAGGTTGCTGAGCTCCAGGGCTCCGTCGTCGAGGAGAACACCCTCGCTCGCCGCGGCGCTGAGATCCTGTGGGAAGGCGTCAACGTTAAGGACGACTCCTACATCAACGCTCTGGGCGCACTGACCGGTAACATGGCCGTTCAGCAGGCTCGCGCTGGCCTGAAGGCTGTCTACCTCTCCGGTTGGCAGGTTGCTGGTGACGCTAACCTCTCCGGCCACACCTACCCGGACCAGTCCCTGTACCCGGCTAACTCCGTGCCGAACGTCGTTCGTCGCATCAACAACGCTCTGCTCCGCGCAGACGAGATCGCTCGCATCGAGGGCGACGACTCCGTCGACAACTGGCTGCTGCCGATCGTCGCTGACGGTGAGGCTGGCTTCGGTGGCGCTCTGAACGTCTACGAGCTGCAGAAGGCTATGATCAACGCTGGTGCCGCTGGTACCCACTGGGAGGACCAGCTCGCTTCTGAGAAGAAGTGTGGCCACCTGGGCGGCAAGGTCCTGATCCCGACCCAGCAGCACATCCGCACCCTGACCTCTGCTCGCCTGGCTGCTGACGTCTCCAACACCCCGACCGTCATCATCGCCCGCACCGACGCTGAGGCCGCTACCCTCATCACCTCCGATGTTGATGAGCGCGACCAGAAGTTCATCACCGGTGACCGCACCTCCGAGGGCTTCTACCACGTCCAGAACGGCCTGGAGCCGTGCATCGAGCGTGCAAAGTCCTACGCTCCGTACGCTGACATGATCTGGATGGAGACCGGTACTCCGGACCTCGAGCTGGCTAAGAAGTTCGCTGAGGGCGTCAAGGCTGAGTACCCGGACCAGCTCCTGGCTTACAACTGCTCCCCGTCCTTCAACTGGTCCGCTCACCTCGAGAAGGACGAAATCGCCAAGTTCCAGAACGAGCTGGGCAAGATGGGCTTCAAGTTCCAGTTCATCACCCTGGCTGGCTTCCACGCCCTGAACTACGGCATGTTCGACCTGGCTTACGGCTACGCTCGCGAGCAGATGTCCGCATTCGTCGACCTGCAGAACCGCGAGTTCGAGGCTGCCGAGAAGCGCGGCTTCACCGCTGTCAAGCACCAGCGCGAGGTTGGCGCTGGCTACTTCGACCGCATCGCCACCACCGTCGACCCGAACTCCTCCACCACCGCCCTGAAGGGCTCCACCGAGGAGGGTCAGTTCTAAGTCACTCGGCTTAGGGCTTAGGTCAAGGACCTAACTTCAACACCCAGCGAGGGTTGCACTTGCAGCCCTCGCTGGGTGTTTTTGTGTGTTCATCGACATGTCGACTCCGGGCCGTCGTGAAGCGTGCCTGAGAACCTCAGCACCTACACACGTAAGCAAAGGTTGCAACGGTTTTCTACACAAGTTCAGCAAAGCCCGCGATATGCTGGGCAGTATGTCGAAAACCTATGTCGGATCCCGCCTCCGCCAGCTACGCCGCGAGCGCGACCTCAGCCAGGCTGCGCTCGCACAGGCGTTGGGCCTCTCGGCTAGTTACGTCAACCAGATTGAGCACGACGTCCGCCCGCTGACTGTGCCCGTGCTGCTCCGCATCACGGACACATTCGGCGTTGACGCGACTTTCTTCTCCCGAGATGACGACTCCCGCCTCCTCGCTGAGGTCCAGGACGTGGTAATGGACAAGGAGATCGCTAAGTCTCCCATGGATCTGCAGGAGATCTCGGAAATGGTTCGCGACCACCCTGATATCGCCCGCATCATGGTGGACATTCACCGCCGCTACCGCAACGTCACGGACAAACTCTCTCTGGCCACCGAGGAGCGCAACTTCGGCAACAGCACCGACACCGCCTCCGGTTCACAGGCGCTGACCATGCCTCATGAGGAGGTCCGCGACTACTTCTACGCCCGCCAGAACTACATCGCTTCGGTCGACACCGCCGCTGAGGAGCTGGCCCGCGAGCTGCGCATCACCGACGAGACCACCGATGTGGTCTCTGTGCTGGCCGACAGGCTGTCCAACGACCATGGGATTCGGATTGCGCTGGAATCGTCGTTAGGCGATGTGCAGCACAGCCTTGATCGGCGGACGAAGACGCTCTACCTCGCGCGGCACCTCTCGCCGGGACAGCGGGCCTTCCGCATGGCCACGGAGCTGGGGTTTTTGGAGCAGGGCGAGACCATTTCCGAGGCCGTCGCGTCCGGGCATTTCATGTCGGAGGAGTCGCGGAAGCTGGCGCAGCGCGGAGTCGCGACGTATTACGCGGCGGCGCTGATTCTGCCGTATGAGTCGTTCCATGCGATGGCTGAGTCGAAGCGCTACGACATCGAGCTGTTGTCGCGCACTTACGGTGTCGGCTACGAGACCATCTGCCACCGATTGTCCACGATGCAACGCCCCAGCTTGCGCGGCATCCCGTGGACATTCGTGCGCGTCGACCGCGCGGGCAACATGTCCAAACGTCAATCCGCCACGGGCTTCCACTTCACGCATTCGGGCGGTACCTGCCCGCTGTGGAACGTCTACGAGACTTTCTCCTACCCCGGCAAGGTCATGCGGCAGGTCGCGCTCATGCCGGATGGTCGGCCGTACATGTGGATCTCGCGGACCGTGGAGCATCACGCGGCACGTTTCGGCAAGCCAGGTAAGGTTTTTGCCATCGGTTTGGGCTGCGAGGCCCGTCACGCTGAGCGCACCGTGTACGCCGATGGTCTCGATCTCGCGGACCTCGACGCCGCCACTCCAATCGGTGCCGGCTGCAGGGTCTGCTCCCGCGAGGCATGTCCGCAGCGCGCGTTCCCGCCGATCCATCGCGATATCGACATCAACATGCACCGCTCCACCGTCTCGCCGTACTAGTTCGCTTTACGACGGGCGCGGAGCCGGCCTGTTTGCGGGGGCTTGGTTCGCGCAGGATGCTCCCCCCCCCCAAAAAAAAAGGAAGACCCAAAAAGAAAGTGCGGGTTAAGTGACAAAAAGTGTGTCTGATTTTCAGCCTATTTGCTGGTCAGGCCGCATAAAACGGGCTTATATAAG